>NZ_CP126256.1:3000000-3318982 GCF_003234265.2 Curtobacterium sp. MCSS17_015
GCCGATGAGCCAGACGTTCCCGGCAGCGGTCCAGAAGACGCTCCAGTCGACCTGGAGGCCGTACTCGAACGCCCACAGCAGGGTGAGCGGCACCAGGGCGATGCCCACGCCGACGCCCACCGTCACGATCGCTTCGATCACGGCGAGGAGGGCGGTTCCGAGGCGGTTCATCGCAGCGAGGATACGTGCCCGACCCCGCGCACGACGGGAGGCTCGGCGCGGGTCCCGCACCGAGCCTCCCGTCCGACAGGTGCCGCCGTCAGCGCGCGGCGATGACCTCGCGCAGCAGCGCGGCCGTCTCGGACGGCGTCTTGCCGACCTTGACGCCGGCCGCTTCGAGCGCCTGCTTCTTCGCCTCGGCGGTGCCGGCGGAGCCGGACACGATCGCGCCGGCGTGGCCCATCGTCTTGCCCTCGGGGGCGGTGAAGCCCGCGACGTACCCGACGACCGGCTTCGTGACGTTGGCCTTGATGAAGTCGGCCGCGCGCTCCTCGGCGTCGCCGCCGATCTCGCCGATCATCACGATGGCCTCGGTCTCCGGGTCGGCCTCGAACGCGGCGAGCGCGTCGATGTGCGTCGTGCCGATGACCGGGTCGCCGCCGATGCCGATGGCGGTCGAGAAGCCCAGGTCCCGCAGCTCGTACATCATCTGGTAGGTCAGGGTGCCCGACTTCGACACGAGGCCGATCGGGCCCTTGCCGGTGATCGTCGCGGGGGTGATGCCGACGAGCGACTCCCCCGGGGTGATGATGCCCGGGCAGTTCGGCCCGATGATGCGGGTCTTCCCGCCCAGGGCCTTGGCGTGCGCCCAGAACGCGGCGGCGTCCTGCACCGGGATGCCTTCGGTGATGACGACGACGAGGGGGATCTCGGCGTCGATCGCCTCCATCACGGCGTCCTTCGCGAACGCCGGCGGGACGAAGACGATCGAGACGTCGGCACCGGTGGTGTCGATGGCCTCGCGCACCGATCCGAACACGGGGAGTTCGACGTCGCCGTGGGTGACGGTCGTGCCGGCCTTGCGGGCGTTGACGCCGCCGACGACGTTCGTGCCGGCCTTGAGCATGAGTGCGGTGTGCTTCGTGCCCTCGCCGCCGGTGATGCCCTGGACGATGACCTTGGAGTCCTTGTTGAGGAAGATCGACATTGCTCTGGTGCTCCTTACGCCGCGGCCGCGGCGAGCTCGGCGGCCTTCTCGGCCGCATCGTCCATGGTCTCGGCGACGGTGACGAGCGGGTGCGCTGCCTCCGCCAGGATCCGGCGACCTTCTTCCACGTTGTTGCCGTCGAGGCGGACGACGAGCGGCTTGGTGGCCGCGTCGCCGAGGATGCCGAGCGCGGCGACGATGCCGTTCGCGACGGCGTCGCAGGCGGTGATGCCGCCGAAGACGTTGACGAAGACGCTCTTCACCTGCGGGTCGCCGAGGATGACGTCGAGGCCGTTGGCCATGACCTCGGCCGAGGCGCCGCCGCCGATGTCGAGGAAGTTCGCGGGCTTGACCCCGTCGTGGCGCTCACCGGCGTAGGCGACGACGTCGAGCGTCGACATGACGAGCCCGGCGCCGTTGCCGATGACGCCGACCTGGCCGTCGAGCTTGACGTAGTTCAGGCCGTGGGCCTTCGCCTTGGCCTCGAGCGGGTCCTCGCTGGCGGTGTCCTCGAGCGCCTGGTGGCCCTCGTGGCGGAAGTCGGCGTTCTCGTCGAGGGAGACCTTGCCGTCGAGGGCCAGGATCTGACCGTCGCCCGTGCGCACGAGGGGGTTGACCTCGACCAGGGTGGCGTCCTCGCCCGCGAAGACGTCGTAGAGCTTCACGAAGACGCCGGCGACCTGCTCGACGAGCTCCTCCGGGAACCCGGCCTGGCGTGCGATGGCCTCGCCGGCCTCCTGGTTGATGCCGGTCAGCGGGTTCACCTCGACCCGGGCCAGCGCTTCGGGCTTCTCCACCGCGAGCTGCTCGATCTCCATGCCGCCCTCGACGCTGGTGAGCGACAGGTAGGAGCGGTTCGCCCGGTCGAGCAGCACCGAGAAGTAGAACTCCTCGGCGATGTCCGCACCCTGCGCCACCATCACGCGCTGCACGGTGTGGCCCTTGATGTCGAGCCCGAGGATCGCCTGCGCGTGCGTGAAGGCCTCGTCCGGGGTCTTCGCGACCTTGACGCCGCCGGCCTTGCCACGGCCACCGACCTTCACCTGCGCCTTGACGACCACGAGACCGCCGATCTGCTCGGCCGCCGCCTTCGCCTGCTCGGGGGTGTCGGCGATGATCCCCTGGAGGACGGGGACGCCGTAGGACTCGAAGAGGTCCCTGGCCTGGTACTCGAAAAGATCCACGCTGTTCTTCTTCCCGCACGGTTCGTGCGATCGGCATCGGTGTCCGGTCGCGCCTCCACATCGAGGGTCGCTCGATGTCGAGACAACGGCCGCGACCGAGCCTAGCGCTGGCAGGTGGACGCGCGGTGCCCCGGTGGAGAACGCGGACCACCCGCGCAGCCACCACCCCCGCCCTGTCGTCCGGGGTACGCGATCTCCGGGCGACCGACCAGGCCGTTCCGTGCACCGTCGATCGGGTGCAGAACGAACTCCGTACCCGTGCCGCCGAGGTCTTCGGCTGGGAACTCCGCGACGCCCAGGAGACCGTGGTCGACGCCGTCCTCGAGGGCCGCGACGCGCTCGCCCTCATGCCGACCGGCTCCGGCAAGTCCGCGATCTACCAGGTCGCCGCCCTCGCGCTCGACGGACCCGTCGTCGTGGTCTCGCCCCTCGTGGCCCTGCAGGAGGACCAGGTCGTCGGCATCGAGGACCACCCGGACGCGCCCAGGGCCGTGACCATCAACGCCACCCGGGCGCACCGTGAGCTCGAGGACGCGTGGGAGGCCGTCGCCTCCGGCCAGGCCCGTTACGTCTTCCTCGCCCCGGAGCAGCTCGCGAAGGACGAGGTCGTCGACCGGCTCCGCGAGGCCGGGGTCGCCCTCGTCACGGTCGACGAGGCGCACTGCGTGTCGAGCTGGGGCCACGACTTCCGCCCGGACTACCTGGTGCTCGGCGAGGTGGTCGAACGGCTCGGACGTCCTCCGGTCCTCGCGATGACGGCGACCGGGTCGACGCCCGTCCGCAACGAGATCGTCGAGCGGCTCGGGATGCGCGACCCGCTCGTCGTCGCGACGGGTTTCGACCGACCGAACCTGCGCTTCGAGGTCCAGCGGCACAGCGATGCCGACGAGAAGCGCGACGCCGTCATCGCCCAGGTGGTCGGGCTCGAGGGCGCGGGGATCGTCTACGTCGCCACCCGCGCCGAGACCATGCTCTACGCCGACGAGCTCACGGAGCACGGCCGCCGCGCGAAGGGGTACCACGCGGGGCTCCGGGTGCGGGACCGCGAACACGTGCACCACGAGTTCCTCGAGGGGGACCTCGACGTCGTCGTCGCGACCAGCGCCTTCGGGATGGGCATCGACAAGCCCGACGTGCGGTTCGTCGTGCACGCCGACGTGCCGGAGTCGGTCGACGCGTACTACCAGGAGGTCGGCCGTGCCGGACGTGACGGCGACGTCGGCCTCGCGACCCTGCACTACCGCTCCGAAGACCTCGGGCTCCGCCGGTTCTTCGCCTCCGGGTCCCCCCGGCCCGCGTCGCTGCGCGCCGTGTTCGACGCCGTCCCCGCCGACGGCGTCCTCCCCCGATCCGAGGTCGCCGAGCACTCCGGGCTCGCCGCCCGCACCGCCGCCCGGGTCGCGAACGCCCTGGTCGACGCCGGAGCGCTGACCGACGATGCCGACGGGCTCCGCCGAGCAGCGGACGGACCGGTGGACGCCGACGCCGCTGTCGAGCTCGCCAAGGCCCACGCGAAGGAACGGGAGCGGGTGGAGGAGTCCCGCATCGAGATGATGCGCCGCTTCGCCGAGACGAACGGCTGCCGTCGGCAGTTCCTGCTCGGCTACTTCGGCGACGAACTGCCCGAGCCGTGCGGCAACTGCGACACCTGCTCGTCGGGCACGGCCACCGACGCCGACGCGCACGGAGCGGACGGGTCACACGACGCCGAGTGGCCGCCGGACGCCCCGGTGGAGCACGCCGAGTGGGGCCGCGGCACCGTGATGAGCACCGAGGACGACCGATTGACGGTGTTCTTCGAGTCCGCCGGGTACCGCACACTGGCCCTCGCCGACGTGACGGAGCGGCACCTGCTCGAGCGCGTCTGACCCGGTGCCCCGGGGGAAGGCGCGGTCGCTCGACCACCCGTCGGCGACCGCGCTCCACTCCCCCGAGCACAGGCAGTAGACACCGCGGGGATGACCTGACGGTGACCCGTAGGTGAACGGCGTGCGAACCGGCACGTCCGACCGTCACCCGTCCGGCCGCGTCACGCCGTCCCCCGGGCACCACGGACGTTCCCACCGGCATCCGGGTAGCAAGGAACCGTGGGCTGGTCCGGGCACGTACGACGCGACGGGCACCACGCACGAGCACGCAACACGATCGACAGGAGCGACACATGTCCGACCCCGGCATCACCCCAGGCGACGAGTTCAGCGACGGCGTCAGCGACTCCGACGACGAGGGCCGCGCCGACGACGTGGACCGCGAGTACGTGGGCGCCTACGAGACCGACGCCGCCGAGGAGGCGCTCGAGACCGTGACGAACGACGCCGTCGCCGGCGAGACCGTCGAGCCGCAGCTCGGCGACGGCACCGACGACGGCCCCACCGGTGGCGCCCCGCGCGAGGGCTCGCCGGACCTGTGGGAGCAGGGCGACGACCGTCCCGACCTCGGCGGCGACCTGGGCACGAAGCCGCTCTGACCGTGACCGGTCGACGGACGGGAGGCCCGGTGCACGACGTGTGCCGGGCCTCCCTCCGGCCACGTGGTCGCGACCGTGATCCGGCGCTCCGTCGGTTCCTCGCCGACAGCACGCCCGTCGTGGCGGGCGGCCGCGCGATCCTGCTGCAGATCGCCGACCCGGTCGTGGCGGCGGGGGTCCGGCGACACTCGGACTTCGCGCGACGGCCGCAGCAGCGCCTCGCGCACACCCTGATGTACGTGTACGCGGTGGTGGTCGGGACCCCGCACGACGCCGCCGTCGCCGCCGCGTTCGTCCACCACGCGCACCGGCCCGTCGCGGGCGCGGACGACGTCGACCGTCAGCTCTGGGTGGCCGCGACCCTGTACGACTCCGCGCTCCTGACCCACCGGCTGCTCAGCGATCCCGTCGACGCCGAGCGCGCGGAAGCGGTCCTCCGTGCCTACGCCCCGATCGCCACCGCCCTCCGCGTGCCGCCGGACCGGTGGCCGGGCTCGGTGGCCGCGTTCGAGACGTACTGGGCCGACACGCTCGCCCGGCTGCAGGTCACCGACGAGGCTCGCGGGGTGGTCCGTGACCTGCTGCACCCGGTCGCCGCCCCGTGGTGGGTGCGTGCCGCGATGCCCGTCGAGCGGATCGTCACCGTCGGGATGCTGCCGGAGCCGGTCCGGACCGCGTACGGCTTCGCGTGGGGCCCGCGCGAGGAGCGTCGCTACCGGCGGACCCTGTCGGCGCTCCGGGCGCTCCGCACCGTCCTGCCCGGGGCCCTGCTGCGCCTGCCGGGGCCGATGCTGCTCCGCGCGATGCACCGCACCGCGGCCCGGCACACGCGGGCCTGAGCCGTCCGTCCCGGCGGCGCCGCGTCCCCCGCGATCCTGGACGTCGGAACGCGGACCGCGGTTGAGTGGGGCCATGTCCTCCTCCCTGTCCGGTGACGACTCCCTGCTCCTGCCCGAGTTCGACGCGCCGCCCGCGGACCCCCTCGACCTCGCCCGAACCTGGCTCGGCCAGGCCGGCGAGCACGAGGTGTCCGAGCCGCTCTCGATGACGCTGGCCACCGCGGGTGCGGACGGCCGCGTCGGTGCCCGGACGGTCGACGTCAAGCGGATCGACGACCGCGGCCTGGTGTTCGGCACCTCGACGCTCAGCCCGAAGGGACGGCAACTCGCGGAGAACCCGCACGCCGCCCTGCAGGTGTACTGGCGCGAGACGATGCAGCAGCTCCGCTTCGAGGGCCGCGCCGTGCAGCTCTCCGACGCGGAGTCCGACGCGCTCTTCGCCGACCGGTCGCCGAAGTCGCGCGCCGCCACGGCCGTCGCCGACCAGTCCGCGGTGCTCGAGCCACGGACGCTGCAGGACCTCATCGACGACGCGAACGTGCTGCTCGACGAGTCCGACGACGACGTCCCGCGCCCGGCCGGCTGGGTCGCGTGGCGCCTCGAGCCCGACCTCGTCGAGTTCTGGCACGGCAGCCGCGACCGGATGCACCGCCGCCTGCAGTACGCGCGCGCCCACGGCGACTGGTCGGCCACCCGCCTCCAGCCCTAGCGCCGCGCCCGCCAGAGGCGCCCCGCCCCGGCACCGCCGATGGGGCGCGCAGTGACGCGGCGGGTCAGCCCCGTCCGATGGGGTTCCGCATCACCCCCGCCCGGATGAGCGAGGACGACTGGTCCGCCAGGTCGACCATCGTCAGCGTGTTCCGCAGCTGCAGCCGGTTGAGGCACGAGTGCTCGAACGTGGACACCCGCAGGTCGAGCGGACGCCGACGGTCCGGGTGCTCCGCCGCGTGCCGGTCGACGCACTCGCCGGCGAGCCGCCAGAAGAGGTCCCCGGGCAGGACCCCGTCGTCGTCGAGGACCGCCGCCAGGAAGCGCAGCACCCCGTCGAACACGTCGGTGAACACGGCGAGCGCCGCCTCGTCGTCGTCGACCGGGTGCACGATGCGGCGGATGTCCTCGGGCACCGGACGGTCGTCGTGCTCCCCGAGGACCACGACCTCCTCGCCGATGTCCTTCATGAACGCCCCGGTCACGGCACCGTCGCGGACGACGAGCACCAGGTTCTCGCCGTGCGGCATGAACGCCAGGTCGTGCACGGTCAGGCAGTGCACGACCGGCCGCAGGTACGCGTCGAGGAAGCGCCGCACCCACGTCGCCGCGTGCAGCCCGGAGGCCCGCACGAGCTCGGTTGCGACCGCACGCCCGTCGGCGTCCCGGTGCAGCAGTGCCGCCATCGTCATGAGCCGCTCCCCGGGAGCCGTCCGTGGCACCGGGCTCTCCCGCCACAGCGCCGCGAGCATCTTCCGCTGCGACGATGCGACGTCCACGCGGTGGTACGCGTCGCCGGTGTACCCGATCGCTGCGTGTTCGCGCAGCACCCGGAACCCGGCGTCCCGCAGGGTGGTGTCGGCCGCCACGAGCGACGCGACCCAGTCGTTCACCGCGGGGGTCGAGCGCATGTACGCCGGGGACATGCCCCGCAGGAACCCCATGTTCTGCACCGCGAGTGCCGTCTTCACGTACGAGCGCTCGGGGTGGCTGCGGTCGAAGGCGGTGCGGATGGACTGCTGCGGCTGGAACAGGTCCGGTCCCTCACCGAGGTCGACAAGGTCCTGCCGGCCGAGGTCGGGCGCGAACGTCACGGCGATGCGGTGCTGCCACTGCCAGGGGTGCACGGGGAGCCACACGTGGTCGTCCGGGTCGAGGCCGCGCTGGGCGAGGGTCCGTCGGAAGCCCGCGACGGTGTCCGGGTCGAGCTCGGCGGACCAGTGCTCGGCCTCCGTCCGGTCCGCGGCGAGCGCCAGGTGCGTGTGCTCCCGGCGTGCGGCCAGCCAGCGGTAGCGGAACCGTCCCCCGGACTCGGGGGCGTAGGCGCGGTACTCGTCGAGCCCGAACCCGATCCGCCCGTTCGCCGCGACGAATGCCGGGTGCCCCTCGGTCATCGCCGCCTCGACGTCCTGGAACCCGGCGACGACGTCCCCGTCCCGTCGGCCGCGGGCGAGCTGTCGCGCCGACGGTCCCCCGCGGCGGTGCTTGGCGGCGGCGCTGGCGAGCGTCGAGGCGACCTCCTCCAGGTACGTTCCGAGCAGGGCGTCCGGTATCCCGAGCACCTCGCGGAGTTCGAGGACCAGCTCCTGCGCGTCGAGCGGCAGCGGCACGGGGGCGTCCGAGGCGGACTCCCGCGTCAGGGTGCGCTCGTCGACGGACCAGTGCTCGAGCTGGTGCTGCCGTGCCCGGAAGCGGTAGCGCGAGCCGCCGGTGTCGAGCAGCCACCCGTCGCCGTCCGGCCGCGGTGTGACGAGTCGTTCGTGCGTGAACTCCGCGACGGCCTTCGCCACCAGGTGTCGTTGCGCGACCACCAGGTGCTCGGGCCGGAGGTGCGCGGCCGGGCCGTCGTCGTCGGGGATGCCGATCGATGCGGTGTCGAGCACCGAGAGCAGCGCGCGCTTGCCGTCCACGTCGACCTCGCGGAGCGCACGGAACCCGACCTCGGCGTTCTTCGTCTGCACCGCCGTGTTCCGCACGTCCGGTTCGACGACGACGCGCCGGGCCCCGAGGGCGTCCCGGCAGTGCTCGACCACGGCGCGCATCACGGCGCTGGTGAGTCCGTGGACCCGGCCACCGACGGGAGGCGGGGCGACGAGCAGGTGCATGCCGACGTCACCGGGACGGGCGTCCCAGACGTCGACGAGCAGGACCGCTGTCGGGTCGTAGGTCTCGGCGTAGGCGCACGGGGCACCGTCACGCAGCACGAGCCAGCCGTCCTGCGCCGGGTCGCTCTGCACCGCGCCGAGGTAGGTCGCGACGCCGTCGACGTCGACGTGCTGCATGCCCCACCACGACGACGGCGGTGCCGCGAGCCAGGACTGCACGCGGGCGGCGTCCCGCTCCGGGTCCACCGGCACCACGGACAGGAGGCCCGGCAGCGCCTCCGCCACACCGGTCCGGTCGTGCTGGACCGCGCTCATTCGCGCACCTCCGCGCGCTTCCCGTGCACCGTTTGCTCGCCGTGCCCCGCGCGCTCGGCGCGGACCGAGGCGGGCAGACCGAACTCCTGGAAGGCGATCCGGGCCTCCAGGCCGTAGACCTCGCGCCCGGTGACGGACCGGATGATCGACGCGTTCCGCCACGCCCCCATGCCGAGGTCCGGTGCGGTCAGGCCGTGGGTGTGCTCCTCGGCGTTCTGCACCCAGATCCGGCCCCCGAGGGTGTCGACGTGGTGGTCCCGGGCGACCGAGGACCGGCCGCGGGAGTCACGCGTCACGAGGTGCGCGACGGGATCGAGGAACCGCGGTGGCCGGGGCGCGTAGCCGGTCGCGAGGACCAGCCGCTCGACCTCGTGCTCGTACGTCTCGCCGAGCTGCTCGTGTCGGAGGGTCAGCCGGTACACCGCGTGGTCGGGGTCCCACCTGGCGGCGGTGACGCTCGTCTCGGTGCGCAGCGTCGTCGGGACCGGACCCCTGGCGCTGATCCGGTACAGCGCGTCGTAGACCTCGCTGACCAGGTCCGCGCTGATGCCCTTGTACAGCCCGCGCTGCTCGCGCCCGAGACGGTCCCGGACCTCCTCGGGCAGCGCGTGGAAGTGGTCGGTGTACTCCGGACTCGTCATCTCGAGGGTGAGCTTGGTGTCCTCCATCGGGAAGAACCGCGGCGACCGGGTGATCCAGTCCAGGCGGTACCCGCCGTCGCGGATGCCCTCGAGGAGGTCGCGGTAGACCTCGGCGGCGGACTGGCCGCTGCCGATCACCGCGACGGACCCGGCGATGCGGAGGGCGTCCCGGTTCGGCAGGTAGTCGGCCGAGTGCAGCACCGGGCCGTCCAGGTCGCGGAGTGCGGCGGGCACCGACGGCTCGGTGCCGACGCCGACCACGACGTGCCGGGCCCGGTACGTCTCCGGGCCGTCCGCCGTCTCGGCGTGCACGGTGAACAGGTCCTGCTCGGCGTCGTGCTCGACCCCGACCACCCGGCGTCCCCAGCGGAGGGAGTCGAGCCGGTCGGCAGCCCAGCGGCAGTAGGCGTCGTACTCGCTGCGCAGGGGGTGGAAGTCCTCGCGGATGTAGAAGGGGTAGAGCCGACCGGTCTCCTTGAGCCAGGCCAGGAACGAGAACGGCGAGGTCGGGTCCGCCATCGTGACGAGGTCGGCGAGGAACGGCACCTGGATCGTCGCGTCGTCGAGCATCATGCCGTGGTGCCAGGCGAAGCCGTCACGCGCGTCGAGGAACACGGCGTCGAGGTCGTCGATCGGGTCGGTCAGGCAGGCGAGCCCGAGGTTGAACGGGCCGATGCCGATGCCGACGACGTCGTGCACGCGGGTCGTGGCGGTCGCGTCGACGGCGGTCATCGTGCCGCTCCACCGGTCACGGTCGGCCGGGTCGACGCCGCGCGCAGGCGCTCCGCCGTGGCCACCACGTGGTCGAGGGAGGCCCGCATCTGCTCCGCCGTCGTCGCCGGGTTGAGCAGGGTCAGCTTGTTGCACGGCCGCCCGTCGACCACGGTCTTCGCGATGAGCACCCGCCCCTCGGCGAGCAGGGTGGCGCGGAGCGGGGCGACCAGCGCGTCCGCCTCGTCGTCGGTCATCCCGGCGGGCTGCCACCGGAACAGGACCGTACTGAGCTGCGTCGGCGCGACCAGGACGAGGTCGGGGTGCGCCTGCACGAGGGCGTGCGCGTCCACCGCCAGGTCGACCACCGCGTCGAAGGCACGGCCGATCGCGTCGGCGCCGGAGGCCCGGAGCGTCGCCCAGAGCTTCAGCGCGTCGAACCGGCGGGTGGTCTGCAGCGACTTGTCGACCTGGTTCGGTTCGGTCGCGTCCTCCGGGTTGAGGTAGTCGGCATGCCAGGAGGCCCGGCGCAGGTCCGCCGGGTCGCGCACCACGAGCACGCTCGACGACACCGGCTGGAAGAAGGACTTGTGCAGGTCGGTCGTGACGCTGCGGGCCCGCTCGACGCCGTCGAGCAGGTGCCGTCGCGTCGGGGACACGAGCAGCCCGCACCCGTAGGCGGCGTCGACGTGCAGCCACACGCCCTCGAGGTCGCAGACGTCCGCGATCGGCGCGAGCGGGTCGATGACGCCACGGTCGGTGGTGCCGGCCGTGGCGACGACGGCCATCGGGGTGCGGCCGTCGGCACGGGCGTCGGCGATAGCGAGGGCCAGTGCGGACGGGAGCATCCGGCCGGAGGTGTCGGTCTCGACGTCGACGACCGCGGCGTCGGGCAGGCCGAGCAGGCGGGCGGACTTGCGCACGCTGAAGTGCGTCTCCGCGGTGGCGAACACGGCGAGGTCGGCCAGCGCGGGGGCGACGGCGTGCGTCGCGGACGCAGCCGTCGCGGACGCGGCCGTCGCAGAGGTGTCCGTCGCAGACGCGGCCCTCGCGGCCTCCCGCGCCAGGAGGAGGGCCTGCAGGTTGGACTGCGAACCGCCCGACGTGAAGATCCCGTCACCCGCCGGGAAGCCGATCCGCCGGGCCAGCCAGTCGACCACGTGCCGCTCGATGTCGGTGCCGATGCGCGACTGGTCCCACGTGTCGACCGAGGGGTTGACGGCGGCGAGCACGGCCTCCGCGGCGACCGCGGGCAGGGCGACCGGGCAGTTGAGGTGCGCGAGGTACCCGGGCGTGTGGAACCAGACGGCCTCGCGGACGAACAGGTCATCGAGTTCGGCGAGCGCACGGTCCGTCCCGAGTGCCGGTCCGTCGAGGTCGATCGCGGCGACCCGCTGGTGCAGGTCGGCGGCAGGGGTGTCGGTCGTCGGGAGCTCGGCGACGGCGATGCGGTCGGCGAGTCGGTCGACGGTCGCGCCCACGGCCTGCCGGTAGCGCTGCGCCGTCTCGGGGCTGATCAGGTCGAGCGGAGTCGTGTCGAGCGGATTCATGTTAGGTGAGGCTAACCTCACCTGCTTCCTCTGTCACCCGTCCGGGGCACCGGGCGTGGCGGACGCGAGTGACCCTCGGATGCGTCTGGGCCGGGGCTCCCGGTACGGTCGGGGCATGGGGCACGCACAGCCGGTCACCGTCCGACCAGCCGTCGACGCGGACGCGCCGGGCATCGCCGGCGTGCACGTGCAGGCGTGGCGCGAGGCGTACGCCCACCTGCTGCCGGCGGCGTTCCTGGCGTCGCTCGACCCCGTCACGCGCACCACACGGTGGCGGCGGACGATCGCGGGCGCGAGCGCAGCCGGCACGAGCGTGGCGGTCGCCGAGCACGGCGGAGCCGTCGTCGGGTGGGCCACCGCGGGTCCGGGTCGCGATGACCCCTCGGTCCGGGACGTCGAGCTCACCGGCATCTACGTCCTCGCCGCGATGCACGGCGGCGGCGCTGGCCAACTGCTCCTCGACGCAGTGCTCGGCGATGCTCCGGCGTTCCTGTGGATCGCCGACGACAACCCCCGGGCAGAGGCGTTCTACCGCCGGAACGGGTTCCGCCGTGACGGCACGACGAAGACCGAACGGCTGGGCGACAACGCGCTCCTCGCCGCCCGGATGGTCCGCTGAGGAGTCGGCTAGAGCTTCTCGATCGGCGCGATCTTGATGAGCAGCTTCTTCCGCCCCGCGCTGTCGAACGCGATCTCCGCGATCCGCTTCGCGCCCTGACCGGTCACCGCCGAGACGGTCCCCTGCCCGAAGTCGACGTGCGAGATGCGATCGCCCGGAGCCAGCTCCATGTCGCCGTTGTCGCGGACCTGCCCGGACACCCGGTTCGCCCACTCCGTCTTCGGCTTCGTCTTCGCCGCAGCGGCCGCACGGTCGTAGGACCCGCCGCCCCAACCGCCACCGCCGCGGTAGCCACCACCACCGGTGCCGCCGCCGAACCCGCCCTCGCGCTTCGCGTTGAGCGCCCGGGGCTGCGTACCGCCACGGCTGTTCGCCATGCCCGGCGACTGCTTCCACTCGACGAGCCCCTCGGGGATCTCCTGCAGGAAGCGCGACGGCATCGCCACGTTGACGTCGCCGAACTGGGCCCGGGTCATCGCGAGCGACAGGAACAGGACCTTCTTCGCGCGGGTGATGCCCACGTAGAAGAGTCGGCGTTCCTCGGACGGGCCGCCCGGCTCGTTCGCGGACATCCGGTGCGGGAGCAGGTCCTCCTCCACGCCGGTCAGGAACACGGCGTCGTACTCCAGGCCCTTCGCGGTGTGCAGGGTCATGAGCGACACCGTTCCCGAGGAGTCGTCGAGCTCGTCCGCCGCGGCCACCAGGGAGACCTCGGTCAGGAAGTCCGAGAGCGTCCCCTCGGGGTTGTTCTTCTGGAACTCACGCGTCACGGCGACGAGTTCGTCGATGTTGTCCGCGCGGGCGGCGTCCTGCGCGTCCGGCGACTTGCGCAGCTGTTCGAGCAGACCCGAGCCGTCGAGCAGCTGCGTCAACGTGTCGACCACCGGCTGCTCCCCGGCCTTGGCGGAGACCTCGTCGAGGAGCCCGGCGAACGAGGTGATCGCCGTGCGCACCTTCGGCCCGAAGCCGAGTTCGTCGGCGTGCCGCAGGGCCTCGCGCATCGAGACCTCGTGCTCGTCGGCGTACCGCTGCAGCGCGGTCTCGGTGACCGCACCGATCCCGCGCTTCGGCACGTTGAGGATGCGGCGGAGCGACAGCGGGTCAACGGGGTTCGCGACGGTGATGAGGTACGCCATCGCGTCCTTGATCTCGGCGCGCTCGTAGAACTTCGTGCCGCCGAGCACCCGGTACGGGATGGCGGCGCGGATGAAGATCTCCTCGAGTGCACGCGTCTGCGAGTTCGTCCGGTAGAACACCGCCATGTCGCGGTAGTCCATGCCGTCCTCGTGCAGACGCTGGATCTCGTCGGCGACGAACTGCGCCTCGTCGTGGCCGGTGTACCCGGTGAAGCCGACGATCTTCTCGCCCGCTCCGACGTCCGTGAACAGGTTCTTCGCCTGCCGGTCGAAGTTGTTCGCGATCACGGCGTTCGCGGCGTCGAGGATGTTCTGCGTCGAGCGGTAGTTCTGCTCGAGCAGGATCACCTTCGAGTTCGGGAAGTCCCGCTCGAACTCGACGATGTTGCGGATGTCCGCCCCGCGGAAGGCGTAGATGGACTGGTCGGAGTCACCCACGACCGTGAGCGACGCCGGCGCGATCGACCCGTCGGTCTCCCGCATCCGCTCGACGTGCTGACCGGCGTCCTCGAGCTTGTCCACCTGCTCCACGGGCACCGGACGGGTGAGCTCGCGGATGAGGGCGTACTGCGCGTGGTTCGTGTCCTGGTACTCGTCCACCAGGACGTACCGGAAGCGGCGCTGGTAGAGCGCGGCGATCTCCGGGAAGGCGCGGAACAGGAAGACGGTCTGCCCGATGAGGTCGTCGAAGTCGAAGGCGTTGGCCCGGCGGAGCTCGCTCGTGTACCGCCGGAACACCTCGGTGAACATGACCTCTTGCGGGTCGTCCGTGTTGATGTTGCGCGCGTAGGTGTCGATGTCCTGCAGCTCGTTCTTGAGCTTCGAGATCTTCGACGCCGCGGCACCGACGGTCAGCCCGAGGGAGTCCGCTTCGAGGTCCTTGATGATCCGCTTGAGCAGCGCACGCGAGTCGGCGGAGTCGTAGATCGTGAACGACTGCGGGAACCCGAACCGCTCGGCCTCGCGCCGGAGGATCCGCACGCACGCCGAGTGGAACGTCGAGATCCACATGCCCTCGGCCGCCTGCCCGACCAGGGCCTGCACCCGCTCACGCATCTCGGCGGCGGCCTTGTTCGTGAACGTGATCGCGAGGATCTGCGACGGCCAGGCTTCACGGTTCGCCAGGAGCAGCGCGATGCGCCGGGTGAGCACGCTCGTCTTGCCCGAACCGGCGCCCGCCACGATCAGCAGCGACTCACCGCGGTACTCGACGGCTTCCTTCTGCTGGGGGTTCAGACCCGCGGTGAACGGGTCCTCGTACGCGCGGTCACCGGCGCCGGGACCGTCGGTGCGGCCGGGCGTCGAGTCGAAGGGGTCGAGCACGATCGTCATGTCCGGGACAGTCTAGGCGCGACCCCCGACAGGGATCAGGCTCCGGAGGCTCGTTCCGCGACGAGCGATCGGGCGCGCACCGCGAGGTCCGCGTGGTCCGCGAACACGCCGTCGACACCGGTCCGGACGACCGATGTGAACCACCGCTCCCAGTCGCCGTACGCCGCCAGGTCGCCACCGCGTCGGAGCACCGCCGGCAGGAACCGGTTCTCCGGGCGGAGCGTCCACGTGTACACCGCCAGGCCGACGGCGTGGGCCCGCTCGACGACGTCGCTCCGCACGGGGCCGGGGTCGTCGAGGGCACGGGAGTCGACACCGGCCATCAGCGTCGGCAGGTCCACGCTGACGCCGTCGAACTCGGTCGCGAGTCGGGCCAGCGCGGCGTCGGACCGCTCGGCGGCGTACGTCGGGGCGGCGGACCCGACGGAGGCGACCTCGTCGGCGGCCGCACCACGGGCCTCCTGGAGGTACACCAGCCGCCCGCCCGTGCCGAGCGCGGCGACCTCGCGCAGGACGCCCTTCTCGAACGACTCGACCGTCAACCGGCCGTCCCCGCGCCACCCGGCGGCGCCGAGCACGCCGTCGAGGAGCGGGGCCATCGGGAACCCCGCCGCGGCGAAGGCACTGGCGTGCTTGACCTCGGCAACCAGGCCGACCCGGCGAGGAGCGGCGTCCAGGATCGCGAGCAGGTCCTCCAGGCGCAGGACCATGTCCTCGCCGTCGTGCTGACGGGAGGCCCGGCGCAGCTCCGGCAGGCGCTCACGGGTCCGCAGGGTGCGCAGCTCCTCCCACGTGAAGTCCTCGGTGAACCAGCCGGTCAGTCGTCGACCCTCGATCATCTTCGTCGTCCGGCGGTCCCGGAACTCCGGGCGGTCCGCGACGTCCGTGGTGCCGGACACCTCGTTCTCGTGGCGGAGCACCAGGACGCCGTCCTTCGTCGGCACGAGGTCCGGCTCGACGGCGTCCGCGCCGAGCTCGATCGCGAGTTCGTAGGCGCTGCGGGAGTGCTCGGGGCGGTACCCGGAGGCGCCGCGGTGGGCGATGACGAGCGGCTGCATGCAGGCGACGATACGGAGTGCTGATGAACACCCTGGACGTTCAGCGAGCCTGCGGAGATCCCTCGGTGGACCGACAGCGAGCGCCAATAGGCTCCCCGGTAGGAGGACCCGGAGACGTTCCGCTTCCCGCGAATCCACAGCCATCGGGCCCGATCGGCCCGTACGCTGTGAGGACACGAAGGAACGGCCCCGCCGCACTCCTTCCCGAGCCCACGAGCCGATGCCATCCGGGGACCGGCTCCACGACTCCACACCAGAGGAATCAGAGGACACCATGGCCTTCAAGCCCGGTTTCGACCAGTCCCCCGCCTTCAACGACGCGGGCCGGAACGCATGGGGCGCCGGCTCGAACGCACAGCAGGGCTACCCGCAGCAGGGGTACCCCCAGCAGGGCGGCTACCCGCAGGCGCCGTACGGCCAGACCGGCTGGGGACAGGCGCCACAGCAGCCCGGGCTGTCGCCCGACCAGCTGCGTGACATGTACGACCGCCCGTCGGCGAACAAGGTCGACACGGACCGGATGTCGTACGAGGACACCATCGTCAAGACGCTCCTGGCGTTCGGCGTGCTCATCGTCGGTGCCGTCGCCGGGTGGAACCTCCCGCCGGTGGTCTGGATCGTCGGGGCGCTCGTCGGGTTCGTCCTCGCGCTGGTGAACACCTTCAAGAAGAAGCCGTCGCCCGCCCTGGTGCTGGCGTACTCCTTCTTCGAGGGCCTCTTCGTCGGTGGCATCTCGGGCATGTACAACACCATGTGGGACGGCATCGTCACGCAGGCGGTGTTCGGCACGCTCGGTGTCTTCGCGGTCACGCTCCTGCTCTTCACGTCCGGCAAGGTCCGCGCGACCCCGAAGGCCACGCGGTTCTTCCTCGTCGCGATGGTCGGCTACATGGCGTTCTCGCTCGTCAACATCGTGCTGATGTTCACCGGTGTGACGCAGAGCGCCTTCGGCCTCCTCGGCGTCACGGTGTTCGGCATCCCGCTCGGTGTCGTGATCGGCATCTTCGTGGTGCTGATGGCGGCGTACTCGCTCATCCTCGACTTCGACCAGATCAAGACCGGTGTCGAGCGCGGCGCTCCCCGCATCTACGCCTGGACGGCGGCGTTCGGCCTCATCGTCACGCTCGTCTGGCTGTACCTCGAGATCCTGCGCATCCTGGCGATCATCGCCAGCAGCTCGCGCAACTAGCTCGCAGCACTCGGAGGGCCCCGGCAGTCGCCGGGGCCCTCCGTCGTTCCCTGGCCCCCCCCCCCCGAGGTTCCGTGATGACGGAACTTCGCGCGCCGAGATGCCACGATCATGGAACCGGGGCGACCGCACGCGGTACGCCATGGAACCTCGACGGGCGGCAACGGGTAGCTGGGCGAGCCACCGGCCAGGAGGCACAGCACGGCCCCGGCGGCACCGGTTCCGCGATCGCGGAACCTCGCTCGTCGAGATGCCGCCCTTTCGGAACCACGACGACCGCGGGCGGCGAGTCGTGGAACCACGGCGCGCCGGGAGACGCGGGCCGCGCCCGGCAGGACGAGCGAGGGCCCGGTACGCAGTGCGTACCGGGCCCTCGGGCGTTCAGGGGAGACTCACTCCCACTCGATCGTCCCCGGCGGCTTCGACGTGACATCGAGCACGACCCGGTTGACGTCGCGCACCTCGTTCGTGATGCGGTTCGAGATCTTCGCGAGGACGTCGTACGGCAGCCGCGTCCAGTCTGCAGTCATGGCGTCCTCGGACGAGACCGGCCGGAGCACGATGGGGTGCCCGTACGTGCGACCGTCGCCCTGGACCCCGACCGAACGGACGTCGGCGAGGAGGACGACCGGGCACTGCCAGATCTCGTCGTCCAGGCCGGCTGCGGTGAGCTCGGCGCGGGCGATCGCGTCGGCCGCGCGCAGGATCTCGAGGCGCTCGGCCGTGACCTCACCGACGATGCGGATGCCGAGCCCCGGGCCGGGGAACGGCTGGCGACCGACGATGACCCCGGGCAGCCCGAGCTCGCGGCCGACGGCACGGACCTCGTCCTTGAACAGGGTGCGGAGGGGTTCGACGAGCTGGAACGTCATGTCGTCGGGCAGTCCGCCGACGTTGTGGTGCGACTTGATGTTCGCGGTGCCCGATCCGCCGCCGGACTCGACCACGTCGGGGTAGAGCGTGCCCTGCACGAGGAACTTCACCTCGGCGTCGCCGTCGGACGCGCGGGCTTCGAGCACGAGTGCCTCGGCCGCGGCCTCGAACGTGCGGATGAATTCGCGCCCGATGATCTTGCGCTTCTGCTCCGGGTCGCTGACACCGGCCAGGGCGTCGAGGAACTGCTCGCGGGCGTCGACCGTGATGAGCCGGACACCGGTGGAGGCGACGTAGTCCTCCTCCACCTGCTTGCGCTCGTCGGCGCGGAGGAGCCCGTGGTCGACGAACACGCACGTCAGCTGGTCGCCGACGGCCTTGTGCACGAGGGCTGCGGCGACGGCGGAGTCGACGCCACCGGAGAGCCCGGCGATGACGCGGGACGAGCCGACCTGCGCGCGGATGCGCTCGACCTGCTCCTCGATCACGTTCGCGGAGTTCCAGTCCCCCGGCAGCCCGGCAGCACGGTGCAGGAAGTTCTCGAGCACGGCCTGGCCGAACGCCGAGTGCTTGACCTCGGGGTGCCACTGCACGCCGTAGAGCTTGCGCTCGTCCGAGGCGAAGGCCGCGACCGGGGTCGAGTCGCTGGAGGCGAGGACCTCGAAGCCCTCCGGGGCCTTCGACACGGCGTCACCGTGCGACATCCAGGTGGTCTGCGCGGCCGGCTGTCCGCCGAGCAGGACGCTGTCGGTCCCGCTGACGGTCACGTCGGTGGCGCCGTACTCCCGGAGGCCGGTGTTCGCGACCTCGCCGCCGAGCGACTTCGCCATGGCCTGGAAGCCGTAGCAGATGCCGAGCACGGGGACGCCGAGGTCGAGGATCTCGCTGTCCAGGGACGGTGCGCCGTCCTCGTAGACGGAGGACGGGCCTCCCGACAGGACGATCGCGGCCGGGTCCTTCGCGCGGATCTCGTCCGCCGTGACGGAGTGCGGGACGATCTCGCTGTAGACGTTGGCCTCGCGGACCCGTCGTGCGATCAACTGCGCGTACTGCGCACCGAAGTCGACGACGAGGACGGGACGCTGTTCGGTCTCGCTCACCGAGCGCTCTCCTTCTCCCGCGACTGCTGCGCGGTCAGCTCGTGGTAGGTGGTCATGGCGGCCTGCTGCATGCGGTGCTCGACCACGAAGGACATGAACGGGATGATCCCGCCGAGGGCGATGAGCAGGAAGCGCGTCGGCCGCCAGCGCATGATGCTCCAGAGGCGGAAGTCGGCGAAGAGGTAGACGACGTACAGCCAGCCGTGGGCGATGAGGATCGCGACCGACAGGTTGAACGTGCCGGGTGCTTCGCCGGCGGTGCCGTTCGGGACGAAGAACGCTCCCCCGCCGAGCTGCATCTCACGCTGGATGGGCGTGTACTTGATGACGACCTCGACGATCAGGGCCAGCAGCAGCACACCGGTGATGTACGCGGAGATGCGGTAGAACCGCACGGCCCCCGGGATCTTCGGGATGTCGCGGGTCCGGACGGTCAGAGCCATGCCGTCGATCCTACCGGCGACCCGGCTCGGCCCGGGCGTCGTCCACAGCAGCCTCGTCGGAGGGCGTCTCGTCCCCGACGGCGCCACCGGCGGCTGCTTCGGCGGCCTCGCGCTCCTCGTCCTGCTCGCGCTCCCAGGCGTCCTTCACGAAGCGGTACCAGAGGAAGACGGCGAAGCCGGCGAAGACGACCCACTCGACCGCGTAGAACAGGTTGAGCCAGTCGAACTGGACCTCGCGCGTGGGGGCCCGGTCGGCGATGGTGCCGAGGTCGGCGGCATCCGCGACGGCCGCACCGGCGACGACGTACCCGCCGTACATCCGGTCGTCGAACGCCTTCCACGTGTTGACGAACCGGGCCGGCGCGACGGCCGAGTACTCCCCCTCCTCGAAGGAGTCCTGGTCGGGCGACTCCGCCGGGTAGTACCGGCCCTCGACCGTCATGCTCGCGCCGTCCGCCAGGCGGTCGCCCCCGGCGACGGCGGCCGACCGCCGGTCCGACCACCCGATCACGACCGGGAGGCTCGCCCCCGTCGCGTCGTCCACCAGGTGTCCGACGGACTGGTAGGTCCCGCCCCCGCTCCGGCCGGTGAGGACCGTGGTGTCACCGGGGACGAAGCGCCCGGAGACCGTGACCTTCTGCCCCGCGAGCGTCGAGCCCACGGGCTTCTCCGGCGTCGTGACCTCGTCGAGGGAGCGCCGCGTCTCGGTGCCGGCCGGCAGCGGCTTGCCGTTCTCGATGCTCCGCTCGAGCTGCCACTTGCCCAGGGCGGCGAAGACGCCCGCCAGGACCAGCGCCAACAGCAGCAGCGCGATCCACCTCGGACGTCGTGCAACGGCCCACATGCGTGTCAGTACTCCGGATCGCGTGGTCGGACCGGGCGTTCGGGACGCTCGGCGGGGATCTCGATCGACGACGTGCTCGCGCTCACGGGCTCCGGGGTGGCCGGCTGTTCGCGCATCGGCGTCGTCTCCGGTTCCCCATTCTCGCGCTCTTCCCTGCCCGCGGCCTCCACGAGCGCGATCTCCTCGGCGAACCGGCGGTCGCGCTCGGCCTTGCGCTCGGCGGCGGCCTGCGCTGCCGCGAGCTCGCGGCCGCGGAGCTTCCGCACTCGGCCGGGCCGGAGCACGAGTCGCCCGATGCGGTCGGAGTTCACCGCGAGCAGCGGACCGAGCACCGCCATGATGAGGACGTAGAGACCGGCGAAGGCGGTGATGCGCTCCTCGAGTCCGGCCGCCGCGGACAGCGTCGCGAGGATGAGCGCGAACTCGCCCCGGTTGACGAGGATGACCGCGGTGTTGATGCCCTGCTGGACGCTGAAGCCGTTCATCCGGGCGACGAGCTGCCCCGCGACGGCGTTGAGCACGACGGTCATGCCGATGGCAGCGACGACGGGCCAGAGCACCTCGCCGAAGGTCGACACGTCGAGCCCGAGGCCGAAGTTCACGAAGAAGAACGCCGCGAACACGTCGCGCATCGGGAGCGCGAGCTGTTCGATGCGGTCGCGGTAGCGCGTGGCCCCGCAGAGCAGGCCGATCACGAACGCCCCGATGGCGTCGGTCACGCCGAGCAGGTCGCCGATGCCGCCGAACATCACCGCGAGCCCGAAGAACAGCACGGTGAACAGCTCGTCGTCACGGGTCGCGAAGATGCGTGACACCTGCTTGCCGCCCCAGCGCGCCAGGCTGAACATGACGATGAGGAACCCGAACGCGAGCGCGAGCTTCCCGATCACCGCCCAGATGTTCGTGTCGCCGGAGAGCACCACGGAGACGATCGCCAGGTAGACGGCGATGAAGACGTCCTCGATGACGGTGACGCCGAGGATCATCGGTGTCTCGTCGTTCGCCAGGCGCCGGAGCTCGATGAGGAGCTTCGTCACGATGGCGCTCGACGACGTCGCCGTCATCCCCGCGATGATCAGGGCTTCCCGCGTGCCCCATCCGAGTGAGAACCCGAACGCGAACCCGACGCCCATGTTGATGGCGACGTAGGTGCCGCCCGACACGAGGAGCTTGCCGGCGTTGCCGTAGAACTCCTCTTGGTCGAACTCCAACCCGAGGTTGAACAACAGCAGGATGAGCCCGAACGTCGCGATGAGCTCGATCGTGTGGGACTCGACGCTCAGCCCGATCCACGGGGTGTGCGGGCTCGCGATGAGCCCGACCACCATGTAGACCGGGATCGCCGGCAGGCCGATGGTCTTGCCGAGACGTCCGAGGACGTAGGCGATGAGGAACAGGCCGCCGATGGTCAGCAGCTCACCACCCAGGTGCATCCGCTAGCTCCCGGGCGGCGCCTCGGCAGCGGCTGCTGCCAGCTGACCGCTGCGGTAGAAGGAGAACGCCTTCGCGACCTTCTCGGGCGCGCCGGCGACGACGATCGTGTCCCCGGGGAACACGACGAAGTCGGACGAGGGCGCCGGGTTGGCGCTGTCGCCGCGGACCACCGCGACGACCGTCAGGCCGATGAAGCCGGAGTCGTGCAGGTCACCGAGGGGCTTGCCGGCGATGGCGTCGTCGTAGTCGACGCTGAACCAGTCGATGGAGAGGCCGGGGATCTCGTCGAGCTTGTCGAGGCCTTCGGTGATCCGGGTGCCGCCGAGCAGTTCGGCGAGGGTGTGCGCCTCGTCCTCGCTCAGGCGGAGCGAGACCTTCTCGGACTTGTCCGCGCCGTCGGCGACGTCCGCGAACGAGATGAGGTCGGAGTGACCCGACCGGTGCGTGATGACACCGCACTTGCCACCGTCGTCGGTGTAGAAGCTGTGCAGCACGCCGACGCCGGGGAGTTTGACGCGATGGACGTCGACCATGATGGCTCCCTTTCCCAGGACACCCATGCTAACCACCGGCACGACCCGTCCATTCCGTTCTCCACAGGTCATCCCGGCGGTGGACGCGGCGGTCCACCCCGCCTGACCAGGATGGCCGCATGACCGCCAGGACCGTCGTCGCCGTGACCGGTGCGCTCGTCGTCACCGCCTACGCCGCACTGCTCGCCGTGGACGCCCTCGTGCTCGACCCGCTCGCCGCCGTACCCGGGAAGTCGCTCGCGCAGGTCTACGCAGGCATCGACGCGATCGGCATGGACTCCCGGCAGGACGTCGTCGGGGTGCTGGTGACGGCCGGCATCGGGGTCGCCCTCGCGGTGGCGGTCACGGTCATCGCCCTCTGGAAGCGCATGCCTGCACCGGTCATCGCGGTGTGCCACCTCGCTCTGCTCGCACTCGGTGCCGTCGCGACCTTCCAGTCGGGTTTCTTCCTCGGCATGGACGTGGCCGACGCCTTCGGGGTGGCCGGCGGTGCACACGGCCCGTGGGCGGGCCTCCTGTACGGCACCAGCCTGGCGGCCCTGGTCGCGATCCCGGCGGTGCTCGTCGTGACGATGGTGCAGACCCTCCGCCGCGCCCGCGCCGCCGCCTAGCCAGTCGGACGCAGGGCCCGACACCAGCCGGTGCCGGCCCCGCGTCCGTGCCGTCTCAGCTGGGCTCGGTCGTCTTCTCGCCCACGACCTGCTCGTCGTCCGCCGTGGCACCCTCGGCACCGCTCGAGCGGCCACCGCCGACGACGACGTCGTCCTCCTCGAACCCGAACGCGATGTCCGGCGCCTCCAGCCGCACGCGGTCCGCGGACTCGTCGTCGGGCTGCAGCTGCGACTCCCGCTCGGCGGCGACCCGCTTGAGGTAGTTCGACACCTCGTTCTCGGTGGTCTCCTGGTCCCAGCCGAGCACGTCCGCCATGAGCCGCGCGGCCACCGGCGCCGCGGACTCGCCGCGGTCCCAGGCCTCGATGGAGATGCGGGTGCGGCGGGCGAGGACGTCCTCCAGGTGCAGGGCGCCCTCGTGCGAGGCCGCGTACACGACCTCGGCGCCGATGTAGTCGTCGGCACCGGGCAGCGGCTCGGCCAGCGACGGGTCGTCCTGCACGAGCTGGAGCACCTCGGTCGCCAGGGTGCCGTAGCGGTTGAGCAGGTGCTCGATCCGGACCTTGTGCACGCCGAACGTCTTCGCGGTGCGGGCCCGCTTGTTCCACGCAGCCGGGTACCCCTCGGCACCGAGCAGCGGGATGTCCTGCGTCGTCGACTCCGGGATCTTGCCGTCCATCGCGGCGGCGGCCTCGTCGATGGCGTCCTTGCCCATCACGCGGTAGGTGGTCCACTTGCCGCCCGCGACGACGACGAGGCCCGGAGCGGTGTGCGCGACGACGTGCTCGCGGCTGAGCTTCGACGTGGCCTCGGACTCGCCGGCCAGGAGGGGTCGGAGGCCGGCGTAGACGCCCTCGACGTCCTCGCGGGTGAGCGGCACCGCGAGCACCTTGTTGACGTGTTCGAGGATGTAGTCGATGTCCGCCGCGGTCGCCGCCGGGTGCGCCTTGTCGAGGTACCAGTCGGTGTCGGTCGTGCCGATCAGCCAGTGCCGGCCCCACGGGATGACGAACAGGACGCTCTTCTCGGTGCGGAGGATCATGCCCGAGTTCGACTGGAACCGGTCGCGTGGGACGACGAGGTGGACACCCTTCGACGCCCGCACCTTGAACTGCCCGCGGGTGCCGACCATCGCCTGGGTGTCGTCGGTCCAGACACCCGTCGCGTTGACGACCTGCTTCGCCCGGATGTCGAAGTGCTCGCCGGTCTGGATGTCGTGCGCGTGCGCCCCGACCACCCGCTCGCCGACCTTGATGAAGCCCTCGATCCGGATCCGGGAGGCGGCGTGCGCGCCGTACGAGGCGGCGGTGCGCACGAGCGCGGCGACGTAGCGTGCGTCGTCGACCTGCGCGTCGTAGTACGTCATGCCGCCGACGAACGCGTCCTTCTTCAGGGACGGCATCGAGCGGAGCACCTGCGTGCGGGTGAGGTGGCGGTGGTGCGGCACGCCGGGCGGGCGTCCGCCCGACCAGCTGAACACGTCGTACATCGCCATGCCGATGCCGATGTAGAAGCGCTCCCAGACGCGGTGGTTGAGCGGGTACAGGAAGCGGACCGGCTTGACCAGGTGGGGTGCGATGCGCTGCAGCAGCAGGCCGCGTTCGATGAGGGCCTCGCGCACGAGCGTGAAGTTGAGCTGCTCGAGGTACCGGATGCCACCGTGCACGAGCTTCGACGACCGGCTGGACGTCCCCGAACCCCAGTCGCGGGCCTCCACGATGCCGACCGACAGGCCGCGCGTGACGGCGTCCAGCGCAGCACCACCGCCGACGATGCCGCCACCGACGACCAGGACGTCGAGCTCCCTGGTCTTCATGGTCTCGATCGCGGCCTCGCGTTCATCGGGACCGAGCTTCGTCGAGGGGTCGAACCCCGCTGTGCTGGCCGCACCGTTCGTGACCGTCGTTGTCATGCTCGCCTCCGTCGCCGTGCGGCGCCGGAGCGTCACCCGCGGAACGTCCGCGAGCGCACCGCCGTCAGCGGTGGTACGGCGCCACGACCACTTCTACTCGCTGGAACTCCTTGACGTCGGAGTATCCGGTCGTCGCCATCGAGCGACGCAGGGCACCGATGAGGTTCGCGCGGCCGTCCCACGACGGGGTCGGGCCGTTCAGGATGCTCTCGAGCGAACCGATCGTGCCGACCTCGACACGACGGCCACGGGGCAGCTCCGGGTGGTGCGCCTCGGCACCCCAGTGGAAGCCACCGCCGGGGGCTTCCTGGGCGCGCGCCAGCGCGGTGCCGAGCATGACGGCGTCGGCACCCATCGCGATCGCCTTGACGACGTCACCGGCGGTGTCGAGGCCGCCGTCCGCGATGACGTGCACGTACCGGCCGCCGGACTCGTCCATGTAGTCACGACGGGCACCGGCGACGTCCGCGACCGCGGTCGCCATCGGCGCGTGGATGCCGAGCGCGGCACGGGTGGTCGAGGCCGCGCCACCGCCGAAGCCGACGAGCACGCCCGCGGCACCGGTGCGCATGAGGTGCAGGGCCGCCGTGTAGGTGGAGGCACCGCCGACGATCACGGGGACGTCGAGCTCGTAGATGAACTTCTTGAGGTTGAGCGGCTCGGTGTTCTGCGACACGTGCTCGGCGCTCACCGTGGTGCCGCGGATGACGAACAGGTCGACGCCGGCGTCGACGACGGTCTGCGAGAACTCAGCCGTGCGCTGCGGGCTGAGCGACCCGGCGACGGGCACCCCGGCGGCGCGGATCTCGGCCAGGCGGCGGGTGATGAGCTCGGCCTTGACCGGCTCGGCGTAGATCTCCTGCATGCGCTTCGTGACGTTGCCGTCGGTCAGCGTGCGGATCTCGGCCAGGTACGGCTCCGGCTCCTCGTAGCGGGTCCAGAGGCCTTCGAGGTCGAGGACCCCGAGGACGCCGAGACGACCCATCTCGATGACGGTCGCGGGCGAGGCGACGGAGTCCATCGGCGCCGAGAGGATCGGCGACTCGAAGGTGAACGCGTCGATCGACCACTGGACGTTGACGTCACGCGGGTCACGCGTCCGTCGCGAGGGGACCACCGCGATGTCGTCGAACGCGTACGCCCGACGTCCGCGCTTGCCTGCACCGATCTCGACTTCGCTCACCCGCCAACCCTACCGGGCGGGGTGCGCGGGTGGCACGGCCGGACGGTCGGGAGCGGCAGCGGAGTCGATCGACCCGGACCGGTCAGCGCGGGTTACGACGCCGGGGCGGACGATCGCCACGGTTCGTTCGCGTCCGTCGGAGCACCCGGAGCGTCAGCCCCAGGAGCAGCGCCAGCACGACCAACACGACGAGCAGCGCGGCGGCGACCTTCACGAGCAGGGCCGCACCGATGAAGAGGACGACGAACACCACCCACACCAGGGCGTCCGTCGCGCGGTCCGCGAAGCGTTGCACGCTGGAACGGTACCCGACCGGCGGGGCCGGGGCGGGCCTCCCGGCCGTACGGGAGGCCCGGTCGCGGTCGCAGGGGACGCGCCTGTCCGCGGACGGCGCCGCGATGTGCGCGAGACGCCGCCGGATCCCGCGGCGTCTCGGTGACCGCGGGGCGTCTCGGACTGACGGAGGCGTCTCGGACAGACGGGGGCGTCTCCCTGCCGGGTACGAGAGCGGGGCCGTGCGGCGCGCAAGCGCAGCCAGCACGGCCCCGTCCGTCGCGGATGCTGCCCCCACAGCGGCACCCGCGGTGTCGACGCCCTACTTCGTGGCGTCGACGTCCTTCGCGAGCGTCCCGAGGTAGAGCTCGATGACCTTGGGGTCGTCGGCGAGCTCCTTCCCGGTGCCCGAGTAGGCGTTCCGTCCCTGGTCGAGGACGTACCCGCGGTCGCAGATCTGCAGGCACCGGCGCGCGTTCTGCTCGACCATGATCACCGAGACGCCGGCCTTGTTGATGCGGCGGGTGCGGATGAACGTCTCGTCCTGCCGCACCGGCGACAGCCCGGCGCTCGGCTCGTCGAGCAGCAGCACCTTCGGGTCCACCATGAGCGCGCGGGCCATCGCGACCGACTGCCGCTCACCACCGGAGAGCGACCCGGCACGCTGGCCCTTGCGCTGCCCGAGGACGGGGAACAGGTCGTAGATGACCTCGAGCCGCTCGCTGAACTTCTTCGGCCGCAGGTACAGCCCCATCTGGAGGTTCTCCTCGATGGAGAGCGACGGGAAGACGTTGTTCGTCTGCGGGACGAAGCCGACGCCGGCCTGCACGAGCTTGTTCGCCTTGAGGTTCGTGATGTCCTCGCCCTGCAGCGTGACCGATCCCTCGCGGATGTTGACGAGGCCGAACAGCGCCTTGAGGAGCGTCGACTTGCCGGCACCGTTCGGGCCGATGATGCCGATGAGCTCGCCCGGGTAGCAGACCAGGTCGCACCCGTTGAGGATGTTGACGCCCGGCAGGTACCCGGCGACGAGGTTGTCCGCGCGCATGACCGGCTCGCGGTCCTGCACCGCGGTGGCACCGCCGGTCGCGGCACGCGGGGTCGCCGCGGTCGTGCTGCCCGGAGCCGTGCTGCCCGGGGTCGTGCTGCCCGGGGTCGTGCTGCCCGGGGTCAGGGCCACCGCTGCGGGCTCCGCACTGGAGGCCCGGTCCGCGCCGGTGCCGTTCGTCGCGTCCGTCATCGGGTCGCCTTCCCTTCGTCGGCGGCGTCCGCCGCGTCCTCTTCTGCGACCTCGTCGGCGAGCTCCTCGTAGGTCTCCTCGGTGAGGAGCGAGTCGTCACCGAGGTCGGTGTCGTGGTGGGCGCCGAGGTAGGCGTCGATGACGGCCTGGTCGTCCATGACGGTGGCGGCCGGGCCCTCGGCGACGACCTTGCCCTCGGCCATCACGATGACCCAGTCCGAGATGTGCCGGACCATGTGCATGTCGTGCTCGACGAAGAGCACGGTCATGCCGTCGTCGCGGAGGGACTGGATGTGCCCGAGCAGCGACTGGGTCAGCGCCGGGTTCACGCCGGCCATCGGCTCGTCGAGCATGATCATCGTCGGGTCGGACATCAGCGCGCGGGCCATCTCGAGGAGCTTCCGCTGCCCGCCCGAGAGCGACCCGGCGTAGTCGTCCTTCTTCTCGAGGAGCTTGAAGCGGGCGAGGAGGTCCTCGGCCTTCGCGGTGATCTCCTGCTCGCGCTTCTTCCACACGGGCGACACGAGTGCGGCGAAGAAGTTCTCACCGGGCTGGTCCTTCGCGCCGAGCAGCATGTTCTGCATCACGGTCAGGCGGGACAGCGCCTTCGTCAGCTGGAAGGTACGGACCATGCCGGCCCGGGCGACCTTCGCGGCCCCGGTGTTGCCGAGCGTCTTCCCGTTGAACTGCCAACGCGCCTCCTTCCCACTCGTCGGCTTGTCGAAGCCGGTGAGCAGGTTGAAGAACGTGGTCTTGCCGGCGCCGTTCGGGCCGATGAGGGCCGTGATGGCGCCGCGCTGCACCTCGAGGTGGTCGACGTCGACCGCCGTCATGCCGCCGAAGCGCCGGGTGATGTTGTCGACCGTGAGGATGGCGTCCGGCTTCGGCGAGCCGGGGGCGTGCTGCACCGCGGTGAGGGCGGTGGGGACGCCGGGCGTGGTTCCGGTGGTTTCAGACACTGAACGTCAGCTCCTTCTTGTTCCCCAGGAGTCCCTGTGGGCGGAAGACGATGAGGAGCATGAGCGCGACACCGACCAGCACGTAGGAGAACTGCTCGGCCTGCTGGGCGCTCATGATCGAGTTCGGGATGAAGTCACCCGCGAGCGTGCGGATGAAGAGACGGACGACGAAGAACAGGATCGCGCCGAGCACCGGCCCGAACACCGTCGCCGCACCACCGAGGATGAGTGCCGTCCAGATGAAGAAGGTCATCGAGCGGCCCATGGCGTCCGGTTGCACCGAACTCGGCAGGACGTAGATGACCCCGGCCAGGGCACCGAGCGCGCCACCGAAGACGAGCGCCTGCATCTTGTACGAGTAGACGTTCTTGCCGAGGGAGCGGACCGCGTCCTCGTCCTCGCGGATCGCCTTCACGACACGGCCCCACGGGCTGCGCATGAGGAGGAACAGCACGAGGGTGAACAGGGCGACGAGACCCCAGCCGACGATGCGGATCCACCAACCGTTGACGCCGTTGTTCGAGTACGTGAACCACAGGATGGTCGTGGTGCCGTCGGGCAGGAAGCTCAGCGCGTTGAACGGTTCGCGGTAGCTCGAGCCGGTGATGCCGTTCGAGCCACCGGTGGTGTCCGTGAGCAGGCTGGAGCGGCCGACCATGCGGATGATCTCGGCGCCGGAGATCGTCACGATCGCCAGGTAGTCACCGCGCAGCCGCAGGGTCGGGATGCCGAGGATGACCGCGAAGACGATCGCGATGGCCAGGGCGATGAGCACCGCGAGACCGACGGGCAGGCCGTTCGAGATCGAGATCGCGAAGCCGTAGGCGCCGAGCAGCAGGAACGCCGCCTGGCCCATGTTCACCAGACCGGTGAGACCGAAGTGCACGTTGAGGCCGATCGCGGCGAGGGCGAACGCCGCGGTCGTCGGGGCGAGTGCTTCCTGCGTGAGGGAGCTGAGGAGTTGGAGGATGTAGTCCATGCGGGTGCTCCCTTAACCGATCCGCTCGGCACGGCCGAAGATGCCCTGCGGCCGGAACAGCAGGATGAGGATGAGGATGACGAGGGCGGTGGCGTACTTGAAGTCACCGGGCAGCACCAGGTTCGTGAGTTCCACGACGATGCCGATGATCATCGAGCCGACGAGCGCGCCGTACGCGGTCCCGAGACCACCGAGCGTCACCGAGGCGAACATGAGGAGCAGCAGCTGCAGACCGGTCTGCCAGTTGACGCCGTTCAGCACGAGGCCGAGCATCACACCGGACAGGCCCGCGAGGCCGGCGGCGAGGGTCCACACGAACCGGATCACCCGGTCGACGTCGATGCCCGAGGCCGCGGCGAGCGCCGGGTTGTCGGACACGGCGCGGGTCGCCCGACCGAAGCGGGTCTTCGCGAGGAACAGCCCGGTGCCGACGAGCACGACGAGCGCGATGCCCATGGCGACGTAGGACTGCACGGTGAGGGTGATGCCGGCGAAGGTCACGGTCTCGGGGTTGCCCTGCTGGATGCGGACGGTCGAGGCGCCGAAGAAGTACTGGAACGCGTACTGGGCGGCGATCGAGAGGCCGATGGTCACGATCATCAGCTGGGTCAGGCTGATCCGGCGCTTGCGGAGCGGCTTCCAGATGCCCGCGTCCTGCAGGTACCCGGTGGCCGCGCAGAGCAGCACCGTGACGAGGCCGGCGAGCCAGATGTTCCACCCGAGCTGGTTCGCGAAGACGTAGGCGAGGAGCCCGCCGAGGGTGACCTGCTCGCCGTGCGAGAAGCTCGACAGGCCGGTCGTGCCGTAGATCAGCGACAGACCGATCGAGGCGAGGGCGATGAGGAGCCCGAGTCGGATGCCGGAGGCGAACTGCTGCCAGAACCGTGCGGCGGTGACGCTGGTGGCACCGGTGTCGGTGGTCGCGCCCTCCTGGTCGGAGAGCTGGAAGATCGTGCCGGCGTTGGCGTTCAGGTTGCCCTGCACCGTGCGCTCGGCGTCCTCCGCGTCGGTGAGGTACTGCCCCTTCGGCAGTGAGTCCTGGTCGACCTTGACCGTGTAGGACCCGGCTTCCGGGACGCTGACCGACCAGCGGCCGTCGGCGTTCGTCGTCGAGGAGCCGGCGAAGGAACCCGGTCCGGTGACGTCCACGTCGACGCCGTCGGCCGGCTCCCGGTCGGAGTCGAGGATGGTGCCCTGGATGCAGCCGTTCGTGGGGCTGACCACGCAGGGCCCGGTGCTCGCGGGCGCGCTGCTGGCCGACGGGGAGCTGGTCGCCGCGTCGGCCGCGGGCGAGAGTGCCCAGTCGACCGCGAAGGTGGCGAGGAAGGCGAGGAAGAGCACGGCGGCGAGGACCAGGCGACGGCGGCCTGGTGCCCCGCGGCGGAGTCGGCGCGCCAGCGCTGACCCCGGCGGAGTGATGGAACCCACGGATGAGCCTCTCGTTCGGATAGTCGAGGACCCTAGGGATTTTTTGTGTCCCCCGTGTTTCCGGCACGTTCCCTGCACAAATCGTGCCGGAACCGTGATCTTCCTCAGGCGCGTCGATTTGCTTTCCAGCCGAGAGCCTCCCCGTCCGGCCGGTACAGCAGCCGATCGGGACCGCCGGAATGGCGCGCGCGGGCCGCGCGTTACCATGTCCTATCCGGAGCCCACCGCAGCGTCCCGGTGTCTCGACCACTTCACCTCGCTCACGAAGGGGACCCATGGACCAGCCGGATCCGTTCGGATTCATCGGACTCACGTACGACGACGTCATGCTCCTGCCGGGGCACACCGACGTCATCCCGAGCGAGGCGTCCACGGCGTCCCGGCTCACCAAGCGGATCTCGGTCAACGTGCCGCTGCTCTCCGCGGCCATGGACACCGTCACCGAGTCGCGGATGGCGGTCGCGATGGCGCGCCAGGGTGGCATCGGGATCCTGCACCGCAACATGTCCATCGAGGACCAGGCCGCCTACGTCGACAAGGTGAAGCGCTCGGAGTCGGGCATGATCACCAACCCGGTGACCACCACCCCGGACGCCACCGTCGCCGACGTCGACGCGCTCTGCGGGCAGTTCCGCGTCTCCGGGCTGCCGGTCGTCGAGGCTGACGGCACGCTCGTGGGCATCATCACCAACCGCGACATGCGCTTCGTCGCACCGTTCGAGATGTCCAGCACGCTCGTCCGTGACGTCATGACGAAGGCCCCGCTCATCACGGCACTCGAGGGCATCGACCCCGAAGAGGCGATCGCCATCTTCGCGCAGCACAAGATCGAGAAGCTGCCGCTGGTGGACGTCGACGGCAAGCTCCGCGGGCTCATCACCGTCAAGGACTTCGACAAGAGCGAGAAGTACCCGGACGCCACGAAGGACGAGGAGGGCCGGCTGCGCGTCGGTGCCGCCATCGGCTTCTTCGGGGACGCCTGGCAGCGCGCCGAGGCCCTCCGCGACGCCGGGGTCGACGTGCTCGTCGTCGACACCGCGAACGGCGAGAGCGAAGGCGTGCTCGACATGGTCCGCCGCATCAAGGCCGACTCGTCGTTCGACGGCATCGACGTCATCGGCGGCAACGTCGCGACCCGTGCCGGTGCGCAGGCGCTCATCGACGCCGGTGTGGACGCCGTCAAGGTCGGCGTCGGTCCGGGCTCGATCTGCACCACCCGCGTCGTCGCCGGTGTCGGCGTGCCGCAGGTGACCGCCGTGTACGAGGCCTCACTCGCCGCACGCGAAGCCGGTGTCCCGGTCATCGCCGACGGCGGCCTGCAGTACTCGGGTGACATCGCGAAGGCCCTGGTCGCCGGTGCGGACACCGTGATGCTCGGCTCCCTGCTGGCCGGCACGGACGAGTCCCCGGGCGACCTGGTGTTCGTCGGCGGCAAGCAGTTCAAGGCGTACCGCGGGATGGGCTCCCTCGGGGCGCTGCAGACCCGCGGCAAGAAGACCTCGTACTCGAAGGACCGCTACTTCCAGGCGGACGTCCCCTCGGACGAGAAGCTCATCCCCGAGGGCATCGAGGGCCAGGTGCCCTACCGCGGCTCGGTCGGCAACGTCGTGTACCAGCTCGTCGGCGGCCTCCGGCAGTCGATGTTCTACGTCGGCGGCCGGACGGTCCCGGAGCTCAAGGCCCGCGGCAAGTTCGTCCGCATCACCGCGGCCGGGCTGAAGGAGTCGCACCCGCACGACGTCCAGATGGTCGTCGAGGCGCCGAACTACCGCGGCTAGCGGGCTGGGCTCTGGAGACGCCGCCAGGTGAGCTCCCCCTTCCCGTTCGCGAGACAACGCGGAACACCGCCGACCGCTCGAGACGCCGCCGGGTTCGGCGCGTCTCGAGCGGTCGGCGGCGTCTCGAGGAGACGGCCGCCTCTCAGGCGACTGGCCAGCGCGAGGGCTACGCGCTCCGCCAGTCGTTCGAGGTGATGTGGCTGCCGCCGTGCGGGCCCATCTGGAGCATGCCGCCGTCGACGGGCAGCGAGACACCCGTGATGTACGACGACGCGGGCGAGGCCAGGAACGCCACCGCGGCGGCGATCTCCCACGCGTTGCCCGGACGGCCGAGCGGCACGCCGGGTCGGTCGATGGTGTGCGGGTCCTCGTCCTCGGCGCCGGTCATCCGCGTCGCGATCTCGCCCGGTGCGACGGCGTTCGCGGTGATGCCGTGCTCGGCGAGCTCGATCGCGATGGTCTTCAGCAGTCCGCCGAGCCCGTGCTTCGCGGCGTCGTAGGCGCTCGAGCCGTAGCGGGGGTGGTGCTCGTGCACGCTCGTGATGCCGATGATCCGGCCACCGGTGCCCTGCGCGACCATGCGTCGGGCCGCGGCCTGGATCGTGACGAAGGCGCCGTCGAGGTCGGTCGCGACCGTGTGACGCCACTGGTCGAGCGTGATGTCGAGGAACGGTGCGTTGTCGCCCGTCCCGGCGTCGGCGACGATCACGTCCACGCCGCCGAGCTGCTCGGCGATCCGCTCGATGACGGCACCGGCCCCGGCGAGGTCGGTGACGTCGATCTGCTCGACGACGACCTTCCGCCCGAGGCCGCGGATCTCCTCCGCGGTCTCCTCGGCGCGCTCGGGCTCGGACAGGTAGGTGATGCCGACGTCCATGCCGGCGGTCGCGAGCGCGACGGCGGTGGCGCGGCCGATGCCGGATTCTGCGCCGGTGACGATGGCCCTGGTGGGCTGGAACACGGTGGTCGAGGATGTGTCGCTCATGCCTGCGGAACGTACGCCGGACCTCCAGGGCGCCCGTCCGGAACCGCGGAGACCGTCCAGACGGACTCCTGATCAGGGCTTCCCGTACGTCCGTTCAGAAGTGTCACGGGTATGTAACGAAACACCCAGGTGTGTCCTTCCGTCACACGGGCGAAACACATCGACCCTAGTTTTCTCTCCAATCCCACGCGGAGACGCCGCGCTCGACCCGATGCGGTAGGGCCTCCGCGCAGAGAAAGGGTTCCACGGATGATCAGAACCACCCGCGCCACCACGGCGCTGGCACTGGCGGGAGCGGCCGCGGTGCTCCTCGTCGGCTGCTCCACCTCGAGCAACGCCGGTGACGGCGGATCCGAGTCGGCCAAGGCCGGCGGCGCGAAGAAGGACCCGGCCGCGAGCTGCGAGGCCCCCTCGTCGCCCAGCACCGACCCGCTGAAGATCGGCACGATCCTGCCGCTGACCGGATCGCTCGCCTACCTCAACCCGCCGGCCGAGTCCGGCGTCGGCCTCGCCGTCGAGGACATCAACGCGGCGGGCGGTGTGCTCGACGAGGACGTCACCATCGACCCCGCCACCGACTCCGGTGACAGCAACGACATGACCGTGTCGAGCTCGGCCGCCACCAAGCTCGTCGACGCGAAGGTCCCGGTCGTCATCGGCGCCGAGTCGTCCTCCGTCACGCTCAACGTGATCGACCAGCTCACGAGCAACTGCATGGTGCAGATCTCGCCGGCGAACACGGCGACCGACCTGTCCGGCTACTCGTCGCACTACTACCGCACCGCTCCGCCGGACTCGGTCCAGGGTTCCGCGCTGGGCCAGCTCGTCACGGGCGACGGCAACGCCAAGGTCGCGTTCCTCGTCTTCAACGACACGTACGGCACGGGCCTGCGCAACTCCGTCCAGGAAGCCGTCGAGTCCGCCGGTGGCCAGGTCGTCTACGGCGCCAAGGGCAAGGGCCAGGAGTTCCCGCCCGGACAGACCACGTTCTCGTCCGAGGTGACCGCGGCGCTCGCCACCGAGCCCGACGCGATCGTCGTGCTCGCGTTCGACGAGACGAAGTCGATCATCCCCGAGCTCGTCTCGCAGGGGAACAAGGCGAAGATCTACATGTCCGACGGCAACACGGCGGACTACTCGAAGGACTTCGACAAGGGCACCCTCGAGGGCGCACAGGGGACCATTCCCGGTGCCAGCCCGAAGGACGACCTGAAGAAGCGCCTCGTCGACTTCTACAAGAAGTCCTCGAACAAGGACCTCGCCGACTTCTCGTACGCTGCTGAGTCCTACGACGCCACCACCCTCGCCGCCCTCGCCGCGGTGAAGGGCAAGGGCACCGACTCCGGCACGATCCAGGCCAACATGGCTGCGGTCTCCGGGGCGGACGGCGGCACCGAGTGCTCGACGTTCAAGGACTGCAAGGACCTCCTCGACGAGGGTGAGGACATCCACTACACCGGCCCGTCCGGCATCGGTCCGTTCGACAGCAAGAACGACCCGTCGAGCGCCTACATCGGCATCTACAAGTTCGACGGCGACAACAAGCCCGTCTACCAGAGCGCCATCCAGGGCTCGGTCTCGAAGTAACACCCCGCACGATTGACGGCCCCCGGGAGCAGCTGCTCCCGGGGGCCGTTCGCGTGGGCGGACGCCGACGGCCTGTGCGGCGCCGTCGGGGCGGCGCAACGTGCCGTCGGGGCGGCGCAACGTGGCATCGGGGCGGCGCAGCCCGCGGCCGGGCGGTGGCGGACGGCAGGCTGATGGCGGGGGGCCGAGACGCCGGTGTCAGCGGGAGACGCCGCGAAGCGACCGAGACGCCGCCGATGGTGGCGGCGTCGCGCCATGGGAGCGGCGTCGCGCGCAGACGGGCGTGTCTCGCGCGCGTGGGGCGTCGAGGGGACCGCGACGCCGCACGCAGACGGGTGCGTCTCGCCCACACCCGGCGGGCACCGGCCGGGAGGCCCGCTCCGCCCCCGTCAGCTCAGGCCGGCTCGGGGACGACGTCACGTCGCGCACCTCGCCGCGCTGCGGTGAACGAGTCCACCGTGAGCACCACGAGCGCCAGCCAGACGATCCCGAATCCCACCCACCGCGAGGCCGACATCGGCTCGTGCTGGACGAGCACGCCCACGAGCAGCTGCATGACCGGTGCGAGGTACTGCGTCAACCCGAGCGTCGACAGGCTCACGCGCCGCGCCGAGGACGCGAAGAGCAGCAGCGGCACCGCCGTCGCCGGCCCGGTCAGCACCGTGACGAGGGCGTGCGGCCAGCCCTCGCTCGTGAAGGTCACCCCACCGCCGAGCCCGGTGACCCCGAGCACCACGAGGGTGCCGACGGCGAGGGGCAGCAGCCACACCGTCTCGATCGTCAGCCCGCTGAGGGCGTCGACCGTGCCCCCGACGCGCTTCTTCACCAGGCCGTACGAGCCGAACGAGAACGCCAGCACGAGCGCGATCCACGGCATCTGCCCGTAGCCGACCGCGATGACGACGACGGCCAGGACGCTGATCCCCACCGCGGTCCACTGCAGCGGACGCAGGCGTTCGCGGAGGACCAGGACGCCGAGGGCGATCGTGACGAGCGGGTTGATGAAGTACCCGAGGGCCGCCTCGACCGTGTGGCCCGTCGTCGTCGCGAGCACGTACACGGTCCAGTTCACCAGGATGAGCCCGGCAGCGACCCCCATCACGCCCATCACCCGGGGCTGCACGAGCAGGGACCGGGTACGGAGCCACGACCGGGTCGCCAGGATCGCCACGGCGCAGAACACCAGGCCGAAGACGATGCGCCACGACACGATCTCGAACGCGGCGGCGGGGGCCATGGCCGCGAAGAGCAACGGCATGAGCCCCCAGAGCCCGTACGCCACGAGCGCCTGCACCACACCGACGGACGCCTCGCTCCGCGCTGGGCGCTGGGGAATCGGTTCACTCACGGAACCATCCTAGGAAGGCGGGCCGACGGACGCGCCCGAACCCGGGCCTCCCGGCGGTCTGCGGTGATCCCGGAACGACGAACGCCCCGCCGGCCAGGCCGACGGGGCGTTCGTGGAGCGGGTGTCAGTGCTCGATGACCGCGAGGACGTCGCGGGCCGAGAGGACGAGGAGGTCCTCACCGGAGTACTTGACCTCGGTGCCGCCGTACTTGGAGTAGATGACCTTGTCGCCGACGGCGACGTCGAGCGGCACGCGGTTGCCGTTGTCGTCGATGCGGCCCGGGCCCACGGCGACGACCTCGCCCTCCTGGGGCTTCTCCTTCGCGGTGTCCGGGATGACCAGACCCGACGCGGTGGTCTGCTCCGCCTCGACCTGGCGGATGACGATGCGATCTTCGAGCGGCTTGATGCTGACGGCCACGGTGACCTCTTCTTTCTCGGTACGTGTTCGGTACTGACGAAAACCGGGTTGGCACTTCCCTCGGGAGAGTGCCAACCCCAACTGTAGGACGTCACTGGCACTCGGTCAATCCGAGTGCCAGCGCGCCGCGCACTGCCCCACCTGGGAGGATCGGGGCATGGACGCCGCCGAACTGACCCAGCTGCTGACCCCGGCGGGGATGGACCTGCTCGACCGTACGCCGTCCGTCTCGGACGGCGGCGAGATCGTCCGGGTGGTCTCACGTCTGCGGGCCGAGGGCCACGACCCGGCGCTCGTCGCGGCGGTCCTCACCCAGGCGAAGCTCCGGCAGAAGGCCCGCGGCAAGTTCGGTGACTTCGCCGCGCGCATGCTCTTCACCGCCGCCGGGCTCGAGCAGGCGACCCGACTGCAGGTCGCCGCGCAGCACGCCGGGCGGTTCGCCGCCGCCGGCCTGACCCGTGTCGCCGACCTCGGCTGCGGGATCGGCGGGGACGCGCTCGCGATGGCGGCGCTCGACCTCGACGTCACCGCCGTCGACCGGGACGAGGTGACGGCTGCCGTCGCGACGCACAACCTCGCGCCGTGGCCGAACGCCCGCGTCGAGCTCGGCGACGCCGCTACGTTCGACATCACCTCCGTGGACGGGGTCTGGATGGACCCGGCCCGCCGGACCAGCGGGCACTCGGACACTCGACGACTCGCCGACCCGGACGACTGGTCGCCCTCGCTCGACACGGTGTTCGCGGCGGCGACGACCACCCCGACCGGCGTCAAGCTCGGCCCGGGCATCGACCGCGACCTGATCCCCGACACCGCTGAGGCGCAGTGGACGTCGGTCGACCGGGAGGTCGTCGAACTCGCCCTGTGGTTCGGCCCGCTCGCCCGTCCGGGCGTCCGGCGCGCGGCGACCGTCATCGGCACCCACGGCATCGCCGAACTGACGGGGGCCGCCGACGCCGAGGACGTCGAGGTCGGGTCGCTCGGGGCGTACCTCTACGAGCCCGACGGGGCCGTCATCCGCGCCCGGTTGATCGGGGACCTGGCGCGGTCGATCGACGGGCGCATGCTCTCCGAGGGCATCGCCTACGTGACGAGCGACCGGGCGGTCGTGACGCCGTTCGCGCAGGGGTTCCGCGTCCTCGACACGATGCCGCTCGACGTGAAGCGCCTCGCCGCCCGGCTGGCGGCCGACGACATCGGCACGGTCGAGATCAAGAAGCGCGGCGTCGACGTGGACCCGGCCGAGTTCCGCAAGCGCCTGCGCCTGCGGGGCCGCGGTCGCGTCACGCTCGTGCTCACCAGACTGGAGGGTCGCCACACGGCCGTCCTGTGCGAGCGGCTGGACGACGTGACCGGCTGAGACGACGAACGGGCACCGCCGTCCTGGCGGTGCCCGTTCGTCGAGGCGGAACCGCCCCGGTGCTGCCGGTCAGGCGATGAGCGCGCTGGCGCCGGAGGTGTCGTACCCGTCGTAGCCGTCGTAGCCGTAGCCGCCCGACCCCGGGTTCTGTGAGGCGAACACGACGAACGAGATGAACAGGATGACGCCGAGCAGGGAGATCGCCGTCAGGATCCAGCCGCCGATGACACCGGCCAGCGCGAGACCGCGGCCCTGCTCCCCGGTCTGTCGGATGCGACCGAGGGCGATGTGGCCCATGATCGCGCCGGCCGGGCTGGTGAGGACCGTGAGTGGTCCGAAGACGAGTCCACCGAAGGCGAAGACGATCGACAGGATCGCGAGGGCGCTCGTCCTGCGCGGCTGTCCGTAGGGGTTCTGGCTCGTGGCGGCGTACGGGTTGTACGCGGCTGCGCCCTGTTGGCCGTACTGCTGCTGGCTGTACTGCTGCTGGTTCGAGGAGGGCTTCTGCGACCCGTACTGGCCCTGCTGGGCGTAGGCCCCGGGCTGCGGGTACGCGCTCTGCCCGGACTGCCGCCCGTACGGGTCCTGCGAGCCCCACGAGGTCGGTGTCCCGTACTGACCCGACTGCCCGGAGGTCGCCTGCGAGCCGTACTGACCGGCGGCACCGTACTGCCCCGCCGACCCGTACTGGCCGGGCGTCGCGTACGGGCTCTGCTGTCCGGGCGAGGAGGCCCCACCGCTGCGGTCCCCCACGGGGTCCGTGACGCCCTGCGCCGCCGAACCCTGCCCAGAGGACGCGAACGGGTCGCGCGTCACCGGCTCGTGCGCACGGTCCGGATCGGCAGGCGTCGCAGCCGACGCCTGACCCGACGTCTGGTCGGACACCTGGTCCGGCGTCTCGTCCGGCGTCGATCGGTCGTTCTGGTCGGACACGTTGCACCCCTCCCGGCGACCGGGCGGCCACCGGCACCGATCCTCCCACACGGCTCCCGGGACCGTTCAGGAGCGGGACCGGGCGGGGTCGTGCCCGGTCAGACCTGGACGGTCGTCACCGGCAGGGTCGAGTCGGCCGCGATGCCGAGGTCGCTCGGGGCGTGCCCCTCGGCGACGAGCCGGGCCCCGACCGCCGCGATCATCGCCCCGTTGTCGGTGCAGAGGTCGAACGGCGGGATCCGCAACGCCACCCCGGCTGCCGCGCATCGCTCCTCGGCCACCTGCCGCAGCCGGGCGTTCGCGACGACCCCGCCGCCGAGCAGCATCCGGTCGACGCCGGTGTCCCGGCACGCGGCCAACGCCTTGGTCAGCAGGACGTCGACCACGGCCTCGCGGAAGCTCGCGGCGACGTCGGCGACGGGCACCTCGCGCCCCTCGTCGCGGCAGCGTTCGACCCAGCGGGCCACGGCGGTCTTCAGCCCGGAGAACGAGAAGTCGTACCGGTGTGCCGCCATGTCCTTCGGCAGCGTCAGGCCCCGGGGGAACCGGATGGCCGTCGGATCGCCCTCGGCTGCCGCACGGTCGATCTGGGGCCCGCCGGGGTACGGCAGGCCGAGGAGCCGCGCCACCTTGTCGAACGCCTCACCCGCGGCGTCGTCGATGGTCTCGCCGAGCAGCTCGACGTCGCCGACCAGGTCGCGCACGAGGAGCAACGACGTGTGCCCGCCGGAGACGAGCAACGCCACGGTCGGGAGTTCGATCTCGGAGCCGTCGGTGCGCAGGACGTCCGCACCGACGTGTCCGACCAGGTGGTTCACGCCGTACAGGGGCTTGCCCGTCGCCACGGCGAGCGCCTTCGCGGCGCCGACACCGACCATGAGCGCGCCGGCGAGCCCCGGGCCCGCGGTCACCGCGACGGCGTCGAGCTCGTCGAGGGTCACCCCGGCCTGCTCGAGCGCCTGGTGCAGGGTCGGTGTCATCGCCTCGAGGTGTGCCCGCGCGGCGACCTCGGGCACGACGCCGCCGTAGCGGGCGTGCTCGTCCATGCTCGACGCGATGACGTTGGCGAGCAGGGTGGTCCCGCGCACGATGCCGACGCCGGTCTCGTCGCAGCTCGTCTCGATGCCGAGCACCAGTGGTTCAGCCGCGGTCATCGAGCGCCTCCTGTCCGATCGGGCCGGGTCCGCGTCGGGGTCCGGGCTCCGCGTCCGCCCCGAGCTCGGCTCGCATCACCCACGCGTCGACCCCGTCCGGCTGGTAGTACCGCGGCCGGGTGGCGATGTGCTCGAACCCGAACCCGGTGTACATCGTCTGCGCCACCGGGTTGTCCGCGCGGACCTCGAGGAACACCTCGTGCACCCCGCGGCGACGCGCCTCGTCGAGGAGCTCCGTGAACAGCACCCGGCCGAGGCCCTTGCCACGTTGGTCGGCCGCGACCGCGATGGTCTGCACGTCCGCGACCGGGTTGCCGGGCAGCGAGGACAGCCCCGCGTACCCGACGACCGTCGGCGCCGCGCCCTCGCCGGTCGTCTCGACGACGACGTAGTACCCGTGCGGGGAGTGCAGCTCACCGGACATCTGCGAGGCCGACCAGGCGTCGGTCGGGAACGAGACGTGCTCGAGCCACATGACGTCGTCGAGGTCCTGCGGGTGCGCGCGACGGAGCCGCAGTCCGTCGGGCAGCACGGCGGTCACCGAGCCACCCGCTTCGGCGCTCCCGGCATCGTCACGTCGGGTTCGCGCAGGTAGACCGGGGTGTCAGCGGCCATGGGCGCGCCGGAGGCGAGCCGATCCGCGGCGAGCGCCCCGAGCCTCCCGGCCGGGATGGTCGCGGCCGTCACGCGCCGCCAGTCGACGGCCTCTGGACGGGAGGCCCGCAGCACGTCGTCCAGGTCCGCCGGCTTCGCGAGTCCCGGCCCCGCGACGCGTGCGCCGGAGGCGTCGTAGGCGCTCCAGGCGACCTCGCGACGGCGGGCGTCGGTGAGGACGACGAGCGGCCCGGGCTCCCCCGCGGCGACCGCGTCGTGGCTGACGACGGGGAGGAACGGGACGGCGCGCGCGGCGGCGAAGGTGCGGGCGGCGGCGATGCCGACCCGGAGGCCGGTGAAGGGGCCGGGGCCCATGCCGGCGACGACGCCCGTGACGTCGGCCGGGGCGAGGTCGGCGGCGCGCAGGACCTCGTCGAGGAACGGGCCGATCACCTCGGCGTGCCGACGGGTGTCGTCGGTCTCGCGCTCGGCGAGGACCTGGCGGGTCGTCGGGTCGACGACGGCGACGGAGGTCCCGGCGGAGGTGTCGATCGCGAGCAGCACCCGTCCATCGTAGGCGCGGACGGCCACCCGCCCTACGCTGACGAGGTGGACCGCGATGCCCTGCTCGAGCACGTCCGGACGCTCCGTGCCTCGGCACGGTCACCGATCGTCGTCGGGGTGTCCGGCCACTGCGGGTCCGGCAAGTCGACGCTCGCCAGGGCCCTCGTCGACCACATGCCGGGGGCGGTCCGGATCCGCGGTGACGACTTCCTCGACCCGACCCGGTCGCACCGACGATCGACTGACTGGGACGGCATCGAACGCCTGCGTCTCGGCTCGGAGGTCCTCGAACCGCACCGCGCTGGCCGGACGGGATCGTTCCGCCGCTTCGACTGGTCGACCCGGGCGCTCGGTCGACCGGAACCGCTGCCGGTGACCGACGTGCTCGTCGTCGACCTGATCGGGCTCTTCCACCCGGAGGTCCGGTCATTCCTCGACCTGACGGTCTGGTGTGACGTGGACCTCGATGAAGCGGCCCGACGCGGGATGGCCCGTGATCACGAGCTCGGACGGGCGCACGACGACCTGTGGCGCGACGTGTGGATCCCGAACGACCGGGCGTTCGCCGAGCGGTTCGGCCCGCGGGACTCTGCGGACGTGCGGTACCGCTCGCGCGGCCGCCCATCGACGCCCGGGAACGGGTGAAGCCGCCGTGACCCGAGGGACTACGACGGCTTCCAGAACCCGAGCAGCCTTCCGACTGCGGGACTATCCATCGATAGTAGCGTGCCGTGGGTGATCCCGGCTCCCACGTACGACGAACAGCGAGCGCTGATCGCGAGCCTCGCGCCCGCTCGGCTGCGCCGCTTCCGTGCGGCGGTCGGCGGCGCTGACCGCGCCGCGGTCGAACTGGCTCTCGTCGACGCATCGTTGGCCTCGCATCTGCACGCGGTCTTGCGCTTCCTCGAGGTCGCGTTGCGCGAGCACCTGCACAGGGCTCTCACGGCGCATTTCGGGCCCCGCTGGTTCGAGACGCAGCGGGACTCGTTCGACGAGGACCTCCTCCGACAGGTGGAGACGGCGATCACGCGCGTGGGCGTCGGGGCGCAACCGGGCCAGGTCGTCGCGCAGCTCATGCTGGGGGCTTGGGTCGCCGTGTTGGGCCGCGGTGGCCGCAGACCCGACGGAACGAAGGCGTCCTACACCGAAACGCTCTGGGAACCAGCGCTCAGCCCCGCGTTCCCGGGTCGGACGCGTCGGGAGGTCCACCGGATCGCCCTGCGCCTCAACTGGGCCCGCAACCGCATCAACCACTGTGAGCCCGTCGTTTTCGGGTTCCCCCAGCCGGGGATCGTATCGGAGGGACGCCAGCTCCGCCGTTCTCCGGGACGCATCCTCGAGGATGCGCGCATGCTCACCGCCGCGCTGAGTCCCGAACTCGGAGCGTGGACGAGGCGGTGGGACGCGGTGGACACCCTGGTCCAGGACGAGCGGGCGCTGTCCGCCCTCGACCACATCGCGACGGATCGGCGCGTGTCGCTGGAGCGGTGAGCAAGAGGCGGCACGACTGGGGCATCGGGCGGGCGGGCGGCGGACGAGCCGCGTGCGCTCGTCCGCTCACAACCGCGGGTCCACCGCCTCCGACTCGAGCGCCAGCACGCCGAACACCGGCTGGTGCACCCGCCACAACGGCTCCCGCTCGACGAAGCGCGCGAGCGACTCGAGCCCGAGTGCGTACTCCCGCAGCGCCATCGACCGCTTGTGCCCGAGGTCCCGGTCCTTCAGGCGCGTGAGGTTCGCCGGTGCCGTGTACTCCGGCCCGTAGATGATCCGCAGGTACTCGCGGCCGCGGACCTTCACGCCCGGCTGCACGAGCCCCTTCGGCCCGAGGGTCAGGTTCGACTCCGGCTTCACGACGGCGCCCTCACCCCCGGCACCGGTCAGCTCCTGCCACCAGTCGACCCCGGCGGCGCGGGACACGTCGTCGTGTACGTCCACGAGCAGCGACCGCGTGGCACGGACGACACCGGGCGCGGCGGCGGCGAGGCGTCCCGCCACCTCCAGGTGCCAGCCGTGCGGCCGGTCCGAGAACGTCCGCCCCTCGGCCGCGAGGACCTGGAACGGCGCGAACCGCACGTCGTCGATGCCCGTCGCGGGTGCCGCGTACCGCCGGTAGGACTCGGTGTAGGCGGTGGCGTCGCCCGCGCGCTGCTTCGTCCGGGCCAGCAGGTCCGTGACGTCCACGCCGGCGTCGCGGGCCGCGGCGAGCGCCGTGAGCGTCGCGGGGAACGCCCCTGCCGCTGCCGCACCGACCTCGGCGTACCAGTCGCGGATCATGCCCTCGGCCTTGACCGCCCACGGCAGCACCTCGCCGTCGAGGAGGACCCAGTCGGAGTCGAGCTCAGCCCACAGCCCCGCCGCGTCGACCGCGACGTCGAGGCGGGACAGGAACGTCTCCGAGTCGGTCTCGTCGAAGAACGCCCGGCCGGTGCGCGTCGTGACGACCCCCCACCAGCCGGACGGGGCGTCGAAGCGGGCCGGGTCGCGGGTGAGGAGCACGGTGGCCCGGGAGCCCATGTGCTTCTCCTCCATCCGGACCGTGTCGACGCCCTGGCCCCGGTAGTACGCGAACGCATCGTCCGGGTGCTCGAGGTGGTCGGGGCGCGCGGCCGTCGCGACGGGGCTCATCGTCGGCGGCAGGTACGGCAGCCAGCGCGGGTCGACGGCGAAGCGACTCATCACCTCGAGCGCACCGGCGGCGTTCTCGGCGCGGATGCCGACCCGGCCGTGGTGCCGGGTCTCGATGACCTGCTTGCCGGTGACGTCCTCGATCGGGAGGAGCCCGGGGACGCGACGGGGCGAGGCGGGGGTGACGGCGGGCCTCCCGGCCGGACTGGGGGCTCGTCCGCCGTCCGTCTCGTCGGCACGCGTTTCCGACGTGCCCGGCGCGCGCAACGGCTCGAGGGGCTTGGCGGCCTCGTAGTGGACGCGCTCGGCGTCCACCTGCACGACCTCGCGCTCCGGGTAGCGGAGCGCCGAGAGCTTCCCGCCGAACACGCACCCGGTGTCGAGGCACATCGTGCCGTTGATCCACTCGGCGTCGACGGTCGGCGTGTGGCCGTAGAGGACCATCGCCCGGCCGCGGTAGTCGTCCGCCCACGGCAGCCGCACCGGCAGTCCGTACTCGTCGCTCTCACCGGTCGTGTCGCCGTACAGCGCGAAGGAGCGGACCCGTCCGGAGGCCCGGCCCTGGTACTGCTCCTTGAGGCCGGCGTGCGCGACGACCAGCTGGCCGTCATCGAGCACGAGGTGCCCCACGAGGGCGCGACAGAACTCGCGGACCTCGGTGCGGAACACGTCCGGCTCGGCGGCGAGTTGCGCGAGCGTCTCGGCGAGGCCGTGGCCGGTCTGCACCTTCCGGCCGTCGAGCGCGCGGACGAGCTTGTCCTCGTGGTTGCCCGGGACGGCGAGCGCGTGACCGTTCCGCACCATGCCCATCACGAGCCGGAGGACGCCCGGGCTGTCCGGGCCACGGTCGACGAGGTCGCCGAGGAACACCGCGCGGCGTCCCTCGGGGTGGACGGCGTCGACGGGCCGCCCGGTGTCGTCACGGAGGAGCGTCCAGCCGAGTCGTCCGAGCAGTGACTCGAGCTCGGACCGGCAGCCGTGCACGTCGCCGATGACGTCGAACGGGCCGTGCTCGTCCGTCCGGTCGTTGAGCAGCGGCTCGCGGACGATCGTCGCGGCGGCGACCTCGTCCTCGCCGTGCAGGACGTGGACGCGGCGGAAGCCCTCCTTGCCGAGGCCCTTCAGCCCGCGGCGGAGCTGCCCCTGCTGGCGCCGGACCACGTCGGCGCCGAACTCCCGGCCGGTGCGGGCCGCGTTGCGGGCGAGGCACAGGGCCGCCGGGACGTCGAGGACGATGGCGACCGGCAGGACGTCGTGCTCACGGGCGAGCCGGACGAAGTCCCGGCGGGCCTCGGCCTGGACGTTCGTCGCGTCGATGACGGTGAGCAGTCCGGCGCGCAGACGCTGGGCGGCGACGTGCTTCAGGGCCTCGAACGCGGCGGGGGTCGCAGCCTGGTCGTCCTCGTCGTTCGAGACGAGCCCGCGGAAGAAGTCGCTCGACAGGGTCTCGAAGCGACCGAAGTGCTGCGCGGCGAACGTCGACTTGCCGGAGCCGCTCGTGCCGACGAGCAGCACGAGGGACATGGTCGGGATCGGCAGGGCGGTCATGCGTCGGTGCCTCCGGTCGGGCTGGTGCTGCGGGTCGTCGTCGTACGGCGGAACAGGGCGAGCTGCGTGGGCGGGCCCACCTCGGGGTCGTCCTCGCCCACGGGGCGGAACTCGACGGTGTACCCGTGCCGGTCGCCGGCGGCCTGCGCCCACGCCCGGAACTCGGCGCGGGTCCACTCGAACCGGTGGTCGGGGTGCCGGAAGCGCCCGGCCGCCAGGTGCTCGTAGCGCACGTTGTGCTCCGCGTTCGGTGTCGTGAGGACGACGGCACCCGGCCGTGCGGCCTGGAACACCGAGGCCTCGAGGGCCGGCAGCCGCTCGGGGTCGACGTGTTCGACGACCTCCATGAGGACGACCGCGTCGAGCCCGGCGATCCGGTCGTCGGAGTACGTCACCGAGGACTGCAGCAACCGCACGCGGGCACGCTGCTCGTCGCTGACGTCGTCCAGCCGCAGTCGACGTTCGGCGCGGGCGAGCTCCCGAGGTGCCACGTCGGTGCCGATGACCGTCGTGAAGGAGCGGTCCGCGAAGAGGTGCCGGAGCAGAGCGCCCTCGCCGCAGCCGAGGTCGGCGACCGTGCGGGCCTGGACATCGGCGAGCGCCGCGAGCACCGCCTCGGCGCGCCGGTGGTACAGCGGCGTCTCGGTGTGCAGGTCGTCGATGAGAGGTGACGCGTCGACCGTTGCCGTGCCTCCCGGCTCGGTGGCCCGGCGGACACCGTCCTCGGCCCCGGCGTCGATCCTCCCGCCGTCCGCGACGCCGGCGTCGAGACCGGCGTCCACGCCGAGGAGTCGCGAGGTCGCGTCGTCCACGAGCCCGCGCTGATGGGCGAGCGAGCGGGTCGTGATGAGTTCGCGGAGCGGGTGCTCGGCGAGCCACCCCTCGCCGCGGCGGAGCAGCATGCCGACCTCGTCGTCGCCGACCCAGTAGTGCTTCGCGTCGTCGAGGACCGGCAGCAGCACGGTGAGCTGTCGCAGTGCGTCGGCGAGTCGGACCTGCCCCTGGAGCCGGAGCCCGACGGTGGCGGCGTCACCCCACTCGGGCCGGGTCTCGTCGAGCGGCCGTCGGGTCTCCTCGACGGTCCAGCCGAGCGGCGCGAACAACCGCGTCGCGAGCCCCGTCCCGTGCTCGTCGACCTCGCTCGGCACGCTGGTGAGGGCGAGTTCGAGGTCCATCGGTGCCGCGGCCCGCTCCGGACGGGAGGTGCTCCGGCCGCCCATGGCGCTCCGGAACACCTGCCCGATCGCGAGCGCGAGCATCGACGTCGATGCGTAGGGCCGGTCGTTCACGTACCGCGAGAGGGCCTGCGCGTCGGCGCCGTACCGCTTGCTCCGGGCGAGGGCGATCGCGTCGACCTCGAGGAGCAGTGCCGCGGTGCACGTGGTCGTCGTGTCGGCGGGGTAGAAGACGTGCGCCGTGCCGACGCTGAGGTCGAACGACTGCGCGCGCCCGGGGTGCTTGTGGAGCAGGTGCGAGAGGTCCGGCGCAGCCTCGCCGCGAGTGGTGATGGTCACGAGCATCCGTGGCCTCCGATCGTCGTCGTCCGGCGTCCTGCCGTCCGGCGGGTCGAGGCCGGAGAGTGAGCCTAGTACGACGACGTGGCGGACCGGGAGCACAGGCGGCCCCAGCAGACTGGGACGTCGACCGAGCAGCCACCTCCGGCGCCGGTCGACCCGGACAGGAGGCCCGTGATGGTCGTGTACGACAGCCGACCGGTCCGACGTGCCCGCCAGGTCGTCACCGACCTCCTCGTCCTCGTCGGTCTGGTCCTCTCCGTGGTGGTGGGCAGGGAGGTCGCCGGCTCGATCGAACGGCTCGCGTCCATCGGCACCCGCGTGCAGGACGAGGGCTCGGCGTTCCAGCGGCAACTGTCGGCGACCGCACGGGCCCTGGCGGACATCCCCCTCGCCGGCGACGCCGTGAGCGCGCCGCTGCGGAAGGCGAGCGAGCACGCGGGCGCCGTCGCGGCCGCGGGAGCGCAGCAGCACGACACCGCCGTCCACCTGGCGCACCTCGTCGGCGGCGGCCTCACCGTCGTGTTCGTCGTGGTCCTGCTCCTCGTCTGGACGCGCACCCGTGGCCGGTTCGTCCGCGCCGCGACCGCTGCCCGCGAGGTCGACCGTGGGCCGGACGGGACCGAGGTCCTGGCGCTCCGGGCACTCGTCGGACGCGACGCCGTGACCGCGCTCGGCCCCGGGGTCGTCGACCGGTGGCGGGAGCGGGACCCGGCGACCATCGCGGCCCTCGCCGACCTCGAACGCCGCAGCTGCGGGCTGCGGAGCCGTCCCGGTCGGCCCTGACCCGGACTGCCGGTGTCTTGTCGGGCGGGCAGCCCGGCGGTACCGTCACGGCATCGACGAAGGAGTCCCGATGCCCGCGCGCTTCGTGTACTGGATGAACGTCTCGCTCGACCTGCTCATCGAGCGGGACCACGGCGACCACAGCGGCCTCGAGGGGCCCGACTGGCTCCGCATCGACGGCCCACTGCACCGGGAGTTCAACGCCCGTGCCCGCGCGATGACGATGTTCGTCGAGGGGCGGGTCGTCCGCGACATGATGGACCCGTTCTGGCCGGACGCCCGAGCGGACGAGTCGCTGCCGGAGTGGTTCCGCGAGTTCGGGCACATCTGGACCGACATCCCGAAGGTCCTGGTGTCGCGGACCCGGACGGCCGCCGACCACCACACCCGGGTCATCGGCGGTGACGACGCGATCGCTCAGCTCGCGGCCCTGCGGCAGGAGTCCGAGGGGGACATCGCGGTCGGCGGGGCGACCCTCGCCACGCAGCTGCTCGCCGCGGGGCTCGTCGACGAGCTCCTGCTGTACACGCACCCCGCGGTCCTCGGCGCCGGTCGACCGCTCTTCGACGAACCGGTCCCGGAGCCCCTGCTGCTCGACCTCCTCGAACAGCGCGCGTTCCCCGACGGTGTCACCCTGCACCGGTACGCAGTGCGGGGAGCGACGGCGTGAACGCGCCGGAGCGGCAGTGCCCGGTCGGGGCGAGGGTCGAGGGCGCTCGTTGCGGGTTCGGGTCTCCGCGACGAGCGCCCTCGCGCTACGACGCCGTCGGGTACGACGCGTGGTCACGACGAGGCCAGCCCGGGAACAGGGATCGGGCATCCGCGGCAGGGTCCGCGGTGTAGCGCGGGCGACGCTACGCCGTTCGCGCTCGATACCCAAGCGTTTCGAGCATGTTGGCCGATCTCCGCGGTCTCGGACGGGAGGCCCACACCGCGTCAGGGACGCCCGTGCGGTGATCCGGGCCTCCCGTCCGGCGCGGGAACCGACCCGGGACGGCGGGTCAGAGCGTGACGCCCTGCCAGCGCGGTCCACTACCGGTGACGACGACCCGGCGGGGCTCGTCCGGGACGTCGTCCGGGTCGACGTCCTCGCCGGTCTCGGCGGCACCGCCGGTCGCGCGGACGATCTCGACGTCCAGGACGCTGTCGCTGACTCCGTCGACCATGCCGCGACCCCACTCGACGACGACGATCGAGCCGTCCCAGTCGAGGTCCAGGTCGTCGAGCTCCACCGGGTCGCTCAGTCGGTAGGCATCCACGTGGACGAGGTCCGGGCCGGCGGTGGTCGGGTGGGTGCGAGCGAGCACGAAGGTGGGGCTGGAGACCTGGCCGCGGGCGCCGAGTGCGGACCCGAGGCCGCGCGTCATGGTGGTCTTGCCGGCACCGAGCGGTCCGGTGAGCACCACGAGGTCCCCGGCGCGCAGCACCCGGGCCAGGCGCGCGCCCAGCGCCCCCATCTGCTCCGTGGTGTCGACCGTGGTGTCGAGCAGGACGGTCACGTCCGCTCCCCGCGCAGGTACTCGCCGACCCGGCCCGCACCGGAGTGGCCCTCGTGCACGCGCTGGACCCGACTGCCGATCCGGCAGACGACCTCCTCACCGATGGTGTCGATCGCGGCCGCCCACTCGAGCACGGTCATCTCGCCGTCCTCGCCGGTCCCGAACAGGGTCACCGGGTCACCGACGCGGACGTCGTCGTCACCGACGTCGACCAGGAACTGGTCCATCGCGACCCGACCGGCGATCGGGTACCTGGTGCCGTTGATCGCGACCTCGACCCGGCCCTGCGCCGCCCGTGAGACGCCGTCCGCGTACCCGACGGGCACGAGCGCCAGGGTCGTCTCGGCGTCGGTGCGGTACGTGTAGTCGTAGGAGACACCGGTGCCGACCGGCACGCGCTTGGTCTTCGCGACCGAGGCGGTCAGGGTCATCACGGGCCGCAGGCCGAGATCCGCGGCGCAGACCCCGTCGGCGCCGGGGATGCCGAACAGGTTCGCCCCCATCCGGACCATGTCCTTCCGGAACTCCTTGCGTTCGAGACCGGCGAGCGAGGCGGCGACGTGCTCCCACCGGATGTCGAGACCGAGGTCCTCGGCCTGCTCGACCATGGCGTCGAAGTGCGCCACGGCCGCGGCGTCGTCGGCGTCCGAGGTCTCCGCCAGGTGGGTGTACGCGGCGACGACCTCGATCCGGCCGGCGCGCTGCGCGTCGCGGGCGAGCTCGACGAGGGCCGGCCACTCCCGGGCGGTCGCACCGTCGCGGTGCAGTCCGCTGTCGACGCCGAGGTGCACGCGGGCCGGACGCTGGTCGACGGCGTCCAGGACGCGTCGCAGCTCGGCGACGTTCGAGACGCCCAGGTCGACGGCGGAGTCGACCGCATCGCGGAAGTCCAGGCCGGGGTCGTGCTGCCACGTGAACAGCCGGACGTCCTCGCCGACGCCGATCGACCGCAGCCGGAGGGCGGCCGGGACCGTGAGGACCCCGATCCACCGGATGCCGGCATCCACCGCGGTCAGGGCGATCGCCTCGAGACCGTGCCCGTAGGCGTCGGCCTTCATGATCGCCATGAGCTCGACGGGGTCCATCCACGACCGGACGAGGTCGAGGTTCGCGCGGTAGGCGTCCAGGTCGATGACCGCCCGGCGGAGCGGTGCGCTCACGTCGTCCTCCGTTCCACGCTGCGGCCGACCCTGGCGACCACCTCGTAGTTGATCGTGCCGATCGCGTCGGCCCACTCCTCCACCGCGGGGTCGCCGTTCGCCGGGTCGCCCCAGAGCACGACCTCGTCCCCGATCGAGACGTCGGCGTCACCGATGTCGATGTGCATCGCGTTCATCGCCACCCGTCCGACCACCGGGAAGCGGCGGTCGCCGATGCGGACGGACACGGCGTTGCCGGACCCGCGGTCGAAGCCGTCCGCGTAGCCGAGGCCGATCACCGCGAGCCTCGTGTCACGCTCCGCACGCCACGTGTACCCGTACGAGACACCGTCGCCGACGGGGACCGCGATGGTCCGGAGCACGGCGGCGGTCACCCGCATCGCGGGCCGGAGCCCGAGGTCGGCCGAGGTCCGGTCCGGGAACGGGCTCAGCCCGTACAGCGCGAGCCCCACCCGTGCCAGGTCCCGCCGGGTCTCCGGGAGCGCCAGACTGCCGGCGCTGGCGGCGAGGTGCACCACGTCCGGACGGATGCCGACCGCGGCCAGGCCGTCCAGCGCCCGCTGGAGCGCGGCGTCCTGGTCGAGGTCGTCGGCGCGCGACGCGTTCGACAGGTGGGACATCACACCCTCGATCCGGGTGCGGTCCCCGCCGCGGGACAGCGCCGCCGCCGTCGCGAAGAGCTCGGGCCACTCGGACTCGACCGCGCCGTTGCGGCTCAGGCCGGTGTCCACGACCAGGTGGACCGCGGGCACGTCGGCGTCGGCCGCGGTCGCGAGCTGCTCGACGCTGGAGACCGCCGGGGTGATGCCGTACCGGGCCGCGCGCCGGAAGTCCTCGTCCGGGGCGTGCAGCCACGCGAGGACACGGACGCCCTCGTCGATCCCGGCCCGCCGGAGCGCGACCGCCTCGTCGAGGTCGGCGACGCCGAGCCAGTCCGCGCCGGCGTCCACGAGCGCACGGGCCACCTCGACGGCGCCGTGCCCGTACGCGTCGGCCTTCACCACCGCGACGACGCCGGCCGGGGCCACCTGTCCGGCGATCGTCGCGTAGTTGGCGATCAGCGCCTCCCGGTCGACGGTCACCCCCGTGAACGCGCTCACGCGATCGGTCCTTCCGTTGCAGGCCGCTCCCGGCCCTCGATGACGACGAACGCCGTCGCGATCCCGCCGTCGTGCGACAGCGAGAGGTGCACGTGCGAGACCCCGCGGTCGTCCGCCACCCGCTGCGCCCCCTCGTGCAGGGTGAGCGACGGGTTCCGCTGGTCGTCCGCGACGACCTCGAGCTCCCGCCAGCGCAGGCCGGCGCTCGACCCGAAGGCCTTGATCAGGGCCTCCTTGGCGGCAAACCGGGCGGCGAGTGACGCCACCGGGCGCGGCTCGCCGTCCCGCAGTTGCTCGGCGTCGGTGAACAGCCGCGACCGCATCGCGGGGGTCCGGGTCAGGACCCGCTCGAACCGTTCCAGGTCGACCACGTCGACCCCGATGCCGATGATCACGTCGCGACTACTCGACGGTGACCGACTTCGCGAGGTTGCGCGGCTGGTCGACGTCGAGGCCCTTGGCCGCGGCGAGCTCCATGCCGAACATGTGCAGCGGGGCCACGGCGAGCAGCGGCTCGAACAGCGGCGTCGCGAGCGGGATCCGCAGGACCTCGTCCGCGAAGGGCAGCACGGCGGCGTCGCCCTCTTCGGCGATCGCGATCACCCGAGCGCCGCGGGCGCGGATCTCCTGGATGTTCGAGACGACCTTCGGGTGCAGCGACCGGGCGTCACGCGGCGACGGGACGATGACGAAGACGATCTGGCCGGGCTCGATGAGCGCGATCGGACCGTGCTTGAGCTCACCGGCGGCGAAGCCCTCGGCGTGGATGTACGCGAGCTCCTTGAGCTTGAGCGCGCCCTCGAGCGCGATCGGGTACCCGACGTGGCGGCCGAGGAACAGCACGCTCCGGGTGTCCGCCATCCACTTCGCCAGCTCGGCGACACCGGAGGCGTCCTCGATCGTCTGCTGCAGCTTCTCGGGGAGCCCCTCGAGCTCGGCGACCTGCTCGGCGACCTGCTCGGCGGTCAGCGTGCCGCGCAGCGTGGCGAGGTGCAGCCCGAGCAGGTACAGCGCGACACCCTGCGCCAGGAAGGCCTTCGTCGAGGCCACCGCGACCTCGGGCCCGGCGTGCGTGTAGATCACGGCGTCGGACTCGCGCGGGATCGTCGCGCCCTGCGTGTTGCAGATCGAGAGGACCTGGGCGCCCTGCTCGCGGGCGTACTTGACGGCCATGAGGGTGTCCATGGTCTCGCCGGACTGGCTGATCGAGACGACCAGGGTGCGGTCGTTCAACACCGGGTCGCGGTAGCGGAACTCGTGGGCGAGCTCGACCTCCACCGGGACGCGTGCCCACTGCTCGATGGCGTACTTGCCGAGCATGCCGGCGTAGGCCGCGGTGCCGCAGGCGATGACGATGACGCGGTCCACCTGCTGCAGGCGTTCGGCGATCGGATCGAGGTCGGTCAGCGTGATCGCGCCCTCGTGCACGCGGCCGAGGACCGTGTTGCGCACGGCCTCGGGCTCCTCACTGATCTCCTTCGCCATGAACGAGGACCAGCCGCCCTTGTCGGCGGCCGAGGCGTCCCAGTTCACCTCGAACTCGCTCGGCTCGGCCAGGGTGCCGTCGAAGTGGATGACGTCGACGCCGTCGGGACGGATCGTGGCGATCTCGTCCTGCCCGATCGAGAGCGCCCGCTGCGTGTAGGCCACGAACGCGGCGACGTCCGAGCCCATGAAGTTCTCGCCGTCCCCGAGCCCCACCACGAGGGGCGAGTTGCGCCGGGCGCCGACGACGACGCCTGGCTGGTCGGCGTGCACGACGAGGAGCGTGAACGCCCCTTCGAGCCGTGCCACGGTGCGACGCATCGCCTCGGTCAGGTCGTGCGTCTCGTGGAACTCCCGCGCCACGAGGTGTGCGGCGACCTCGGAGTCGGTCTCGCTCGTGAACGAGACGCCCTCGGCCAGGAGTTCGTCCTTCAGCGGGGCGAAGTTCTCGATGATGCCGTTGTGGATGAGGGCGAGCTTGCCGCCGTCGGCCAGGTGCGGGTGCGCGTTCTCGTCGGTCGGACCGCCGTGCGTCGCCCAGCGGGTGTGCCCGATCCCGGTGCCGCCGTCCGCGATGGGGTTGGCGTCCAGCTCGTCGACGAGCATCTGGAGCTTGCCGGCCTTCTTGGCCGAGGTCATGTCACCGGAGGGGTCGACCACGGCGATGCCCGCCGAGTCGTACCCGCGGTACTCGAGACGGCGGAGGCCCCCGAGGAGGACGTCCGTGCTGCTGTTGCTGCCGACGTAGCCGACGATTCCACACATGGGATCGATCCTACGGGCACTGCCGGGAGCACCCTGCGAGCCGCCCCGGAGGTGGGGATAGCCTCCGGACATGGGACGCTTCGACGACATCGCGATCACCACCCTCACGGGTGAGACCACCACCTTCGGCAGCTTCGGCGACAAGGCGGTGCTCGTGGTGAACGTCGCCTCGCGGTGCGGGCTGGCGCCGCAGTACGAACAGCTCGAGGAACTCCAGCGCACGTACGGCCCGCGGGGCTTCACCGTGCTCGGTTTCCCGAGCAACCAGTTCCTGCAGGAGCTCGGCTCGTCCGAGGCCATCGAGGAGTACTGCTCCACCACGTGGGGCGTCAGCTTCCCGATGTCCGAGAAGGTCAAGGTGAACGGCCGGTCCGCGCACCCGCTCTACCGGGAACTCACGCAGGCTCCGGACGCGTCGGGCAAGGCCGGTCGCGTGATGTGGAACTTCGAGAAGTTCCTCGTGGCACCGGACGGCACCGTCACCCGCTTCCGCCCGACGGTCACGCCGGACGCCCCCGAGGTCGTCGCCGCCATCGAGGCGGCCCTCCCCGCCTGACCCGGAGCCCGGCCGGGAGGCCCACCCACCGTCGGCGACGTCGCTGACCGGGGGCGGGCCTCCCGGCTGGGTACGCTCGACCCCATGCCGATCCCGGAGACGACCGTCGCGCACCCCACTCCCTTCGTGGAGATCCCCCGCGACGAGTGGTCGCAGCTCGCACCGAAGGAGCACCTCTCCCTCACCGAGACCGAGATCGTGCAGCTGCGCGGCCTCGGCGACCGCCTCGACATCACCGAGGTGCAGGACGTCTACCTGCCGCTCTCGCGCCTGTTGACGTTGTACGCGGCCGGTGCGCGGGACCTCCACGCCGAGACCAGCCGCTTCCTCGGCGAACGTGCCGGCCGGACCCCCTTCGTCATCGGCGTCGCCGGATCGGTGGCGGTCGGCAAGAGCACCGTGGCGCGCCTGCTCCGCGAACTCACCAAGCGCTGGCCGGACACGCCCCGCGTCGAACTCGTGACGACCGACGGCTTCCTGTACCCGAACGCCGAGCTCGAGCGGCGCGGGATCATGGACCGCAAGGGCTTCCCCGAGTCGTACGACCGCCGGTCCCTGCTGCGGTTCGTCAGCAACGTGAAGAGCGGCGCTGCCGAGGTCCGCGCGCCGTACTACTCACACCTGGTCTACGACATCGTGCCCGACGCCGAGATCGTCGTGCGACAGCCGGACATCCTCATCGTCGAGGGGCTCAACGTGCTCGCACCGCCGGTGCACGGGCGCCTGGCACTGTCCGACCTCTTCGACTTCACCATCTACGTCGACGCGAAGACGAAGGACATCGAGTCCTGGTACGTGGACCGGTTCCTGGCGCTGCAGGAGCAGGCGTTCTCGAGCCCCGACTCGTTCTTCCACCGCTTCGCCGACCTGTCCCGCGAGGACGCCGTCCGCACCGCCACCGAGGTCTGGCGGGCGATCAACGAGCCGAACCTGCTCGAGAACGTCCTGCCGACCCGCTCCCGCGCAACGCTGGTGCTCAAGAAGGCGGCGGACCACAAGGTGACGAGCGTCCTGCTCCGCAAGATTTGACCCGGAGCGGGTCGCGACGGGGACGGCCCGACCGGGGTCCCACCCCGCGACGACGACGCGCCCCGTCGGAACGGGGCGCGTCGTCTGCGACCGGGCGCTATCGGCGCCGAGGGCCGCGGGCGACTCCGCGAGCTGCGGGCGACACCGCGAGCCGCGAGCGCGCCGCTACGCGGCCTCGAGCGTCAGGCGCGCACGGACGACGTCCGCGAGTTCCTCGGCGACGCGCTGGGCGTCCTCCTGGCTGGCGGCCTCGACCATGACGCGGACGACCGGCTCGGTGCCCGACGGACGCAGGAGCACCCGGCCGGTGTCGCCGAGCGCGTCGGTGGCGGCGGCGATCGCGTCCTGCACACCCTGGTCCTGCAGCCCGTGCCGGTCGACGCCCTTCACGTTGAGGAGCACCTGCGGGAACACGGTCATGCACGCGGCGAGTTCGCCGAGCGTCTTGCCGGTGCGCGCCATCTCGGCGACGAGGTGGAGGCCCGTCAGGACCCCGTCACCCGTCGTCGCGTAGTCGTTGAAGATGATGTGGCCGGACTGCTCGCCACCGAGCGAGAAGCCGCCCTCGTTCATCTTCTCGAGCACGTAACGGTCACCGACGCCGGTCTCGAGCACCGTGATGCCCGCGTCCGCCATGGCCCGCTTGAGACCGAGGTTCGACATGACCGTGGCGACGAGGGTGTCGTCCACCAGGCGGCCGCGCTCCTTGAGCGACAGCGCCAGGATCGCCATGATCTGGTCGCCGTCCACCGCGTTGCCGTCGGCGTCCACGGCGAGGCACCGGTCCGCGTCGCCGTCGTGCGCGATGCCGACGTCGGCGCCGGCCTCGAGCACCGCGCGGGCCAGGTTGTCGATGTGGGTCGAGCCGACGCCGTCGTTGATGTTGATGCCGTTCGGGTCGGCACCGATGAGCGTCACCTTCGCACCCGCGTTGACGAAGACCTCGGGCGAGACGCCGGAGGCTGCCCCGTTGGCGCAGTCGAGCACGACGTGGAGCCCGTCGAGCCGGTGCGGCAGCGTGCCGAGCAGGTGCACGACGTAGCGGTCCTCGGCGTCGGCGAACCGCGTGATGCGTCCGACCTCGGCACCCGTGGGGGTCGGCGCGGACTGGTCGTGCATGGCCGCTTCGATGCGGTCCTCGACCTCGTCCGGCAGCTTGCGACCACCTGCGGCGAAGAACTTGATCCCGTTGTCCGGCGCGGGGTTGTGCGACGCGGAGATCATCACGCCGAAGTCGGCGTCGATGTCGGCGACGAGGTACGCCGCTGCGGGAGTGGGGATGACCCCGGCGTCGAGGACGTCGACGCCGGCGGAGGCGAGTCCGGCTGCCACGGCGGCGCCCAGGAACTCGCCGGAGACGCGCGGGTCGCGCGCCAGCACGGCCCGCGGGCGCGTGCGACCGGACGCTCGACGAGCGTCCGCATGGTGTCCGTGCGTGAGCACGGCCGCGCTCGCCTGGGCAAGGCCCAGTGCGAGCGCGGCCGTCAACTCGCCGTTGGCGAGGCCACGAACGCCGTCGGTACCGAACAGACGCGGCATGCGATCTCCCGCCGTCAGGCGATCAGCGCTTCGAGAACTGCGACGCCTTGCGGGCCTTCTTGAGACCGGCCTTCTTGCGCTCGATGACGCGGGCGTCACGGGTGAGGAAGCCGGCCTTCTTGAGGGTCGCGCGGTTGTTCTCGCGGTCGATCTCGTTCAAGGTGCGGGCGATGGCGAGGCGGAGCGCGCCGGCCTGACCCGAGGGGCCGCCACCCGTGATGCGGGCGGTGACGTCGTACGAGCCGAGGAGCTCGAGCACCTTGAACGGGTCGTTGATGAGCTGCTGGTGCAGCTTGTTCGGGAAGTAGTCCTCGAGCGTGCGGCCGTTCACCGAGAAGGTGCCGGAGCCGGGCACCAGGCGGACGCGCGCGATGGCCTCCTTGCGGCGACCGACGGCACCGCCCGAGACGTTGAGGATCTGACGGGGAGCGGCCTCGGACGCGACGGGCGCGCTCTCGGTGGTGAAGCTCTCCGGGGTCTGGTCGATGGAGTCAGCGATCTGAGCCATGAGTGTTTTCTCGTTCCTGGAAGTCGTCGTGGCCGCTGTTACTGCGAGACCTGGTCGAAGGTGTACGGCTTGGGCTGCTGCGCCGCGTGGGGGTGCTCAGCGCCTGCGTAGACCTTGAGCTTCTTGAGCTGCTCGCGACCGAGGGTGTTCTTCGGCAGCATGCCGCGGATCGCCTTCTCGACGGCGCGGGTCGGGTGCTTCTCGAGCATCTCCGGGTAGCTGGTGGCGGTGAGGCCGCCCGGGTAACCGGAGTGGCGGTAGTACACCTTCTTGGCGAGCTTCGACCCGGTCAGGGCGACCTTGTCGGCGTTCACGATGATGACGTAGTCACCCATGTCCATGTGCTGGGCGAAGGTGGCCTTGTGCTTGCCGCGGAGAAGGGCGGCGACGTGCGAAGCGAGGCGGCCGAGCACGACGTCGGTCGCGTCGATGACGATCCAGTCGTGCTGGACGTCTGCCGGCTTCGGGGAGAACGTACGAGTCACAGGAGTGCTGCTTTCGTGTCGAGGTGAGGAGTCCGTGAATCCCGCTCCGGTGGGCGTTCCCGCGGGCAGATGCCCGGTGAACGACCCGGTGGAGGGCCCATCTGACTGCCTGGCGCAACAGAGCGCGCAGGCCAAGGTGAGAGCCTAGCGGACGCGGATCACGTCGGTCAACCGCGGGCAGACCCGGATGCGCCACGGACGGGAGGCGCGCTGCGGGTCGGACCCGCAACGCGCCTCCCGGCGGTGGTCGTGTTCAGGGCAGCCTCACTCGGCGCTGCCACCCGTCGTCCGGCGGCGACGGAGGGCGAGGAGCCCACCGCCGGCGGCCAGGAGGGCGAGTGTCGCCGCCAGCCCCGCGCCCAGCTCCGCACCGGTGAAGGCGAGGTCGCCGTCGGTGCTCGGCGCGCCGCCCGCACCCGGGGTCACGCCGACGCCACCGGCGACCGGGGCGGGGGTCGGTGTCGCGTCGTCCGCCTCGGGTGCCGGCGTGGGCTCCGGCGTCGGGTCGCCCGGTACCTCGGCCGCGCTCAGGTCGAACCCGACCAGGATCGGGTCGTGGTCGCTGGCGCGGTAGACGTCGTCCTCGTACAGGTCGGAGACGTTCACGTTGTACCGGCTGTACTCCAGGCCCACCGACTCGGTCGAGTTGATGTTCCAGATGTCCACGCCGGTGACCGACTCGAGCGCGGCCGGCGATGCCAGCACGTGGTCGAGGGACCCACTCAGACCGCTGAACACGTAGGAGTACTCGTCCTCGTCCTGCGCCGGAGCGAGGTCGGTGTACCCGGCGTCACGGAGCACCACCATCGGGTCCTCCTCGCTGTACGCGTTGAAGTCACCGATGAGGAAGGTCTTGTCGGTGCCGTACTGCTCCTGCATGGCGGTGGAGAAGGTCGCGAGGGCCCGCGCCTGTCGTACGCGGTCGGCGTTGGAAGCGCCCTGGCCGTCACCCTGGTCGGCGTTCTCGCCGGTGCCCGAGCCCTTCGACTTGAAGTGGTTCGCGATGACGAGGAAGTCGTCCTCCGCGGTGCCGCCGACCGGTCGGAAGGCGTCGGCGACGGGCTGGCGTGCGTTCGTGAACGCCGGGTCGATGAGGATCGTCGACTCGCCCGTGGGTGCGACCCGGTCCTTCTTGTAGATCAGGGCCAGGCGGATGACGTCCTCGCTGGTCGGTATCACGGACGGCGACTCCGCGTACGCCCAGGTGTCGGTCCCCGTCGCGGCGTTCAGCGCGGCCACGAGCGTGGCGACCGCGGCGTCCCGGTCCTGCCCGAAGGCCGCCGAGTTCTCGATCTCCTCGAGCGAGACCACGTCGGCGCCGAGGGCGTTGATCGCCTTCACGATCTTCACCTGCTGGCGGTCGAGGTCCTCCTGCTCGGCGGCACCGCGGGCGTCACAGCCGGAGTTCACCGTGATCGGGTCCCCCACGCGGTCCCGGTAGTACGTGCACCCGGTCAGCTCGTCACCGGTCGTCGGGAAGTAGTTCAGCACGTTGAACCCGGCGAGCGTGAGGTCGCCGCCGACCGCGGCGGGCGCCGGGGTACGGACGTCCGAGAACGACGCGGGCAGGTCGGCCGCCGGGGTGGCGCCGGTGATCGGCGTCGTCGGCTGGAACTTCCAGGCGTTGTTCCGGTAGTCGAGGACCACGGGGTCGGTGAACGTCGTGGTGGCCCCGACCGTGATCGGACCCGCGTTCGTCAACCACGGGACCGGGATCCCGCGGGCGGCCTGGTCCTGGTCGTCGCGGGGCAGGAAGTTCGTGCTCGCGCCGTCGTCCAGCGTGACCTTGCGGGCCGCGTTGTCGGCGGCGACCGCAGCGGCCTCAGCGCTGCCCGGACGCGCGACCTCGGTCGGCTGCAGGAGCCGGCCGGCGCCCGTGGCCAGCGCGATCTCGCCGTACTGGTTCGTCGTGTAGTTGTCCGCGACCGTGTAGTCGCCCTGCGGCAGGACGAGCATGCTCTCGAGCGCTTCGCGCTCGGCGTCCGAGCGGGGGAACGCGACGGCTGCCGGCTGCGGCGCGACGGCGGGCGTGGTGAGCACCCGGAGTCCGGCGGCGCTCGGGACGGTGAGCTCGGTCAGCCCGTTGAACTCCGAGACCGCGCCGGTGACCTCGACGTGGTCACCGATCGCGACCCGGCCGACGGTGGCAGCGGAGTAGACGAAGAGCCCGTCGGACGCGGTCCGCGTGGCCGCGGCGCCCACGCCGGGCGTGCCCGGCGTCTGGATCGTGTAGCCGTTGAGGCCACCGGTCGCGTACACCGCAGTCACGACGCCGCTCGTGGTGACCGTCCTGCCGACGAGCGGCGAGGTGTCGGTCGTGCCCTGGACCTCGGGGATGGTCGCGGCGACCGCAGGGGTGGCGGGCGGTGTGGTGCCGCCGTCGCCCGGCGTCGGTGCGGACCCGCCGGTCGCGGTCTCGCCCTTCGCGTTCCGGGGGGTGATCGTGGTGGACAGCGTGAAGTCCGCGCGGTTGACGTCCGAGTCGGCGCCGCTCGTCGCGCGCGCCAGGGCGTCCGGTGTGGAGTTCGCTCCCGCCGGGTTCGTCGCCGCGGCCGTCTCGAACGTGTTCGACGTCCCGTAGCCGAGCAGGTCCACCGCACCGGGGGTCCCGGCGGACACGGTGCCGGCGGGCAGCGTGAGGGCGGTGGCCCGGTCGGACAGCACGAGGGTGCCGGCGCTGCCGGACGCGTTGAGGGTCGACACCACGTCCGGCGTGGGCAGAGCCGCACCGGCCGTGCCGTTCGAACCACCCTGGACGAGGAAGGTCCCCTTCGCCGGGACCGTGCCCGTCAGGGGCACCACCGTGCTCGCGGCACCGGTGCTGGTCGCCGAGCGGTACTGCAGCGACCACCCGTCGACCGACACGGCGGTGTCGGTCGGGTTGGCGATCTCGACGAACCGGTTCGTGAACGGCTGGTTCGTGCTGCCGCCCTTGAGGTACGCCTCGGAGATGACGAGTCCGGTGCCCGCGGGGTTCGCGGTCGCGGCGGTGACGGTGACGAGCGGTGCGGCGACCAGGGTCGCGGCAGCCGTGGCGCACAGCAGGGTGCGTCCGACGGTTCGTTGCATGAGGACCTTCGGTTCGTGGTCGGGAGGGATCCCGACGACCGTACGGTCCTGCACGGGCGCACAGGTTACGAGCGGGTGAACCTTCCCCCCGGACGAGGGTCGACCGCCCGTTCCGGGATCCGGTCACGCTCCGGCGAGGACGCGGATGATGACGACGCCGACAGCGATGAGGTACCAGCCGACGAGGTTCCCGCGCGACCGAGCGAGGACGATCGAAACGCCCCCCGCTCCTGCGGCCGTCACCGAGGCGACACCCCGTACCGGCAGGCTCTGGTCCTCCACCCCTGCCACCAACAGCGCCAGCGTCGTGATGACGGCGAGGACCATGACGGCTGATCGCCTGAGCGACCACGAACCTCCCGGACGCTTCATCATGCTGATGCTCGCTTGGTGCGAACCCACCCGACGAGAAGTGGCAGAGCGATCCACAGCAGCGTCGAGGTGACGGTGGGAAGGAACGCTGTCGTTCCGGTGGACGCGCTCTGGACAGTGCTGAAGCGGATGAAGACGCTCCAGTCCCCGAGGAAGCCGAGCAGGGCGTCCACCACGAGCAGGACGAGGACGACCGTCACCACGCTGAGTGTCAACGAACGGCAGGCCGACCCGATCCCGAAGCCAGCCGCTGCAGACGACAACGACAGGCCCGCGACCTGACCAACCGCTCCGAGCGGGACACCGGATCGGAGGTTTCCACCCAGGAGGACGGCCACGCCGGCGCTCGCAGCGGCGACGACTGCGGTGAAGAGCACGAGCGCGGCGATCACCACGATGCACGCCGCACCACGCGCGAAGAACGCCGCGTCACGGGAATGCCCACCGAGGAGCACATCACCTTCACCGCCCCGTCCGGCATCGCCCACACCGACAACCGCTCCGACGATCGACGAGGCGAGCGCTGCTGCGAGGCCAGTGGTGACGACGACCTCACTCGCCGCGAATGAGTCAGCCCGGGTCACCACGGAGACGCTGAGCGCACCACACAGCATCACGATGAGAGCGAGGAACCCGTATCCGGTCGTGGAACCGCGTGTGTCGAACCGCTTACGGAGTTCCAACCCGATCAGTCTGCAACACCGACTCGTCATGATGCCTCCGCTTCGTGTTCTGCTGACGACGTCGCCTCGTACAGCGCCTCGAGCGTGCCGTGACGCGGGGACACCGCCATGACTCGGACGCCGACCTCCACGGCGAACCGGACGGCCGCATCGGGCGCGGCCTCGACGAGGAGGCCCGACGCTCCCGGCGTCACAGGCACGCCCTCGTCCTGCAGCGCCGCCATCAGCGCACTCGGTCGATCCACCGCGATCACGCATCGCTCGGCGCTCCGGAAGTCGTGGTCGTGGATGCGGGCGACCCGCCCTCGACTCATGACGATCGCGGTGTCGATCATCGGTTCGAGCTCGGCGAGCAGGTGGCTCGACACCAGGACTGTGGCGCCCGCGCTCCTGAGGTCGGATACGACACCGCGCACCCAGGTGATGCCGTTCGGATCGAGTCCGTTCGTCGGTTCGTCCAACACGACGAGAGATGGCTCACCCAACAGGGCGACCCCGATGGCAAGCCGCATCCGCATCCCGAGCGAGAGCGCTCCGACTCGGCGGCTCATGACGTTGTCGAGACCGGTTCGCCGGGCGGCAGCGGTCACCTGCGCACTGTCCGCGTCGACGTACCTCGCGCGCAGCCAGAGCGTCTCCCGGACCGTCCGCCCGGGATGGACACCCGAATCACCGAATACCGCCCCCACGGCTCGCCCCTGCTGCCACGGCAGACCAGACATGTGGCCCCCGTCCGTCGGCAGCAGCCCGGTGATGACCCTGAGCAGGGACGACTTCCCAGCACCGTTCGGCCCGATCAGGCCGTACACCTGCGCGCGTTCGAATCTGAGCGTGATGTCGTCCAGCCGAGGCCTGCCTCGGCCCCGCACGACGATGTTCGCGAGCTCCATCACTGGCACGTTTCACTCACCGCCCGGTTCGCTGCGGTCGTGCTGCATCGTTCATCCGAAGAAGTGGTGCCAGAGCTGGCTGAAGAGCTCTTGAAGGCTCATCTGCGCCAGCGCGCTGATCCCGGTCCGGATCCAGCTGGCGAGGCCGTTCCACCAGTTCTTGAAAGCGTTGAAGCCACTGCGGAGCGCGTTCTTGAGCGCAGGGATGACGGACGACGCGTTGCGCTTGAGCCAGTCGACGATCGGCCTGATCGGCACCCCGTCCGTGGAGGCGCCGGTGTGAGACAGCGTGGACGGTCCAGTGGTCACCGACGGGGCGACCCCACCGGACGGCACCGTCGGCGTCGACGCTCCCCTGACAGTGACACTCGTCAGCGGTACGGCGGAGGCTGCGGTCACACCGACCGGACTCAGCATCGCTCCGACGACGACAGCCCCGACGATCCCAGCGGTGCGTGCTCTGTTCATGTGACCCCTCTCCTCTCGACGGCCAGGTTGCCGTCGAGGAGATCGTGGCACAACTAGAATACAGAGTACAAGTACCAGTATTTCATGGCCCTCACGCCTCGATCGGAACCCACTCCGACCCGACCCGGTGCACCGCCGGCCCGTGGCCGGGCAACACGATCGCCGGGTACGGCAGCACACCTGCCGACTCCACGGCGAGCGCCTGGTCCGCCGTGAAGAACGGCGTGATCATCCGCGGCCGGGGCGCCCACGAGGCCGGTTGGGTGTCGTGGTGGGTGACGACGGCGTCGCCCGTGACGATCGCGTCGGCGGCCGGCAGCAGGTACGCGGTGGACCCGGCGGTGTGTCCGGGCGCGGGCAGCGGGGTCATCGCACGGCCGTCGAAGTCCCGCGCGGTGAACGCCCGGGCGGACGGCACGGTGGTCGGCCGGAGCGCGTCCGAGGCGATCGCCCGCCCGAGCCACCGCAGCACCCGGGGAGCGGCGAGCCGTCCGCCGATCTCCGCGGGGGTGACCTGCTGGCGCCCCGGTCCACGGACGTTGGCGAGTTCGTCGGCGTGTGCGAGGACCTCGACGTGCGGGTGGCGCTCGAGGATCCCGGGCAGGCCCCCGACGTGGTCGACGTGTCCGTGGGTCACGTAGACGCGGCGGAGGTCGTCGAGGTCGTGCCCGGCGAGCAGCACGCTGTCGAGCACGAGGTCGGTGTCGGCCGGGTACCCGGCGTCGATGAGGGCGACGCCGTCCTCCTCCGCCAGGACGACCCAGTTCGAGACCGGCCCCTCGACGAAGACCACACCGGGTGCGACGGAGACGACGGAGCGGGGAGTGCGAGGAGCCATCCCCCGACGCTACCGCCCGAGGTCGGCCTGGAGGTCGCCGGGCCGGTGCCCCTCGGCGTCGCGACGCGCGCGCGTCTGCTCGGCACGCGCCTCCAGGGCGTCGTCGTCCGGGTACCCGACCTCGGTGAGGGTGAGTCCGCGGGCCGGTGCCACCGTGAACGCGCTCGTCCGCTCCTCCGCGATCCGCAGGTCGTCGAGCTGGTCCGGCGTCAGGCGGCCCTCGCCGACGGCGAGCGTGCCGCCCACCATCGCACGCACCATCGAGTGGCAGAACGCGTCGGCCTGGAGGCTCGCCACCAGCACGCCGTCCGGCTCGCGGTCCCAGCGGAACTCCTGCAGCGTCCGGATGGTGGTCGCGCCCTCGCGCGGCTTGCAGAACGCCGCGAAGTCGTGCAGCCCGAGCAGGCGGAGCGCACCGCGCTCCATGGCCGCCTGGTCGAGACGCCCCGGGTACCAGGTCGTGTGCCCTCGTCGGAGTGGGTCGCGCGGCGCGTCGAGATCGGCCACCCGGTACCGGTACCGCCGCCACACCGGGGAGAACCGCGCGTCGAACCCGGCGGGCGCGACGGAGGCGCGGGAGACCACGACGTCGCCGTCGGGGCCAGCGAGTCCGTTGATTCGTCGGACGAGCCCGGCGAAGGGGTCGCGGACGGTGCCGTCGGCGCTGGGGCGCTTCGGCCTCGTCAGGGCGGCCCACTGGTCCGGGCTGAGGTCGAGGTGTGCGACCTGTCCGGTGGCGTGCACGCCGGCGTCGGTGCGGCCGGCGACCGTCAGCTGCGGCGGTTCGCCCCACCGGCCGAAGACGGTGGCGAGGGCGGCCTCGAGCGCGCCCTGCACGGTGCGGAGGCCCGGCTGTCGGGCCCACCCGGAGAACGCGGCTCCGTCGTAGGCGATGTCGAGCCGCAGCCGCACGCCGGCCTCGCCCTCGGTCCGGCCGGTCTCGCTCACACCTCCACGGTACCGATGTCCGCGCCCTCGGCCGGTCCACGCCCCGCAGACGGCGGGCCCTCGGCGCGGACGATCAGTCCGACGGACCGCCACGCCCGGGTCGGTGCCCTCGCCGTCGGGCGAGCCGGTCGTGGAGGCTCGTGGGCCGCGGCGGCTCCGCCGGGCCGGTCTCGGTGTCGGCGTCATGGGTCGCCCGCCGCTCCGACTCCACGATCCCGCGGAGCGCCACCAGGGCCGTCGACGTCACGGCGACGTCCGACGGCTTCTCGCGGGAGGCGTCCAGCGCGTGTTCGAGTTCGGAGATCGCCCGGTCCCCCTCGTCCGGCGGGTGGTCACCGCGGACCATCGCGGCGACCTGCCGGATCGCCCGCACGAGCGGTGTCGTGAACGCCTCGTCCGGCCGGCCGAGGTTCGACGAGACCGGACCGGACCGGGCCACGAGTTCGGTGAGGTCCGTCGTGTACCAGGCGACCCGCTCCAGTGCGCGGAAGCGGGCTCCGTCGCGCTGGAGCCGAGCACGGGATCCCCGCAGCGCGCCCCTGGGGTTGACGCGACGGCTCTCCTGCGCGATCGAGACCCGGCTCCGGACGTCGGCGATCGCCCGGTCCAGGCGGTCCTGCGCCTGGTCCCACGCCCGCTCGTCCCGCCCGCCCTGCTCGAGCACGTCCGCGAGGCCGTCCAGGTGCACGGCCAGCACGCTGTTCACCTGGTCGATGCGCCGCTCGGCATCCCAGAAGTGCAGGGGCGGGAACACGAGGAAGTTCACGAGCAGCCCGACCACCACGCCGACGGCCATCTGCACGAGGTACGCGAGTGAGTAGCCCTCGGCGTGGGCGCCGCCGACGAGCAGGACGAAGAGCGCCGCGGTCGAGACCCAGGAACTGCCCTCGCCGAGGATGCGGAACCCGCCGACCAGCACGCCCACGCCGACCGTGATCGCCACCGCCAGGACCCCGGGGTCGCCGACCCACATCGTGAAGGCGGCGACGGCGATGCCGAGGGCGATGCCGACGAGGGTCTGCAGCCCGCTCCGGAGCCCGGCGAACACCGTCGTCTGCATCGCGACCACGGCGCCGAGGGGAGCGTAGTAGGGGTACTCGGCGGCCACGCCCGGCACGTTCTGCGCGACGACCCACGCGAGCGTCGCCGCCGCTGCTGCCTTCGCGGCGTGCAGCAGTCGGGGCTGCGTGCCGGAGTTCCGGCTCCACCGCCACAGGCGGGTGCCGACACCGGCGACGTGCTGGAACTGCATCGGTGCTCTCGTCTCGTCGGCCGTCACGATCCGTGACGGGCGCGTACCGGGCCTCCCGGGCACATCGCGTCCGGTGGACGGTGTCCGGCCCGAAGCAGGAGGGCCCCCGCAGCGAACGCTGCGGGGGCCCTCCTGACCTGCGGTGTGACTACTTGGACTCGTCCGCGGCGTCGTCCGACTTCGCGGCGGCGTCGGCCTCGACCTCTGCGGCAGCGTCGGTCGTGGTCTCGTCGGCGACCGGGGTCGACTCCTCGGTGGTCTCGGTCTCCTCGACCGGGGCGGCCGTGGTCTCGTCGGACGTGGTGTCCTCGGCGACCGGCGCAGCCGCGGCGGGGGCCGCGTTGCGCGTGAGGGGGGCCGGCGTGCTCGAGACGGGCTCGAGGACGAGCTCGATCGAGGCGAGCGGCGCGTTGTCGCCCTTGCGGAAGCCGAGCTTCGTGATGCGGGTGTAACCGCCCTGGCGGTCCGCCACCTGCGGCGCGATCTCCGTGAACAGCGTGTGCACGACGGTCTTGTCGCGCAGGGCCGCGATCACGCGACGACGCGCGTGCAGGTCGCCGCGCTTCGCGAACGTGATGAGGCGCTCGGCGACCGGACGGAGGCGCTTGGCCTTCGTCTCGGTCGTCGTGATGCGACCGTGCGTGAAGAGGGCGTTGGCGAGGTTGCTCAGGAGCAGGCGCTCGTGTGCGGGACCGCCACCGAGGCGGGGGCCCTTGGTGGGCTTCGGCATGTCAGTTCTCCAGTGGTGATGGTGGTGCGCCCCGTGTCAGGAGCGCGTGCGCGTCAGCGCGAGGTCAGTTGCTGGACTCGTCCTCGTCGTACCCGCTGTAGAAGTGGGCACCGTCGAATCCGGGGACGGTGTCCTTGAGGGACAGGCCGAGCTCGGTGAGCTTGTCCTTGACCTCGTCCACCGACTTCTGACCGAAGTTGCGGATGTTCATGAGCTGCGTCTCCGACAGGGCGACGAGCTCGGACACCGTGTTGATGCCCTCCCGCTTGAGGCAGTTGTAGCTGCGCACCGACAGGTCGAGGTCCTCGATCGGGGTCTGCAGCTCGTTCGAGAGCACGGCGTCGACCGGCGCGGGGCCGATCTCGATGCCCTCGGCCGCCGTGTTGAGCTCGCGGGCGAGCCCGAACAGCTCGACCAGCGTGCGACCGGCCGACGCGATGGCGTCACGCGGCGTGATCGCGGGCTTCGACTCGACGTCGACGACCAGGCGGTCGAAGTCCGTGCGCTCACCGGCACGCGTCGCCTCGACGCGGTAGGTGACCTTGAGCACGGGCGAGTAGATCGAGTCGATCGGGATCTGACCGGCCTCGCTGAACTCCGAGCGGTTCTGGGTCGCCGAGACGTAGCCGCGGCCACGCTCGATCGTCAGCTCCAGCTCGAAGCGCGCGGAGTCGTTCAGGGTCGCGATGACGAGGTCCGGGTTGTGGATCTCGACACCGGCCGGGGCGGAGATGTCCGCCGCGGTGACCTGCCCGGCACCCTGCTTGCGCAGGTACGCGGTGATCGGCTCGTCGTGCTCGCTCGAGACGACCAGGCTCTTGATGTTCAGGATGATCTCGGTGACGTCCTCCTTGACACCGGGAACGGTGCTGAACTCGTGGAGGACACCGTCGATGCGGATGCTCGTGACGGCAGCACCGGGGATGGACGAGAGGAGCGTGCGGCGCAGCGAGTTGCCGAGGGTGTAGCCGAAGCCCGGCTCGAGCGGTTCGATGACGAAGCGCGAGCGGAACTCGGAGATCGACTCCTCGTTCAGGGTGGGGCGCTGTGCAATGAGCACTGTGGAATTCCTTTCGGCGAAGTGTCCGCTATATGACACTTGGCGGTACGACGGGGCCGGCCGGGCCCCGACGGGTCTGTTTCAGTTGTGATCACGCGCACAGGAGTGCGCGATCGAACGACCAGGAATGGCCGACCCCGCTCGTCCCGGTCAGGGAACGAGCGGGGAACGGCCGGTTGCTCCTCGCGTCAGACGCGGCGGCGCTTCGGCGGGCGGCACCCGTTGTGCGCCTGCGGCGTGACGTCGTTGATCGAGCCGACCTCGAGGCCAGCGGCCTGGAGGGAGCGGATCGCCGTCTCGCGACCCGAGCCCGGGCCCTTGACGAAGACGTCGACCTTCTTGACGCCGTGCTCGGCGGCCTGACGGGCAGCCGACTCGGCAGCGAGCTGCGCCGCGAACGGCGTCGACTTGCGCGAGCCCTTGAAGCCGACGGCGCCCGAGGACGCCCAGCTCAGGACGGCACCCGACGGGTCGGTGATGCTGACGATGGTGTTGTTGAACGTGCTCTTGATGTGGGCCTGGCCCACGGCGACGTTCTTCTTCTCCTTGCGGCGCGGCTTGCGCGCGGCGGTCTTGGGGGTAGCCATCGTGATCTCCTATCGAGCCTTCTTCTTGCCTGCCACGGTGCGCTTCGGGCCCTTGCGGGTACGAGCGTTGGTCTTGGTGCGCTGACCGCGCACCGGGAGACCACGACGGTGGCGGAGACCCTCGTAGCTACCGATCTCGACCTTGCGGCGGATGTCGGCGGCGACCTCACGGCGGAGGTCACCCTCCACCTTGAAGGTGCCCTCGATGTAGTCGCGGAGGGCGACGAGCTGGTCGTCGGTGAGGTCCTTGACGCGGATGTCGCCGGAGATGCCGGTCTCCGCGAGCGTCTGGACGGCGCGGGTACGGCCGACCCCGTAGATGTAGGTGAGTGCGATCTCCACGCGCTTCTCGCGCGGGATGTCGACGCCTGCTAGACGTGCCATTGTGCTGGCTGCTCCTGTTGTCGATGGAGGTGTGGCGCAGTACCGGTGCCCGGGCCTCCGTCCCGAGGTGTCCCCCGCCCGCCGGAGCGGATGGGTTCTGGTACTGCGTTGTCGATCTTCAGTTGTGGGTCGTGCTCGAGCCGCTGGCAGTCTCCGACTGGCGGCCCCGGTCACGCGGGAGGGACTAGCCCTGACGCTGCTTGTGACGCGGGTTGCTCTTGCAGATCACCATGACGCGGCCCTTCCGGCGGATCACTCGGCAGTGCTCGCAGATGGGCTTGACGCTGGGGTTGACCTTCATTGTTCGTTCCTCGTGCTCGCTGGCTTCGTGCTCGGCGGGTTCGCCGGGCCGTTCCTTTCCAGCTCGCGGATCACTTGTAGCGGTAGACGATCCGGCCGCGGGTCAGGTCGTACGGGCTCAGCTCCACGATCACGCGGTCCTCGGGGAGGATGCGGATGTAGTGCTGGCGCATCTTCCCGGAGATGTGCGCGAGGACCTTGTGTCCGTTGGTCAGCTCAACGCGGAACATCGCGTTGGGCAGAGCTTCGAGCACCGAGCCCTCGATCTCGATGACGCCGTCTTTCTTGGCCATAGCCTCACTGTCGCTTGGTTGGATTACCGGTGTGATCCCCGAGCCGGTCTGCGGGTCGGGCGCCACGCCAGAGGGCATGGCACACCAAAGATCGATCTTATGTGGTAGACCGCGGATTGCCAAGTGCTGGCTCCACTCGGAGCGGCGCGGCCACCCCAGTACAGGGGACGGGCGTCCCGGACCGGTGCGCAGATGCGCTGTTCGACAGCGATCCCACGGTCGCAGCGGTGCCGCAGCAGAGCCCGGAGCCGTACGGTGACGGGAGCAGTCACCGAAGGAGAACCACCGTGCCCGACGCCACCGGCCGCGAGCGCCCCGTCGCACGCCACGGCCGACTCCCCCGCCGCCGCGGCTGGACGACCCTGTTGTCCGTCGTCGCCTCCGCCGCCGCGGTGCTCCTCGTCAGCGGCACGAGCGTGGCCGCGATCGCCGGCGCGCAGCTGGCCGCGGCACCCCGGACGGTGCAGCTCAGCACCGATGACCAGAGCACGGCGGAGACCGCCGACGTCACCGCCATCGAGGGCGGCGCGAACATCCTGCTCATCGGCAGCGACACCCGCGTCGGCCAGTTCGACTCCGAGGAGGACGTCGAAGGCGCCCGCAACGACGTCACGATGCTCGTGCACGTGTCGGAGGACCACCAGCAGCTCACCGCGGTCAGCTTCCCCCGTGACCTCATGGTGCCCATCCCTGCGTGCACGAACCCCGAGACCGGCACCACCTACCCCGCCGCCGAGTCCGCGCAGTTCAACACCGCGCTCGGCAACGGCGGGGTGTCCTGCGTGGTCGACACCGTCGAGAACCTCACCGGCCTCACCGTCCCGTACGCCGGACTCATCACCTTCGACGGGGTCATCGAGATGTCGAACGCACTCGGCGGTGTCGACGTGTGCGTCGCGACCCCGATCGACGACACGTTCACCGGCCTCCACCTGACCGCGGGCGCACACTCGCTGCGGGGCTCGGACGCCCTCGCGTTCCTGCGCTCGCGCCACGGCGTCGGCGACGGCAGCGACCTCGCGCGCATCAGCTCGCAGCAGGTGTTCCTCTCGGCCCTCCTCCGCCAGGTGACCGCGGACGGCACACTCTCGAACCCGATCACGCTCTACAAGCTCGCCGGCGCCGCGCTCTCCAACATGGCGCTCTCGGACGGGCTCGCCCAGACGCGCACCCTGGTCGGACTCGCGTCGACCCTGCGCGGCATGAGCACCTCGAGCATGCTGTTCGTGCAGTACCCCGTCATCGACGACCCGGCCGACACCGCGCGGGTCATCGTCGACGAGGCGAACGCCCACACGTTGAACGTGGCCCTGCAGACCGACGAGCGGACGACCCTCAGCGACTCGTCGACGGGGCGGGCGTCCCAGGAGTCGTCGGACGCCGAGAGCACCGCTCCGTCCGCCACGCCGGCGCCGTCCGACACCACGGCCCCGGCGGACACCGCGAGTCCGTCGACGAGCCCCTCGGAGACACCGGGCGGGCAGACGACCACCACGAGCAGCCCGTCGGCGACACCGCTGCCCTCCTCGATCACGGGGCAGAGCGCGGCGGAGGAGACCTGCTCCGTCGGCAACTGACGACACCGACCGCGCGCCGGATGCGGCGGCGGCCGGCACGGACCTGCCGGTCGTCGGCGGGAGCCTGCCGAGGCGAGCCTGCGCCACGAGACGCACGGCACCCTGCGACCTGCTGAGGGGCCTCCCGTCACCGACTCCGGGACCGGGACCGCGAACGGGCCAGGGGACCGAGGACCGAAACCGGGACCGGCAGCTGGAGCGGCAGCTGGAGCGGCCCGGGCGGACTGGAGGCTCGGCACACCGGACCGACACCGGTGCCAGCCCGCACGGCACGAGCACTTCTCCCCCGCCGGCGGCGGCGGCGCTCGCCCTACGGCACCGGGACCGGGGTCACTCCCAGGGGCGCGAGCGCCGCTGCGCCACCGTCGGCGGCCGTCAGCACCCAGATCCCGTCGGCGTGCACCGCGACGCTGTGCTCCCAGTGGGCTGCGTCGGACCCGTCGAGCGTCCGCACCGTCCACTCGTCGGCGTCCGTCGAACTGTCGATCGTGCCGGCCGTGACCATCGGCTCGATGGCGACCGCGAGACCGGGCTGCACGGCGGGGCCGGCGCCACGGACGCGGTGGTTGAACACGGGCGGCTCCTCGTGCATCGAGCGCCCGATGCCGTGACCCGTGTAGTCCTCGACGATGCCCCACGCACCGGTCTCGTCGATGGCGTCCTCGACGGCCGCCCCGACCTCGTGCAGGTTCTTCGCGAGCGCGAGCGCCGCGACGCCGTGCCACAGCGCACGCTCGGTGGTGTCACAGAGCTTCTGCCGGGCGTCCGTCACCGCGGGGTCGCCACCGGGCACGACGACCGTGAACGCGCTGTCGCCGTTCCACCCGTCGACCTCGGCTCCCGCGTCGACCGACACGATGTCCCCGGCCTGCAGCACCCGCTCCCCGGGGATCCCGTGCACGATCTCGTCGTTCACCGAGACGCAGAGCGTGTGGCGGTAACCGGGCACGAGCTGGAAGTTCGGGACGCCCCCGCCGTCACGGATGGTGCGCTCCGCGATGGCGTCGAGCTCGCCGGTGGTCACCCCGGGACGGATCGCCGCGCGGACGGCGTCGAGGGCCTGCGCCGTGAGGAGGCCCGGGCGCACCATGGCGCGCAGTTCCTCCGGCGTCTTGTAGATCGAGGGCTTCCGCCGTCGCACCGGGTCGACCTCGGTCAGACGGCGGCGGGGAGGCCGCGCGCGGTCAGGGCGTCGGCGATGCGATCGCCGACCTCGTCCACGCCGCCGAGCGCGTCCACGTCGACCACGAGGCCACGCTCCTGGTACACGGCGACGATCGGCGCGGTCTGCTCCTGGTAGACCTGCTGCCGACGACGGATCGTCTCCTCGGTGTCGTCTGCGCGGCCCTGCTCCTGCGCCCGCTGGAGCAGCCGGTCGACGAGGGCGTCCTGGTCGGCGACGAGCTGGACGACGACGTCGAGGGCGTCTCCCTGCTCAGCCAGGAGGCCGTCCAGGTACTCCACCTGGGCCACGGTCCGGGGGTACCCGTCGAGCAGGAAGCCGTGCTCCGCGTCGGACTCGGCCAGGCGGTCCCGGACGAGTTCGTTCGTCAGGTCGTCCGGCACGTACTCGCCGGCGTCCATGAGCGCCTTGGCACGCTGTCCGAGCGGCGTCCCCTCGGCCACGTTCTTCCGGAAGATGTCGCCGGTGGAGATGGCGGGGATCGAGAAGGTGGACGCGATCCGTCCGGCCTGCGTGCCCTTCCCGGCTCCGGGAGGTCCGACGATGATGAGGCGTGCGCTCAACGGAGAAGCCCTTCGTAGTGACGTTGCTGCAGCTGCGAGTCGATCTGCTTCACCGTCTCGAGGCCGACACCCACGATGATCAGGATGCTGGCACCGCCGAACGGGAAGTTCTGGTTCGCCCCGAACAGCGCCAGTGCTGCGAGCGGGATGAGCGCGATGAGACCGAGGTAGAGCGCACCGGGCAACGTCACCCGGGTGAGGACGTAGTCGAGGTACTCAGCGGTCGGACGTCCGGCACGGATGCCCGGGATGAACCCGCCGTACTTCTTCATGTTGTCGGCGACCTCTTCGGGGTTGAAGGTGATCGCGACGTAGAAGTACGTGAAGCCGACGATGAGCAGGAAGTACAGGACCATGTAGAACCAGTTGTCGCCCGAGGTCAGGTTGCTCTGGATCCAGGTCACCCACGGGGCCGGCGCGCTGCCGTCCGAGGGCTGGTTGAACTGGGCGATCAGCGCCGGCAGGTACAGCAGCGACGACGCGAAGATGACGGGCACGACGCCGGCCATGTTCACCTTGATCGGGATGTACGTGTTGTTGCCGCCGTACGTGCGGCGCCCGACCATGCGCTTGGCGTACTGGACCGGGATCCGCCGCTGCGACTGCTCGACGAACACGACGGCCATCATGATGACCAGGCCGACCAGGATGACGAAGAGGAAGAGCTCGAAGGACTGCGACTGCTCGATGGCCCAGAGCGCCGACGGGAACTGGGCGGCGATCGACGTGAAGATGAGCAGCGACATGCCGTTGCCGATGCCGCGCTCGGTCACGAGCTCGCCCATCCACATGATGAGGCCGGTGCCGGCGGTCAGTGTGATGACCATCAGGAGGATGGCGTACCAGCTGTCGTTCGAGATGATCGACGTGCAGGACGCCGATGCGCTCGTGCCGAAGAGGGCACCAGAGCGGGCGACCGTGATCAGGGTGGTGGACTGCAGCACGCCCAGCGCGATGGTGAGGTAACGCGTGTACTGCGTCAGCTTCGCCTGACCGGACTGGCCCTCCTTGTAGAGGGAGTCGAAGTGCGGGATCACCACGCGCAGGAGCTGCACGATGATCGACGACGTGATGTACGGCATGATCCCGAGCGCGAAGACCGAGAGCTTCAGGAGCGCGCCGCCGGAGAACAGGTTGATCAGGTCGTACAGGCCGCCGGAGGACGACGCGGACGCCAGGCAGGCCTGCACGCTGGCGTAGTCCACGAACGGTGCCGGGATGTACGAGCCGAGGCGGAACAGCGCGATGATCGCGAGGGTGAAGCCGATCTTCTTCCGAAGATCTGGGGTGCGCATGATGCGCGCGACCGCTCTGAACACGAGTTACTCCGAACTTCTGTGACCGGTTGACCGGTCGAGCCGGGCGAGGTCGCCCGTGGCCGGAAGCGCCGACCCCGTGGCCCGGCACGCACGTCGAACGACGCCGTGTTCCGGACCTGCCATCAAGGAAACCGTAACGGCGGCCCGCGCGCAATGCGCGGGCCGCCGCCGACGGGGACTACTTGGTGACGGTGCCGCCCGCCGCCACGATCTTCTCCTCGGCCGAAGCCGAGACCTTGTCGACCGTGACCGTGATCGCCACGCTGATGTCACCCTGACCGAGAACCTTGACCTTCTCGTTCTTGCGGACGGCGCCCTTGGCGACCAGGTCCGCGACGGTGACGTCGCCACCGTTCGGGTAGAGCTCCGCGATCTTGTCCAGGTTCACGGGCTGGTACTCGACGCGGAACGGGTTCTTGAACCCGCGGAGCTTCGGGGTGCGCATGTGCAGCGGCATCTGCCCACCCTCGAAGCCGACCTTGACCTGGTACCGGGCCTTCTGACCCTTGGTGCCACGGCCGGCGGTCTTGCCCTTCGAACCCTCACCACGACCGACGCGGGTGCGGTCCTTCTTGGACCCCGCTGCCGGACGAAGGTGGTGGACCTTCAGGATCTGGACGCGCTCGTTCTTCTCGTCGCTCATGCGTCGACCTCCTCGACCTTCACGAGGTGCGCAACCGTCGCGATGTACCCGCGGTTCTGGGAGTTGTCCTCACGCAGGACCGTACGGCCGATGCGCTTGAGACCCAGGCTGCGGAGCGTGTCGCGCTGGTACTGCTTCTCGCTGATGACGGACTTCGTCTGCGTGATCTTCAGCATCGCCATCACGCACCTGCCTTCTCGTTCGCAGCCGTACGTGCGGCCGCCTCGGCGTGCAGCAGACGGGCCGGGACGACGTGGTCGACGGGCAGACCACGACGGCTGGCGACGGCACGCGGCTCTTCGAGCTGCTTGAGCGCCGTCACGGTCGCGTGCACGATGTTGATGGTGTTCGACGAACCGAGCGACTTGCTCAGGACGTCGTGGATGCCGGCGCACTCGAGCACGGCGCGGACCGGACCACCGGCGATGACACCGGTACCGGCAGCGGCCGGACGCAGGAGGACGACGCCAGCGGCGGCCTCACCCTGCACCGGGTGCGGGATCGTGTTGCCGACGCGGGGGACGCGGAAGAAGTTCTTCTTCGCCTCCTCGACGCCCTTCGAGATGGCGGTCGGGACCTCGCGGGCCTTGCCGTAGCCGACGCCCACCAGACCGTTGCCGTCACCGACGACGACGAGGGCGGTGAAGCTGAAGCGACGACCACCCTTGACGACCTTGGAGACGCGGTTGATGGTGACGACGCGCTCGAGGAACTGGCTGTCGCCGCCGCGACCGTTGCGGTCGTTGCCGCCACGGCCACCCTGCTGACGGTCACGCCCGCCACCGCTGCCGCCACCACGACGGCCACGGTTGTCGACGGAGTCGCGGTTGTTCGATGCCGAACCCGCAGCGGTCTCGACGGGACGCTCGACGACCGGGACGTCGGGCTCCTTGGCCGCGGGGGCCTTCGCCTCGGTGGTCTCGGCGTCGGTCGTCTCGACCTCGGTCGTGGCCTCGGCGTCGTCGTTGGTGTTCGCGATGTCGCTCACAGGTTCAGCCCTCCTTCACGGGCACCATCGGCGATCGCGGCGACGCGACCGGCGTACTTGCTACCGCCGCGGTCGAAGACCACGGCCTCGACGCCAGCCGACTTCGCACGCTCGGCGACGAGCTCGCCGACGCGACGGGCCTTGGCGGTCTTGTCGCCGTCGAACGAGCGGAGGTCGGCCTCCATCGTCGATGCGCTGGCGAGGGTGTGACCCTTGGCGTCGTCGATGACCTGCACGAACACGTGACGTGACGAACGGGTGACGGCGAGACGGGGACGGGTCTCGGTCCCGGTGATCTTCTTCCGGAGACGGTTGTGGCGACGCGCCTTGGCAGCCGCCTTGCTCTTGCCTCGAGTACGAGTTCCGATGGCCATGATCACTTACCTGACTTTCCGGCCTTGCGGCGCACGATCTCGCCGGCGTAGCGGACACCCTTGCCCTTGTAGGGCTCGGGCTTGCGCAGCTTGCGGATGTTGGCCGCGACCTCACCGACGAGCTGCTTGTCGATGCCGTTCACGGTGACCTTGTTGTTGCCCTCGACGGCGAAGCTGATGCCGGCCGGCGGGTTGACCGTGATCGGGTGGGAGTACCCGAGCGCGAACTCGAGGTCGCTGCCCTTGGCCGCCACGCGGTAACCGGTGCCGACGACCTCGAGGCCCTTGGAGTAGCCCTGGGTGACGCCGATGATCTGGTTCGCGATGAGCGAGCGCGTCAGGCCGTGCAGCGCGCGGGAGGAACGCTCGTCGTCCGGGCGGCTGACGAGGACCTGGTTGTCCTCGACCTTGGCCTGGATGGGCTCAGCGATGACGAGCGTGAGCTCGCCCTTCGGGCCCTTGACGGCGACGTTCTGGCCGTCGACCGAGACGGTCGCTCCGGCCGGGATGTCGATGGGGAGACGTCCGATACGAGACATGATCGATCACCAAACGTAGGCGAGGACTTCCCCACCCACGCCCTTCTGCTCGGCTTCGCGGTCGGTCAGGAGCCCCGAGGAGGTCGACAGGATCGCCACGCCGAGGCCACCGAGGACCCGGGGGATCTCGGTCGACTTCGCGTAGACGCGGAGGCCCGGCTTCGAGACGCGCTTGATGCCGGCAATCGAACGCTCGCGATCGGGGCCGTACTTGAGGTCGATGGTCAGGGTCTGCCCGACGCGGGCGTCCTCGACCTTCCACTCGCTGATGTAACCCTCGCGCTTGAGGATGTCAGCGATGGTCTGCTTGAGCTTGGAGCTCGGAAGCGAGACGGCGTCGTGGTGCGCCGAGTTCGCGTTCCGCAATCTGGTCAGCATGTCTGCGACCGGATCGGTCATCGTCATGATGCGTTTTCCGTCCTTCGTCCGGTTTCGACACCCGTTCCACGAGTGCCGACCTCGACGATCGATGTGATCCCAGGGCGGTTCCCCGGGATCGGTGTGACTTCGTGCGAGCGGGCCGGAGGAGAGAACTCCTCCGGCCCGCACCGCCCGGAGTAGCTTAGACCGTCTGCTCGGCAGAACGGAACGGGAAGCCGAGCTGGCGGAGCAGCGCGCGGCCTTCGTCGTCCGTCTTCGCGGTGGTCACGACGGTGATGTCGAACCCACGCACGCGGTCGATGCGGTCCTGGTCGATCTCGTGGAACACGCTCTGCTCCGAGAGACCGAAGGTGTAGTTGCCGTTGCCGTCGAACTGGCGGTCGCTCAGGCCGCGGAAGTCGCGGATGCGCGGGAGTGCCAGCGACAGCAGGCGGTCCAGGAACTCCCACGCGCGGTCACCGCGGAGGGTGACGTGCGCGCCGATGGCCTGGCCCTCACGCAGCTTGAACTGCGCGATGGACTTGCGGGCCAGCGTGACCTGCGGCTTCTGACCGGTGATCGCCGTGAGGTCCTTGATGGCGCCCTCGATGATCTTCGAGTCGCGCGCGGCCTCACCGACACCGGTGTTGACGACGACCTTGACCAGGCCGGGGACCTGGTTGACGTTCGCGTAACCGAACTGCTCGGTCAGCGCCGCCTTGATCTCGTTGCGGTACTTCTGCTTGAGGCGCGGCTGAACTTTCTCAGCAGTCGCGGCAGTCGTGTCGGTCATCAGAGCTTCTCACCAGACTTCTTGGCGTAGCGGACGCGGACGGTCTTGGTGACGCCGTCCTTCTCCACCTCTTCGTTGCGGAAACCGACGCGGGTCGGCTTCTTGGTCTTCGGGTCGACGATCGCGACGTTCGACACGTGGATCGGGGCTTCGTGCTGCTCGATGCCGCCGGTCTTCGAACCGCGCTGGGTCTGACCGACGCGGACGTGCTTGGTCACGAAGTTGATGCCCTCGACGACCAGGCGGTCGCCGCGGACCTCGATGACCTTGCCCTGCTTGCCGCGGTCGCCGCCACGCTCCTGCGTGGCACCCGTGATGACCTGGACCAGGTCACCCTTCTTGATGTTCGCCATGGCTTACAGCACCTCCGGCGCGAGCGAGATGATCTTCATGAACTTCTTGTCACGGAGCTCGCGACCGATCGGACCGAAGATGCGCGTGCCGCGCGGGTCGCCGTCAGCCTTGAGGATCACTGCCGCGTTCTCGTCGAACTTGATGTAGGAGCCGTCCGGACGACGGGTCTCCTTCTTGGTGCGAACGATGACCGCCTTGACGACGTCACCCTTCTTCACGTTGCCGCCGGGGATGGCGTCCTTCACCGTGGCGACGATGACGTCACCGAGGCCGGCGTAGCGACGACCCGAGCCACCGAGAACGCGGATGGTCAAGATCTCCTTGGCACCCGTGTTGTCGGCGACCTTCAGGCGGGATTCCTGCTGAATCACTGCTGTCTCCTATTCCGAAGCGGGCCGAGGCCTACTTGGCCTTCTCGAGGATCTCGACCAGGCGCCAGCGCTTCGTGGCGCTGAGGGGACGGGTCTCGCTGATGACGACCAGGTCGCCGATGCCGGCGGTCCCGAGCTCGTCGTGGGCCTTGACCTTCGACGTGCGACGGATGACCTTGCCGTAGAGGGGGTGCTTCACGCGGTCCTCGACCTCGACGACGATCGTCTTGTCCATCTTGTCGCTCGTGACGTAGCCACGACGGGTCTTCCGGTAGCCGCGGGTGACGGCTGCGGAGTCCTTCTCTTCGGTCGCCATCAGTTCTCCTCGGCGGTCTCGGCCTCGGTCGACTCAGCCGGCTTCTCGGCCTTCTTCGACGACTTCTTGGCCTTCGGGGCGGTCTCGACGGGGGCGGGCGTGGCACGGATGCCGAGCTCGCGCTCGCGGAGCACGGTGTAGATGCGCGCGATGTCGCGCTTGACGGCACGGAGACGGCCGTGGCTCTCCAGCTGGCCGGTGGCCGACTGGAAGCGGAGGTTGAACAGCTCCTCCTTGGCCTTCTTCAGCTCGTCAGCGAGACGCTCGTTCTCGAAGGTGTCGAGCTCAGTGGGACGGAGCTCCTTGGAACCGATCGCCATTATGCGTCGCCCTCCTCGCGCTTGATGATGCGTGCCTTGAGGGGCAGCTTGTGGATTGCACGGGTCAGTGCCTCGCGGGCGATCTCGTCGCTCACGCCGGAGAGCTCGAAGAGCACACGACCCGGCTTGACGTTCGCGATCCACCACTCGGGGGAACCCTTACCGGAACCCATTCGGGTCTCAGCCGGCTTCTTGGTGAGCGGGCGGTCCGGGTAGATGTTGATCCACACCTTGCCGCCACGCTTGATGTGACGCGTCATGGCGATACGAGCGGACTCGATCTGACGGTTGGTCACGTAGGCCGGGGTGAGCGCCTGGATTCCGTAGTCACCGAAGGAGACCTTGGTGCCACCGGTCGCCTGACCCGAACGCTTCGGGTGGTGCTGCTTGCGGTGCTTGACTCGACGGGGGATAAGCATGGTTACGCCTCAACTCCTGCGCCGGCCGGCGCGTCCTGCGGGGCCTGCTGCTCGCGACGGTCGCCACCGCGCTCGTTGCGGTCGCCACGGGGGCCGCCGCCACGACGGTCGCCGCCACGACGCTCCGGGCGGGACGAACGCTGGTTCGCCTGCTCGCGAGCGAGCTCCTTGTTCGTGATGTCGCCCTTGTAGATCCAGACCTTCACGCCGATGCGGCCGAACGTGGTCCGGGCCTCGTAGAAGCCGTAGTCGATGTTCGCGCGGAGGGTGTGCAGGGGCACACGGCCCTCGCGGTAGAACTCCGAGCGCGACATCTCGGCGCCACCGAGGCGGCCCGACACCTGGATGCGGACACCCTTGGCGCCGGCGCGCTGTGCACCCTGCAGGCCCTTGCGCATGGCGCGACGGAACGCGACACGAGCGGAGAGCTGCTCGGCGATGCCCTGCGCGACGAGCTGGGCCTCGGTCTCGGGGTTCTTGACCTCGAGGATGTTGAGCTGGATCTGCTTCTTGGTGAGCTTCTCCAGCTCGCTCCGGATGCGCTCCGCCTCGGCGCCGCGGCGACCGATGACGATGCCCGGGCGTGCCGTGTGGATGTCCACGCGGACGCGGTCACGGGTGCGCTCGAGCTCGATGCGGGCGACGCCCGCGCGGTCGAGGGTCTTCGTCAGGAACTGACGGATCTTGACGTCCTCGGCCACGAAGTCGGCGTAGCGCTGACCCTTCTTCGTGCTGTCGGCGAACCAGTGGGAGATGTGGTCCGTCGTGATCCCGAGACGGAAGCCGTACGGGTTGACCTTCTGGCCCATTACTTGCTCGCCTTCTTGCTCGTCGCGGCGGCCTCGGCCTCATCCGGCGTCGCGAGGACGACCGTGATGTGGCTGGTGCGCTTGTTGATGCGGAAGGCGCGGCCCTGGGCGCGCGGCTGGAACCGCTTCAGGGTCGTGCCCTCGTCGACGTAGACGCTGCTCACGTAGAGGTCGCGCTCGTCGAGGAAGCTGTTCGTCGAGTCCGCCTTGACACGTGCGTTGGCGATCGCCGAGGCGACCAGCTTGTACACGGGCTCCGAAGCGCCCTGGGGGGCGAACTTCAGGATGGCGAGCGCCTCGTGGGCCTGCTTGCCGCGGATCAGCTGGATGACGCGACGGGCCTTCTGAGGCGTGACGCGGATGTGTCGCACGCGTGCGATCGACTCCACCATTTCGTTCCTCCTCTTCGTCGCCGCCTTAGCGGCGACGGCCCTTCTTGTCGTCCTTCACGTGGCCGCGGAAGGTGCGGGTCGGCGCGAACTCGCCGAGCTTGTGACCGACCATCGACTCGGTGACGAACACCGGGATGTGCTTGCGGCCGTCGTGCACCGCGATGGTGTGACCGAGCATGTTCGGGACGATCATCGACCGACGCGACCAGGTACGGATCACGTTCTTGGTGTTGGCCTCGTTCTGCGTGACGACCTTGCGGAGCAGGTGCTCGTCGACGAAGGGGCCCTTCTTCAGACTGCGTGGCATCTTCGGAACTCCTACTTGCGCTTCTTGCCGGCGTTACGGCGACGGACGATGAGCTTGTCGCTCGGCTTGTTGGGCTTGCGCGTGCGGCCCTCGGCCTGGCCCCAGGGGCTGACCGGGTGACGACCACCGGACGTCTTGCCCTCACCACCACCGTGCGGGTGGTCGACCGGGTTCATCGCGACACCACGCACGGTCGGGCGGACGCCCTTCCAGCGCATGCGGCCGGCCTTGCCCCAGTTGATGTTCGACTGCTCGGCGTTGCCGACCTCGCCGATCGTCGCGCGGCAGCGGGCGTCGACGTTGCGGACCTCGCCCGACGGCAGACGGAGCTGCGCGTAGGGGCCGTCCTTGGCGACGAGACGCACCGAGGCACCGGCGGACCGGGCCATCTTCGCGCCGCCACCCGGGCGGAGCTCGATCGCGTGGATCACGGTACCGACGGGGATGTTGCGCAGCGGCAGGTTGTTGCCCGGCTTGATGTCCGCGCCGGGGCCCGTCTCGACGACGTCGCCCTGCTTGAGCTTGTTCGGCGCGATGATGTAGCGCTTGGTGCCGTCCACGAAGTGCAGGAGCGCGATGCGCGCCGTGCGGTTCGGGTCGTACTCGATGTGCGCGACCTTGGCGTCGACACCGTCCTTGTCGGCACGACGGAAGTCGATCACGCGGTACTGGCGCTTGTGGCCACCACCGATGTGACGCGTCGTGATGCGACCCGAGCTGTTCCGGCCACCGGTCTTCGGCAGCGGACGGAGCAGGGACTTCTCCGGGGTCGAACGGGTGATCTCGGCGAAGTCGGCGACCGAGGAGCCGCGACGACCGGGGGTCGTGGGCTTGTAGTTACGAATAGCCATGATTTATCCCTCTGGTCCTCAGCCGACAGCCGTGAAGATGTCGATCGAACCGGACTTGAGCGTCACGATGGCGCGCTTGGTGTCCTTGCGCTTGCCGATCCCGAACTTGGTCCGGCGGGTCTTGCCCGGACGGTTCAGCGTGTTGATGCCGGCGACCTTGACGTCGAAGATCTTCTCGATGGCGAGCTTGATCTCGGTCTTGTTCGCACGGGGGTCCACGAGGAACGTGTACTTGCCCTGGTCGATGAGGCCGTAGCTCTTCTCCGACACGACCGGCGAGATGATGATGTCGCGCGGGTCCTTGTTGAAGCCGCTCATGCGGTGATCTCCTTCGCGGTCTTCGACGCGATGAAGGCGTCGAGGGCGCTCTTGCTGAAGACGACGGCGTCCGCACGGAGGACGTCGTAGGCGTTCAGCTGGCCGTACGAGAGCGCGTGGACGTTCGGCAGGTTGCGGACGCTCTTGAGCGTGAGCTCGTCGCCCGACTCGAGCACGACGAGCACGTGCTTGACGGGCGCGACCTTCTCGAGCAGCGTGCGGGCGGTCTTGGTCGACGGCAGCTCGGCCGCGACGAAGCCCTCCACAGCGGAGATGCGGCCACCGCGGGCACGGTCCGAGAGCGAGCCGAGCAGGGCTGCGGCGATCATCTTCTTCGGGGTGCGCTGCGAGTAGTCACGCGGGGTCGGTCCGTGGACGACGCCACCGCCGGTGTGCTCCGGAGCGCGGACCGAACCCTGACGGGAGCGGCCGGTGCCCTTCTGCTTGAACGGCTTGCGACCGGCACCGCGGACTTCGCCACGGTTCTTGGTCTTGTGGGTGCCTTGACGCGCGGCGGCGAGCTGCGCGGTGACGACCTGGTGGATCAGCGGGACGTTCGTCTCGACGTCGAAGAGCTCGGCGGGGAGCTCGATGCTCCCGGCGACGGCTCCGGTCGCGTCGAGGACGTCGATCGTGGTTGCGGTCGTGGTGGCCATGATCACTTACCCTTCACGGCGGTGCGGACGAAGACGGAACGGCCACGAGCACCGGGGACGGCGCCCTTGACGAGCAGCAGACCCTTCTCGGCGTCGACGGCGTGGACCGTGAGGTTGAGGACGGTCACGCGGTCGCCACCCATCCGACCGGCCATGCGCATGCCCTTGAAGACACGCGACGGGGTCGAGGAGGCGCCGATCGAACCGGGCTTGCGGTGGTTGCGGTGCGAACCGTGCGAGGCGGAGACACCGGCGAAGCCGTGACGCTTCATGACACCGGCGAAGCCCTTGCCCTTGCTGGTGCCGACGACGTCGACCTTCTGGCCCGCTTCGAACAGGTCGACCGTGAGCTCCTGGCCGAGCGTGTACTCGGCGGAGTCGTTCGTCCGGATCTCGGTGAGCGTGCGGCGCGGGGTGACCCCGGCGGCCTCGAAGTGGCCAGCGGCCGGCTTGTTCACCTTGCGGGGGTCGATCTGGCCCGCGGCGATCTGGATCGCCTCGTAGCCGTCGCGCTCGACGTTGCGGATCTGGGTGACCACGTTCGGGCCGACCTCGATCACGGTGACGGGGATGAACTTGTTGTTCTCGTCCCACACCTGGGTCATCCCGAGCTTCTTGCCGAGGAGGCCCTTGACGGTCTTGGTTGAGTTCGCCATGAGTTCCAGCCCCCTTACAGCTTGATCTCGATGTTGACGTCCGCCGGGAGGTCGAGTCGCATGAGCGAGTCGACGGCCTTCGGCGTCGGGTCGACGATGTCGATGACCCGCTTGTGCGTGCGCTTCTCGAAGTGCTCGCGCGAGTCCTTGTACTTGTGAGGGGAACGGATCACGGGGATCACGTTCTTCTCGGTGGGGAGCGGCACCGGGCCGACCACGGTCGCACCGGCACGGGTCACCGTGTCGACGATCTTCCGGGCCGACGTGTCGATGACCTCGTGGTCGTACGACTTGAGCCGGATGCGGATCTTCTGTCCCGCCATGTGTTTTCCTGTCCTCTCTGCGCCGCGCACCCTCAGGCCGCCTGACGCCGCCGGGGCTCCGCTGTCGCGTGCCCGGCTGTTTGCGTGAACCACCGGCTCCATCCGCAGGGGATGACCGCTGTTCTCCTGTCAACCGCGCGAGTACCAGGGGCACCCGCGTGGGCATGTCGTCACCCGCGCACCGGATCGCGCTGCACTGTCGTGCCGCACGGTGGTGCTGGAGGATGTCGATCGTGTTCTGCTGCCTGCGGCCCAACCCAGCCCTGCTGAACAAGGGGGTTGTGCACTGCCAGAGCAGTGACCCCGCGGGCGCGTGCGCCTCGGGATTTCGGAACCGGACAAGTCTCGCATAGGCCCCGCATCCGTGCAACCCGGGCGTGTCGCGCTCTGCGCGGCGTGTCGGGAGGCCCGCCACGGGCCTCCCCGGCCGCCCTGACCGAGCCTGGAGGCTCGCCCTCCGCGCGGCGGTCGACGCACGTCCTGCGCGGGGCGGTGACGCAGCCCCCGGCGGGCGTCCGACGCGCTGCTAGCCTTCGCCCATGCCGGAACACGAAGTGCTCACCGACCCGTCCGACCCAGCGGTGCAGCGGCTCGCCGACCTCGCCAAGCCGGCTCGCGGAACCGTCCGCACCGCGATCGTCGAGGACCCCGAGCCCCTCGTGCAAGCACTCCGCGCCGGCGTCCGGTTCGTCGAGGTGTACGGCGAATCGACCCGCGAGTTCCCCGCCGACCTCACCGCCCTGTGCGGTGAGCACGGAGTCCCGGTCCGACTGGTGGACCCGGCCGTGCTCACCAAGGTGTTCCGCTCCGAGAAGCGCCCGAAGGTGTTCGGTGTCGCGTCCGTCCCCGCCCCCGCCCGGTTCTCCGCCCTCGCCGAGGGAGCCGGGGACGTGCTCGTCCTCGACGGCGTGAAGATCGTCGGCAACATCGGCGCGATCGTCCGGACCGCGGTCGGTCTCGGCGCGCGCGGCGTCGTCCTGGTCGACAGCGACCTCGCGACCATCGCCGACCGCCGTGTCGTCCGCGCCAGCCGCGGGCACGTGTTCTCGGTGCCGGTCCTGCTCGAGACCCGGGAGCGCGTCGCACGGTGGCTCGGCGAATCCGGCCTCCGTGTCGTCGACGTCGACATGGACGGCTCACTGTCGCCGGAGTCCCTCGGCGCCCTCGACGAGGACGTCGCACTGCTGCTCGGTGCGGAGAAGACTGGTGCCTCGGACGTCCTGCAGGACCTCGCCACGCAGACGGTCTCGGTCCCGATCGACGACCGTGTGGAGTCGCTCAACGTGTCGGTCGTCGCCGGCATCGTGCTGTACGCCCGCTCGCGCCGGCACGGCTGAGCCGCCCGCCGGGACGACGACGCCCCGGGTCCCTCGTGGGGATCCGGGGCGTTCGCACGTCCTGGCGGTCCGGCGTCAGTCCTCGGGCAGCGGCGGGACGAACCACGGCGGGAAGACCGCCACGCGGGGCGCGGCCCCACCCTGCTCGGCGAAGACGGCCTTCACCTGCTGGCGGACCTTGTCGTTCGGGACACCCACCAGGGCGACCGAGGACAGCGGCACCCGGGGGCCGGCGAGCAGCTCGACGCCGTGCATCGACGGGTCCGTGATGTCGGTCCGGCGGAGCAGGTTGGTCGCTGCCTCCGGCCCGACGGCGAACCGCACGTCCGGGTCGTCGGCGTCGGTGTCCGCCAGGATCACGGAGGCACCGAACGCGGTCGTCGGGACCACGAGGACGACGTACTCGGTCGCGCGGGTGCGCCGGGCGGCGTCCGACCAACGGCCCTCCTCGGCGCCGGAACGGAGCTCGTCCCAGCGGCGGGCGTCGGGCGACAGGGTGAACGGGACGTGGCCGGCCACGCTGGAACCGTCGGGTGCGGTGGCCGCACCACGGGCCTCCCGGGTGGCGGCGGAGCTGACGTCGACGGACGGCGCCGCCTGGTCGGCGGCGAGGATCGCGCCCTCGGCGACGATGGACGCGAGGTTGTCCACGTGTGTGACGTGGTGGGCCCGGAGTGCCGCGAAGTCGCGGGTGGCGGGGAGCGTCGGCTCGACGGGCTTCCCGTTCGCGTTCGTCGGGGCGGACCGCAGGGACGTCGTCACACGGGTCCGCCGCGGCGTCGGGGTCTTCGTGATGGTCTCCGGATCACGCTGCCGGGGGGAGCAGATGTCGCAGAGTTCGATGGGGAAACCGTGGATGCACTCGTCGGTCACGACTGATGGGTCCTTCCGTGCCTCGTGGGGTGGGCGGGCACGACCACCAACGCTACGTCATCCGGGAACCGCGGGCGACCGATCACGTCACTGGCGGTACAGGAGTGCCCGGACCTCGGCCTCGGCCGCGTGCAACCGGGTCGGGTCGATGGTCTCGCCGTGCTCGTACGCATCCAGGAGCCGCGGGTCGATGTAGCTCTGACGGGCGACGGTCGGGGTGTTGCCCAGGACCTCGCTGGCGGCCTTCACCGCGTGCGAGATCGCCTTCTTGCGCTTGGCCTGACTGGACAGGACGCCGGTCTGGGCCAGGTCGACCGCGGCCGCGACCGTGCCGTGCAGCGTGCGGAAGTCCTTGGCGGTGAAGTCCTCCCCCGCGCGCTCCTTGACGTACGCGTTGATGTCCTCGGCCGTCACCGGTTGCCAGTCGTCGCCGCGCCGTTCACGGAACGACAGCAGGCGCGCGGTCGGCCCGCGGCGCTTCATCCCGACCAGGACACGGGCGAGGTCGGCGTCGTGGATCGTCGAGGACCACGCCTGGTGGCTCTTGCCGGGGAACTCCAGCTCGATGTCGTCGCCGGAGATGTGGGCGTGCGTGCAGAGCAGGGTGGACAGGCCGTGGCTGCCGTGCTCGGTGGCGTAGCGCTCGGAGCCGACGCGCAGGGACCCCTGGTCGAGCATCCGGAACGCGGCAGCCAGCGCCCGTCGGCGGTCCGGCTCCGGGCGGCGGAGGTCCTGCGTGACCATGCGTCGGGCGGCCGGGAGGGACTCGGCCAGCGCCAACGCACGGTCGTACTTGATCTTGTCCATCCGGTCGCGCCAGGACGGGTGGTACATGTACTGCCGGCGTCCGGCGCCGTCGATCCCGGTGGCCAGGATGTGGCCGTTGTCGTACGGCGAGATCCAGACGTCGTCCCATGCCGGCGGGATGACGAGGTCCTCGAGGCGCTGGCGTACCTCGGGGTCCGTCACCGTCGTGCCGTGCGGGTCGCGGTAGGAGAAGCCCTTGCCACTGCGGACGCGGTGGTACCCGCGACCCTTGGTCGAGGAGCGGCGAAGACGTGTCACGTCCTCGATGCAACACCATCGGCACTGCCGTCGGCGGCAGGAACGTACCCCGGACGGCGGTCCGGGAACACGGAAGCGGGGCCGGACCCGAAGGCCCGACCCCGCTGACGCAGCAACCGGAGTTACTTGATGATCTTCTCGACCGTACCGGCACCGACCGTACGACCACCCTCGCGGATGGCGAAACGGAGGCCCTCTTCCATGGCGATCGGCTGGATCAGCTCGACGGTCATGGCGACGGTGTCACCGGGCATGACCATCTCGGTGCCCTCGGGCAGCGTGATGACGCCGGTGACGTCCGTGGTGCGGAAGTAGAACTGCGGACGGTAGTTCGCGTAGAACGGGTTGTGACGACCGCCCTCTTCCTTGTTCAGGATGTACGCGTTCGCGGTGAACTCGGTGTGCGGCGTGACCGAACCCGGCTTCACGACGACCTGGCCGCGCTCGACGTCCTCGCGCTTGAGGCCACGGATGAGCAGACCGGTGTTGTCACCGGCGACTGCCTTGTCCAGCAGCTTGCGGAACATCTCGATGCCGGTGACCGTGGTCTTCTGGGTCGCCTTGATGCCGACGATCTCGACCTCGGAGTTGATGTCGAGCTCACCGCGCTCGACACGACCGGTGACGACGGTGCCACGACCGGTGATCGTGAAGACGTCCTCGATCGGCATGAGGAACGGCTGGTCGGTGGCGCGCACCGGGTCCGGGACGTTCTCGTCGACGGCGGCCATCAGGTCCTGGACGGACTTGACCCACTTCTCGTCGCCCTCGAGCGCCTTGAGCGCCGAGACCTGCACGACGGGGGCGTCCTCGTCGAACTCCTGCGAGCCGAGCAGCTCGCGGACCTCGAGCTCGACGAGCTCCAGGATCTCCTCGTCGTCCACCATGTCGGCCTTGTTCAGCGCGACGACGATGTACGGGACGCCGACCTGGCGGGCGAGCAGCACGTGCTCACGCGTCTGGGGCATCGGGCCGTCGGTGGCGGCGACCACGAGGATCGCGCCGTCCATCTGGGCCGCACCGGTGATCATGTTCTTCACGTAGTCGGCGTGACCAGGAGCGTCGACGTGCGCGTAGTGGCGCTTGTCGGTCTGGTACTCGACGTGCGAGATGTTGATCGTGATGCCGCGCTGACGCTCTTCGGGAGCGTTGTCGATCTGCGCGAAGTCACGGGCCTCGTTGAGGTCCGGGTACTGGTCGTGCAGAACCTTGGTGATCGCCGCCGTGAGCGTGGTCTTGCCGTGGTCGACGTGACCGATGGTTCCGATGTTGACGTGCGGCTTGGTCCGCTCGAACTTGGCCTTGGCCACTGTGGGTCCTCCTCAGGACTCGGATGCGTCGCCCCCGGCAGGACCTTGGTCGGCCCTGCACTGTTGGCGCGCGGTGTGTGTGTCTCTACTTTACTTGGTGACGAGGGGCCCGTCGCCGGGCACCCTCGCCTGGGGATGACGCGGGAGCGTCAGGCCCCGGTGCTCTTCTGGATGATCTCGTCCGCCACGTTGCGCGGGACCTCGTTGTAGGTCTCGAACACCATGGAGAAGACAGCACGACCAGAGGTCTTGGAGCGCAGGTCGCCCACGTACCCGAACATCTCGGACAGCGGGACGCTCGCGCGGACCACCTTGACGCCCGACGCATCGGTCATCTCGGAGATCTGACCACGACGCGAGTTCAGGTCGCCGATGACGTCGCCCATGTACTCCTCGGGCGTACGGACCTCGACGGCCATGATCGGCTCGAGCAGCACGGGACCGGCCTTGCGAGCCGCTTCCTTGTACGCGATCGAGCCGGCGATCTTGAACGCCATCTCGGACGAGTCGACGTCGTGCGCCGCACCGTCCTTGAGGATGGCCTTGACACCCACGGTCGGGAAGCCGGCGAGCACGCCCACCTGCATCGCGTCCTGGATACCAGCGTCGACCGAGGGGATGTACTCGCGCGGGACGCGGCCACCGGTGACGGCGTTCTCGAACTCGTACACCTTCTCAGCGGTGACGGGCATCGGCTCGAGCGCGATCTGCACCTTCGCGAACTGACCGGAACCACCGGTCTGCTTCTTGTGGGTGTAGTCGTAGCGCTCGACGACCTTGGTCAGGGTCTCGCGGTAGGCCACCTGCGGCTTGCCGACGTTCGCCTCGACCTTGAACTCGCGCTTCATGCGGTCGACGAGGATGTCGAGGTGGAGCTCGCCCATGCCCTTGATCGTCGTCTGACCGGTCTCGGCGTTGAGCTCGACGCGGAACGTCGGGTCCTCTTCGGCGAGCTTCTGGATCGCGGTGGAGAGCTTCTCCTGGTCGGCCTTGGTGTTCGGCTCGATCGCGACCTCGATGACCGGCTCCGGGAACGTCATCGACTCGAGGACGACCTGGTTCGACGGGTCGCACAGGGTGTCACCCGTGGTCGTGTCCTTGAGACCGATGACCGCGTAGATGTGGCCGGCGGTGACCGAGTCGACCGGGTTCTCCTTGTTGGAGTGCATCTGGAAGATCTTGCCGATGCGCTCCTTGCGGCCCTTGGTCGAGTTGATGACCTGGGCGCCGGAGTCGATGTGACCGGAGTACACGCGGACGTAGGTGAGGCGACCGAAGAACGGGTGCACCGCGACCTTGAACGCAAGCGCCGAGAAGGGCTCGGTGGCATCCGGCTTGCGGATGATCTCGACCTCTTCGTCCTTGACGTCGTGGCCGATCATCGGCGGGACGTCGAGCGGCGACGGCAGGTAGTCGATGACCGCGTCGAGCATCGGCTGCACGCCACGGTTCTTGAAGGCCGAGCCGCAGAGGATCGGGTAGACCTCGGAGTTGATCGTCAGCTTGCGGATCGCAGCCTTGATCTCTTCCTTGGTGAGCTCCTCGCCGCCGAAGTACTTCTCGAGCAGCGCGTCGTCGGTCTCCGCGACACGCTCGACGAGCTTGGCGCGGTACTCCTCGGCGCGGTCCTTGAGGTCCGCGGGGATCTCCTGGACCTCGTACTGGGCGCCCATGGTGACGTCACCCTTGGCATCGCCCGGCCAGACCTTGGCGTGCATCTCGATCAGGTCGATGACGCCCACGAAGTCGTTCTCGGCACCGATCGGGAGCTGGAGCACGAGCGGCTCCGCACCGAGGCGGTTGATGATCGTGTCGACGGTGAAGTAGAAGTCCGCACCGAGCTTGTCCATCTTGTTGACGAAGCAGATACGGGGGACGTTGTACTTGTCCGCCTGACGCCACACGGTCTCGGACTGGGGCTCGACGCCCTCCTTGCCGTCGAAGACGGCGACCGCACCGTCGAGGACGCGGAGCGAACGCTCCACCTCGACCGTGAAGTCCACGTGACCCGGGGTGTCGATGATGTTGATCTGGTTGTTGTCCCAGAAGCACGTCGTCGCGGCCGACGTGATCGTGATGCCGCGCTCCTGCTCCTGCGCCATCCAGTCCATGGTGGCTGCGCCGTCGTGGACTTCACCGATCTTGTGCGTGATGCCCGTGTAGAACAGGATGCGCTCGGTGGTCGTGGTCTTGCCGGCGTCGATGTGCGCCATGATGCCGATGTTGCGGACCTTGTTCAGGTCGGTGAGCACGTCCTGTGCCACAGGGTTCCTCCGAGAGAGTTGTAGGAGAGGGTGGCGGCCGTCCGGGTGCCTCGGCTGTTGACCGAGGCACCCGGACGGTGCCGGATGACTACCAGCGGTAGTGCGCGAAGGCCTTGTTCGACTCGGCCATCTTGTGGGTGTCCTCACGGCGCTTGACCGCGGCACCGAGACCGTTCGACGCGTCGAGGATCTCGTTCATGAGACGCTCGGTCATCGTCTTCTCGCGACGGGCCTTGGCGTACGAGGTCAGCCAGCGCAGCGCGAGCGTGTTCGCACGGTGCGGCTTGACCTCGACCGGGACCTGGTAGGTCGAGCCACCGACGCGGCGGCTGCGGACCTCGAGGGTCGGACGGACGTTGTCGAGCGCCTTCTTGAGCGTCGTGACGGCGTCCTGGCCGTTCTTGGAGGAGACCCCTTCGAGTGCGTCGTAGACGATGCGCTCGGCGAGGCCCTTCTTGCCGTCGAGGAGGATCTTGTTGACGAGCTGGCTGACGACGGGAGCGCCGTAGACCGGATCGGCGACGACGGGGCGCTTCGGGGCGGGACCCTTACGAGGCATCTAACTCAACCCTTCTTCGCACCGTAGCGGCTACGAGCCTGCTTACGGTTCTTGACGGCCTGGGTGTCCAGGGCACCACGGATGATCTTGTAGCGGACACCCGGGAGGTCCTTCACACGACCGCCGCGGACGAGCACCATCGAGTGCTCCTGCAGGTTGTGGCCCTCACCGGGGATGTAGGCCGTGACCTCGGTGCCGTTCGAGAGCTTGACACGAGCGACCTTGCGCAGTGCCGAGTTCGGCTTCTTCGGGGTGGTGGTGTAGACGCGGGTGCACACGCCACGCTGCTGGGGGTTCGCCTTCAGGGCGGGCGCCTTGGTCTTGACGACCTTCGGCGTACGACCCTTGCGAACGAGCTGCTGGATGGTAGGCAACTGTTCTCCTGGTTCTTCGCTCGTGCTCTCTGGCCGACGCGGTCCGTCGGCTTCCTCATCCCACACGGACCACCGCCTGACGGCGGGGAAGACTGGGGATGGAGTGATCAGGAGGCCGGAGGCCTGCAGGATCTGGGCGCGCCCGAAGGCGCACACCCAGAAGAGCCTAGCCGTCGGACCCGCTGAAATCAATCCGCGGCAGCCCCGGCACCACGCCGTCCACCCAGGGCGAGAACGGCGTCGCTGCGGGGAACGGGATGCTCAGGAGCCGGAGTCGCTGCTGCCGTTGGCGACGGCGGGAACGAAGGTGGCGCCGTCGTCGTCGAAGCCCGTGATCCACCCCGACGCGTTGACGTCGATCGGACCGGCCGTCGCCCTCCCGCGCCCGGCCGGGCCGGTGAAGTCCGCCGTGAAGCTCGCGGAGCCCGGGGAGCGCGTCTCGACCAGCCATCCCTTCGACGACCACGCGCCGACCCCGACGGCCGGACGGGCGTCGAGCGTCCACTTCTGGTTCGTGTAGGTGTTCGCCGGGTTCTCGCCGTACGCGTAGAAGCTGCACCCGTCGGGCGTGGCCGTGGGCGATGCCACACAGCCGTCCACCCACGAGTCGACCGCCTTGCTCGCCGCCTGCTGGCCCGCGTCCGTCAGGGTCGTGGCGAGCACGACGGGGGTCCCTGGGGTCCCGAACCCCCGGACGGCAGCCGTCGACGCATCTGCCGTGAACCACTTCCCACCGTCGGCCGAGACCTCGTAGGAGCCGGGGAACGCCCGCAGCGCGACCGCACCCAGGTCACCGGTCGTCACCTGGGCCCCGGCGACCTGCACCCCGCTGCGGGTCGGCCCCTGCACGACGACCTCGACCGAACCGAGGGACGGCGGCTGCAGCTCCCAGACGGGGAACACGCCCCAGTCGGTGCCGGTGCGCTCGAGTTCGAAGGTGGCCGGCACGCTCCGGCCGGCCTGGGTCAGCAGCACTCGCACGGTCGCCCGGTCGTCACCTTCGTCGACGGAGGTGATCCGGTGCGCCGTGATCTTGTCGCCCGCCTCGGCGTACGCGGCATCGGTGAGGAGCACGTCGTCGGTGTCGCGGTCGATGCCCGCGGACTCGAGCGCGTCCGACAACCGACCGTCCTCGACGTCCTGCAGGAACGCCTGCACCGGCCGTTCCGCCGAGTGGCTGTCCGATCCGACCGACCAACCGATCCCACCGGCGACCACGAGGAGCACGAGCGCTGCCGCCCCTGCGACGATGCCGATCACCGCACCCTTGCGCAGCCCCCGCCGGGGGCGGCCGGGGCCGTGCCCCGGGCCACCGGCGGACGCATCCGGCTGCCCCGACGGGGGGCCGCCCGGCGCAGGCGCGGTCATCACGGCGGGGAGCACGGCGTCCCCGCGCAGGGTGTCCGCCCCCGGCACCGATCCCCAGCCCGGTACGTGGTCAGGTCCGTCGGTCATGAGTCCCCCAAGGTGCGATCGGTCAGCCCGTCTCGGAATCGTACCGGGCGGGACGGAGGTGGGGCGGGCCTCCCGTCAGTCCTGTGGACGGACCGGTGCCGCTTGCTGCCCCTGTGGACGAGGCGCCTGCCACCGCACCGCCGAGATGCCGCCGACGACCGTGACGAGCGCGACCACGACGCCGCCGACGACGAACGGACTGAGCGCGTACCCGGCCGGGAAGACGAGCAGTTCGGCGGCGTCCGACCGGACGAGTGTGTAGCCGACCGCCCCCACGCCGAGCATCACGAGGTAGGTCGTCGCAGCGGCGACGAGCCCGGTGACGACCGGGTTGCCCTCGCGCGCGCCCGTCGCGGTCGCCAGGAAGACGACGACCGCGGCCCCGACGACCATGCCGGGTCCGAGGTACGGGGTGGCGTCCGGCTGGCGGATCGCCTCGACGTCCGCGAGCAGCGCTTCGAAGCCCGTCACGGCGATGACGAGCGCGATGAAGAGGACGGACGCCATCGTCGCCACCAACCACCGGGACATGCGCCGATCGTAGCGCCCTGCGGAGGGTCCGGGTCCGGCCGCTACGGGGCGTCCGCGGGTTCGGGCTGCGCCGTGTCCCGCTGCGCGGCCCCCTGCTGTTGAGCGTGCTGCTGGTGGGCCGCCTGGACGAGCGCCAGCGCGATGGTCGCCGTGATGACCGGGACCGTCTCGGTCATCGGCGCGGGAGCATCGTGGCCGACGGCCGGGCCGGTGCGGTCACCGTCAGCGGACGGGAGGCCCGGGGTCGGGGCGACGACGGTCGTCGCGTCCGCCACGTGGGACGTCGGCGCCTGCTGCGGTGCCGGTTCGCGACCGGCCTCGACCAGGTCGTGGTCGCGCAGCGCCGGACCGATCACCGGGAGGACCGCGGTCGTGGTGGGCGGCTCCGCGTGCAGCTCGGGCGTCGGCTGCACACCGGCCGTACCCCGACGTCGACGCACGACCATCCGGACGAGCACCACGGCGGCGACGGCGGCCCAGATGCTGTTCACGATCGTGGACGGCACGGCGTTGTGCGCGGCCACGTTGACGGCGATCGCGACACCGCCGACCAGGTTGAACAGCTGGTAGACCGGGCCGTTCGCGATCTTCCCGAGGGAGAACAGGATGTAACCGACGAGGACGGTTACGGCTCCGAACCAGCCGAGGAACTCCACGACACCGACCAACACGAGCGACTCCGGGCACGACGAGGGACGCCCGTTCCGAGGGGACGTCCGAGAGGGAGATGGGCAGCCGCGAGCGCGGGCCCGAGCAGCATCGTAGAGGCACGGAACGCCCCGGCGGAAGCGGGTCCGGCGTGGCGGCGGGACCCCTTCCGGGGGGCGTTCTGCGGGGATGGGGGTCAGCCGGCGGCGTCGGAAGCTGCGGCCGTGCCCGACGCGTCGGCATCGATGTCGAGGACGTAGACGTAGCCGCCGAAGTTCCAGGTCGTGGAGGACGTCTCGGTGGATTCCGCCGACGGCTCGGAGGCGGACGACGTGATCGACGTCACGAGGTACAGCCGGGACAGGTCCTGTACCTCGGTCGCGAAGGCCATCGCCTGGTCGAACGAGCCGTCCACCGACACCGTGACGGGGATCACGGAGAAGTTCTCCCCGGTGATCCGCGCGTCGGTCGTGACGCCCGGCGGCGAGGGCGTGGCCGATGCGGACGGCGCGGGGGTCGCAGTGGGCGGGGCCGCCGGCTCGGTCCCGTCGGTCGCGGTCGACGCCGCTTCGGCGACCGGCGGGATGTAGGCGGTCGCGTCCGAGGTGGTGATCGTCGAGACCGTGACTCCTGCCGTCGTCGCTGCCTGGTCGACCTCGTCGTAGAACGCGGACATGCGGTCCGACGACGGCACGGAGGCCTGCAACTCGGCAAGTGCCGTCCGCATCTCGGGCAGGGTCTTCGCCTGCTGCCGCAAGCGGGCGAGTTCGCCGGACTTCACCGCGTTCTCGTGCTCGACGGTCGCCTGCTGGGCACCGTCGGTCGCCGCACGGCTGAGCTGGGGTTGCACGCCGAGGAAGAAGCCTGCAGTCGCGACCACCACCATGGCGAGCACGGCCAGGACCATGTTGAGGTGGTTCCGGGTCATGTCATTCCCCCTTCTTCTGCGGGAGGTACTTGCCGTCGAATGCTCGCTCGTCGACGTGGATGGTCATGTTGACCGTGTAGTGGCCACTCGTCTCCTCGAGCGTCACGGAATTGACGGTCGCGTCGACGAAGCCGTCCAACGATCGAACCGCCTCGAGCCAGTCCGGCACGGTCGGCAACGTCTGGCTGATCGCGTCGAGCGTCAGCGTGGCGACCCGCCTGCCCTGCAGGGGCGCATCGGTCTGTGCGTACGGCTCGAGCGGGGAAGCCGAGTCGACGCCCACGCCGTTGATGACGACGCCCTCGGGGAGGGATGTCCGCACCTCTCGCAGGTACGGCCCCCACGCGATCTCGGTCGACCCTCCGACCGCCTGTGCGGACTCCAGGAGCGACGTCGAGGTCTCGGTCGTCCGCACTTCCTTGTACTGCGCCTGCTGCTGCAGGAGCGAGAGCGTCTGCGCCTGTGCGTTCGCGAGGTCGTCCGTCGCTCGGGTCGCCACGAGGGAAGCGCCTCCGATGCCGATGCCGACCGCCACCGCGACGACGACGACTCCCGCCCACAGACGACCGACGACCCGTCGTTCACGCCGGTGAACCAGCACCTCGGTCGGCAGGAGGTCCGCACGCGGACGGGCGCCGACGACCGGACCGTTGCCGGCCCCACGTCGGGGCTGGCGCTTCGACCGCTGCGCGGTCTCCTCGACGACGCGGCGCTCCGGGCTCACACTCGTGCGCCCACGCGCCCCGGCGAACCGCGGCTGCTTCATCTTCGCCTCGCTCATGCTGCCTTCCCTCCGACAGCGAGCCCCCACGCCACCGTGATCGACGAGGCGTGGGTCTGGAGGTCCTCGGGGCGGATCGACTTCGCGAGCCCGGCGTGGGTGAACGGCTCACCGCGTCGGACGGGCAAGCCGGTGGCCTCAGCGAGCGCCGACGCGAAGCCCGGCAGCTCAGCCGCACCGCCGACCAGCAGGACCTCGCCGACGGGCTCGGACGGGTGGGTGTTCACGAAGTAGTTCATCGTGTTCCGGAGGCTCGCGAGCAGCTCTCCGACCGTCTCCCGGACCGCGGCGACCGCAAGGGCGTCGTCGCGGGTCCGGGCACGGGTCGAGTCCATACCGAAGTGACGCTTCACGGACTCCGCTGCGGATGCTGGGACTTCGAGACGGCCAGCCAGCAGCCGGGTCACGTCCTCGCCTCCGGTGGGGATGATGCGCACGAACTTCGGCACGCCGTCGGTGACGACCACGACCGTGGTGGTGTTGCCGCCGCATTCGACGATGGCCGTGGTCCCGCTCCGCTGGGACGGCGAGAGGACGCGCGCGAGGGCGAACGGGATGAGGTCGACCGCGACCGGGTTGAGGCCGGCGGTCTGGACCGCGCGCACGTTCGCGAGGACCGCGTCCTTCACGGCGGCGACCAGGAGACCGCTGACCGTCGGGCCGTTCTCGCTCGTCCCTTCCGAGGTCGGGTAGAAATCGAGGATCGCGTCCACGACCGGGACCGGCAACATGTCCTGGACCTGGAACGGCAGTGATTCCCTGATCTGCGCCAGCGGAGCCTTCGGCACGGTCAGGTCACGGGAGAGCACGCGCTGGTTCCCCATCCCGAGGACGACGTCGCGCGACCGGAACTTCCCGACGGACCACAGCTGGCGGAGGGTGGCCGCGACCGTGTTGGGCTCGACCACCTCGCCCTGCCGCGTGGATCCCTCGGGCACCGGCACCTCGGCGAAGCGGAGGATCACCGGCTTCGCCCGATCTGCGTCCTGCACCTCGACAGCGCGGATCGAAGCCGCGCCGATGTCGACGCCGACGATGCTCTTGGCCATGACGGCCTCCTTCCGTGCCGCCGCGGAGGAGCTCTGCGGAGGATGGTGCATGCCCGGGCCGGACGCCGGGAGGACTTGGTGGGTTCGCGGTCGAGGGCTGATCACGAGAGCCCGAGGAGCCCGAGGTACATCGCCCAGAGCGGTGGACCGAACGCGATCCCGAGCCAGGCGCCGACGAGCATCCAGGGGCCGAACGGGATCCCGCTCCGCCGTCCGGCTCGCCGCACGGCGACCAGGGCGATGGCGAAGATACCGCCGAGGAGGAACGCACCGAAAGAACCCACTGCGAGGGGTCCCCATCCGAGGTACGCCAGGGCGAGCCCGAGCACGACGGCGAGTTTCACGTCCCCGAACCCCATACCGCCGGGCACCGCCACGGCGAGCCCCAAGTAGGCCCCGCCGAGGATCACCGCTCCGACCGCGCCCCGCCCCAGCGCTGCCCAGTCGCCGGACAGGACGGATGCCGTGATCAGCAGCACCGGCATCACCACGGAGGCCGGCAGCACGATCCGGTTCGGCAACGTGTGGGTGTCGAGGTCGATGAGCGCGAGCGCCACGCTGAGCGCCATCAGGTACAGGTACGCGACGAGCACGACGAGCGCGTGGACGTCCGCTGACGCTCCCGTTGCCCCACCGGTCGCGGGCGACCAGGGCGCCGTGAGGAGGAGGAGCGTGACGACCACGAAGAGCCCGCCCGTCGCCGCCTCGACCAGCGGGTACCGTTTCGAGATACGGACGCCACAGTCCCGGCAACGACCCCGCAGCGCAAGCCACGACAGGACGGGCACGTTGTCGCGACGGCGGATCGCGTGCCCACACCGCGGGCACGCGCTGGCCGGCCGGACGACGGAGAGTCCGGCGGGGACGCGGTGGACGACCACGTTCAGGAACGACCCGACGACGATGCCCAGGACGCCGACGAGCACGACCAGGACAGGAGCGGCTGCCGAGATCGTCACGGTACCGCTGCCCCCGATGCGGTGTAGGCGGTGCGGGACTCGAGCTGCGTCGCGACGCGGTAGGTCGTGATCGTCGGTTGCGGGAACTTCGGCGGGGTGTACGTGGCGAGGGACGGGTCGTAGGCGTAGTCCTTGAAGTACCCGCTCGCCCCGCTCCCGGTCCCCACCGCACCACGGAAGTTCTGCGCGATCGATCCGTTCACGGTCAGTGTTCCCCGAGAGGACCCGAGCGTGTAGTTCTGTACCGCGAACGTGCCGTCGTTCGCGAGGATCGCCGCGTCGATCCGGCGGTTGGCCGGCTTGTAGGGCTGCTTGGCCTGGTTGACGGGGTTCCAGACCCACACCGCACGCTGTCCGATCAGTCCGAGGACCGTCGACGCCGACCGGGTCGCGGGGTAGGTGATGTCGCCGGTGACGTACAGGTAGTTCTCCGCAGCGACGGTCACCGCTTTGTCCACCGTGCCCCTCACGAAGACGTCACCGTTGTCGCAGCCGTACGGATCGGTCACGGTGTTGCCGAGGCCCGCTGTCGGGTCTGCCTCGTTGGTGCTGCCGACCTCGGGGAAACCCACCCCGTTCGACGGCAGCGTCGTGGCCGTGCTGGCGCGCGTCGTGACGTCGCACGCGGTGGCCTCCCGCTTGTACTCCGAGCTGCTCCAGAGATTGGGGTCCTGACCGCCACGCGACCGGACGGCCGGTTCGTTCTGCACGTAGATGAGGTTGTTCTTCGGGATGTCGATCGTCGCGCCGGCGGGGGTGTGCAGCTGTTCGACGTCCCCGCAACGGGCTGGCTGGCTGCCGCCCGTCAGGAAACCGCCCGCTTGTTCGGCTGCTCCCTTCACCCACGTCTTCACGGTCATCGGCGAGACGATGTTGACCTTCCCTCCGCCGAGGAAGGTGATCTTCGTGGGACCGGTGTACAGGCAGCCCGGGCCCTCCGGCGTGTCCGTCGTCGACCGGAGGTCCTCGCGCGTGTAGTCGCGGAGATCCGCGATGGTGGCCGGCGGCGTGAGCGTCGAGCTCGTCGTGGGGTTGCTCGCGAAGGTCGGCGTCGTGCCGGTGCACCCTGCCTTGGTCCAGCCGTACACGCTCTGCACGGTGCCCTGGAAGGTCGCGCCGCAGATCCGGAACTGGTCGTTCGACCGCACCGGGCCTTCGAGCAGGTCGCGTGCCGCGAACTGGATGTACTGGCAGGTCGTCCCGACGGCGAACGGCCGGTACTCACTGGTGCAGGGGACCTTGCACTGCTGACCGCCGCAGGTGGAGTTGACCGTCTCGTTGCTCACGGAGGGATCCTGGGACTCGTAGTTCGTGAAGTACAGGTAGTTGGAGAAGCCGTCCGGTCGGACGTTCGCGATGAACGTCCGTGTCGTCGAACCAGCGCGCCCCGTCGACTGCACACGGATGGCACCCTGCGATGTGAGCTTCGAGTTGTCGACCGCGTACCGGTAGGAGCCACCACTCGGAGTGCCGTCGCGCCCGGGAACGTTCACCCAACGGTCTTCGGGCCGGTACCCGAAGGCCGGATTGCCGCCGGGGCCGTCGGAGAACTTGCTCCCGCTGTCCCTGCTGAACGGAGCGGCCTCCTCGCCGTGGGTCCCGTACGAGTTGTCCGCATTGAGACGGGCCTGGTAGTCCGCGATGCCCGCGTAGGCCGCGGCCGCGGCACGCGCCCAGTCCCGGTCGTTCGTGGTGAGTCGCGCTCCGCTCGACGAGACCGCTACGAGCGTCGCGACGAGCATCATGACCACCATGCCCACGCCGACGACCGCGACGAGTGCGACGCCGCGCTCGTCGTCGCGAGCACGCAGCGTATGGAGGATCCGGATCACGATGAGGCTCCGATCAGAGGTTCGCGAGGCTGACGCTGTTCGTCAACGTCGTTGCGCGGCGGTCGGACAGGTCCGTTCCCGCGGTGATGGTGATCGCAACGCGACGGACGTTGGTCAGGTCGGTTGCACTGAGGGGGGCGTCGATCGAACCGAGCATGGTGCCTGCGGCGTTGGTGAACGTGAAGGCACGCGTGGACACGACCGACGTCGCCAACGTGCGGGTCGACATCGGCGTCGCACTCAGGGACGGCGTCGACGCCAGGGGGAAGGTGTAGTAATCACTCGCACCCACCTGGGTGCCCGCCCACTTCGTCTCGATGATCGATCGTCGGACCGGATCGAGCGTGAGCTGCACCAGCACGGGCCGCGACGCCGTCGAGGCCGTGTTGACGTAGGAGAAGAAGCGGACGCTGGTCGCACTCGCGTACTGGAAGGCGTACTGCGGTTCGTCACCCGTCGACACCGCGTTGTTCGTCGCCGATCGCAGGATCCGGGTCATCTCGTTCATCGCTGCTGCTGCCGTACGCGTGTTGTCGTTGACCGCTCGAGCCGTCACCGACGCGCGTTGCGCCGACACGAGGAAGGACCCTGCGACCGTCAGGATGAGGATGCTGAGGGTCATCGCCACGATGAGTTCGACGAGACTGATGCCGCGCTCCTCGACGAGCACCCGTCGACGCAGCTCTCTCCACCGCCGCGTCACGGCGCGCCCTTCGTCCGGGGATCGAAGAGCACCGTGCTTCCGGAGACCGTCACGTTGACGTTCGTCGCGCCGACGGAAGCGGCGAAGACGGGAGTGTTCGGCCCGAGCGCTGCCGCAGACGTCCCTTCCTTGAACTGGAAGGTCCCGTACGGCAGGGCGATGGTCGTCGCGGTCTTCGAATTCAGCCCGGTGAAGGTGTAGGTGGTTGCCGGTCGGGTCGTGCACCCGGGGTCGTTCGCGGCACTCGGCCCGGGAGTCGGAGTCGCGACCAGGACGGTGTCGGAACCCACGAGCTTCACGTCGATCAGGCCCATCGGGATCTTGGCCGTGCTCGAGTCGCCCGCGACTCCGCCGACCCCGGTGGGGACACTGGCCGCGTCCACCATGAGGTTCGACGTCGTGGGGATCGACCACGCCAAGGGGTTGACGTTGGCGCACGTCGTCTTGTCGTACTTGCCCGCGTAGACGTCGTACCCGTAGGGGAACACCCTCGTCTGCGAGGACGTCACCGTCGTCACCGTCTGACCGCGGACGAAGGACGCGGACAGACCGCTCGGCAGTTTCGGGTTGCTCCCGGCCCTGGCGTTCGCCGCGTACTGCAGCGTCACCGATGCCGGCTGGTCGAGCAGGAACGACTGGCTGGCCACGCTGCCGGCGACGGTGGCAACCTGCTTCGAGGCGGTGGAAGCGAAGTCCTCGTCGGTGTTCCCGCTCTTCGAGACCGAGACCTCGTAGGTCCCCGGCTTCACGTCGACGGCGTAGGAGCACCCGTTCGCGTCGGTCGGAGCCGGTTGCGCGGGCGGGAGCGCAGCACCGCCTCCCACCGGCCTGACGGCGACCGTCGCACCGGTGTTGGGCGCACCGTTCGCCGTCGACACCGCGATGACGATCGTCGAACTCGTGTTGCTCGCGACCGATGTCGGTGGCGCGACCAGCGTGTCGATGTCGACGGACCGCTGCTTGCTCGACGTTCCGTTCGACCATGCAACCTCGACGTTGACGCGCTTGTAGGCGAGGACACCGTCTCCCGCTCCGCATGCGTTGTCGGAGCCTGTGGACGTGATCCAGTTCACCGATCGGGTGACGGTGTACTGCTGCCCACCGACCTGCGCCGGACTCGACGAGTTGGTCACGGTGAAGACGTCCTTGACGCTCCGCACGCGGTCGATCTCCTGCGTGGCGAGGTTCAGCGCAGCCTCGCGCGAGCGGTTGTCCTGCGTCAGGTAGATGCTCGAGACGATGCCCGCGGCGACCCCTGCTGCGATCATCGCGAACACGGTCATCGCGACCATCACCTCGATGATGGTGAAGCCGTCTTCTTCGGTGTGCCGTGCGCGGAGGCGCTCTACGAGACGCACGACGTTCCTCTCGACTTCGGGGTGCGATGACGGACAGGAGCGGGCCGCGCTTCCGCGCGACCCGCTCCCGGAGGAGGATCAGGCGCTGCAGGCGCTCGACTTGACGCCGCTGTCCTGGGTGACGCTGAAGACGTTGCCCGCGTTGCTCTTGACCTCGATGCAGAACTTGCCGTCGGCTGCGTTCGCTCCGCTCTTGAGGGCAGGAGCGACGCCGGTGGACGAGTAGGTCGACGCCGTGTAGCCGTCGTTGCCGAGATTGGTCAGGTCAGCCGGGTTCTTCTGGTTCTGCGTGAACGATGAGATGACCGCAGTCTTCGCGTTGGTGAGGTCCGACTTCGCGGCGGAGTCCTTCGCGTTGTTCTGCACGCCGATGTACACCGGGATCGCGATCGCGGCGAGGATGCCGATGATGATGACGACCACCAGGAGCTCGATGAGGGTGAAGCCTTTTTCCTTGTCCTGGAGGAGACCCTTGCGGCGAGCGTCGAGCTTGCCCATGAGAGCGAAGTGCATTGTGGTTTCCGTTCTGGGGAATGCAATGGGGGATGATGCCGGGGACTGCTCCGCCGCGATGTCAAAGCTAATCGGGGCTCGCACGCCGCATAATCCCGAGAACGGGGGGCAGATGCGAACGAAATACCCCCACTACCGGGGGTGCGGCGGAATCGTTCTACCCCCGTGGAGGGGGCAGCCACTACTACTTGATCAGGCTCGTGATCTGGAAGATCGGGAGATAGAGCGCCACGATCATCCCGCCGACCACGACGCCGAGGAAGGCGATGAGCAACGGCTCGATCAGGGACGTCAATGCTTCCGTGGTGGCTTCCACTTCATTGTCGTAGAACACCGAGATCTTCTCCAGCATTGTCTCGAGTGACCCGGCGTCCTCTCCGACGGAGACCATCTGCGAAACCATGGAGGGGAACACCGACTCCTTCGTCAACGGGCCGGCGATCGTGTCTCCCTTTCGCACTGCTTCAGCAACGCGGTCCACTGCGGACTCGATGACGGAATTCCCTGCGACCTGGCCGGCGATCTGCAGCGCCTGGAGAATGGGAACTCCGGCGGCGATCATGTTCGAGAGATTGCGTGAGAAACGAGCGATGACGATCTTGCGCGTCAATGCACCGAACACCGGCAGGCGGAGTTTCATCGGATCGATCACCGATCGGACCTTGGCCGAATTCTTGTTCGCCCGCCACCACAGCCAGGCCACGATCACCAACGGGATGAGAACCGGCAGGACGAACCGCATCGCGTGAGACGCGTAGACCAGCACCATCGTCGGCAACGGAAGCGTGCCTCCGAGGCTCGAGAACATGTCCTGGAAGATCGGCACGATGAAGATCAGCATGATCGCCACCGCGGCGAGCGACATGATGAGCACGACGACCGGATAGGTCATGGCGGACTTGATCGTGGTCCGGAGCTTGTGCTCCTTCTCGAAGTTCGTCGCGATCGAGTCCATCGCCTGGTCGAGGAACCCGCCGGTCTCCCCCGCCCGGATCATGTTGATCATGATCGGCGGGAAGTCGACGGGGTACTTCCCCACGGCGTCCGAGAACGACACCCCCTGCTCGACCTCGTCGCGCACCTTGCCGAGGATGCCCTTGAGCTTTTTGCTCTCGGTCTGGTCGGCCAGGATCGTCAACGCGCGGAGCAGTGACAGCCCCGACGACAGCATCGTCGACGCCTGCCGGGACATGATCGCGAGGTCCTTGAGCCCGACGCCCTTCTCGAAGCCGGGGATCTTGATCTCGGTCTGCAGGCCGGTGCCGGCCTTGGCCTCGGTGATCGCGATCGGCGAGACACCCATCCCCCGGAGCCGCTGGACGACGGCACCCTCGGAGGCGGCGTCGAGCCGACCCTTGACCAGCTTGCCGGAGCCGTCGCGGCCGCGGTAGTCGAACGCGAGGGACATCAGTAGCCTCCGGAGAACTTGTCGCCGAAGTCGATCCCGCTGGCGGCGATGGCGTCAGCGGAGGCGTCCGACGGTGACTCGACGCGCTGCACGAGCCGGTCGAAGCCCTCCAGGTCGTGGACCTTCTCGAGCGCCGCCTTGCGGGTGATGGTGCCCACGTTGACCAGTTCGGCCAGGTCCTGGTCCATGGTGTGCATGCCCGCGTCCCGCCCCGCCTGCATTGCCGAGGTGATCTGGTAGGTCTTGCCCTCGCGGATGAGGTTGCCGATGGCGGGGGTGGTCTTCATGATCTCGGTCGACACGATGCGGCCGGTGCCGTTCGCCTTCGGGACGAGGGTCTGACAGACGACGCCCTCGAGGGTCGCGGCGAGCTGCGTACGGATCTGCCCCTGCTGGTGCGGCGGGAAGACGTCGATGACGCGGTCGATCGTGCCGGGGGCGCTCTGCGTGTGCAGCGTGGCGAAGACGAGGTGGCCGGTCTCGGCGGCGGTCAGCGCGACCGAGATCGTCTCGAGGTCGCGGAGCTCGCCGATGAGGATGACGTCCGGGTCCTGGCGGAGGACGTGCTTCAGGGCGCGGGCGAACGAGTGCGTGTCCGCCCCGACCTCACGCTGGTTGATGATCGCCTTCTTGTGCTCGTGCATGAACTCGATCGGGTCCTCGACCGTGACGATGTGGTCGGCACGGGTCTCGTTGACGAGGTCGATGAGCGCGGCGAGCGTCGTGGACTTGCCGGAGCCGGTCGGGCCGGTGACGAGGACGAGTCCGCGGGACAGCTTGGCGAACTCGCCGACGTGCTCGGGGATGCCGAGCTGCTTGAGCGTCTTGATCTTGGTGGGGATGATGCGGAAGGCCGCACCCCAGTTGCCGCGCTGCTGGTAGTAGTTCACGCGGAAGCGGTACTCCGGCGACAGCGAGTACGCGAAGTCGAGTTCCTGTTCCTGGTCGAACTGCGCCGCCTGGTCGCCGGACAGCAGTGTCTTGAGCGCCGCGATGACCTTGTTGCGGGCCCACGGGCCTCCCGGCACGGCGGGTCGGAGCGACCCGTCGACCCGCACGGTCGGCGGTGCGTCCGCGGTCACGTGCAGGTCCGATGCACCCTGGTACACGACCTGCGCGAGTGCGGTGATCAGGTCGGAGTCGGCGACCTCGCGCGCGTGCCGCGTGAAGTTGATCTCGGGGCTGCCGCTGGGCGCCACCATCGCGACCGGCGTGCGGGCGGCGACGGTCTGGAGGTTCGTGGTGACGGCGGCGGGCGCCACCGGCAACCGCTCGGTGGCCTGGTACGAGTCGTACCCGTAGCTCGCCGTCGACGGCGGGACGGCGGCTGGCGGCGTCGCCGGCACGGCCTGCGGCTGGGCCACCGGCACCGCGACGGGCTGCCCGACCGGCGCGGACCACGCGGCCAGGTCGTCGCCGAGGTCGTAGACGGGCGCGGACGACACGGGCGCGGGGTGCGCCGCGGCCGGCGGGTACGAGGTCGGCGGCTGCTGTCCGGCCTGTGCGAGGCGTGCGGCACGCCGTCCGCCGAGCTCGGTGCCGGGCACGCCGGGCGTTCCGGGGTGCCAGCCGGCCACGGGCTCATCGCTCGCGGGCGTCACGTCGTAGACGGAGTCGGTCATCTGGTCGTCCTCCAGGGCTACGCGACCACGCGCAGGATCTCGTCGACGCTCGTGAGACCGAGCTTGACCTTCTCCCACCCGTCCATCCGGAGGGTGAGCATGCCCTGCTGCTGGGCGACGCGGCTGATCTCGGCGCTCGAGGCACGGGCGACGGCGAGTCGCTCGATCTCCTCGGTGACCGTCATCACCTCGTGCAGGGCGATGCGCCCGCGGTACCCGGTGTTCGAGCAGACGGAGCAGCCGAGCGGGGCGAAGAACTCCGGCATCACCGCGTCAGGTGCGTCGAGGAACCCGAGGGCGTGCAGCTGCTCGGCCTCGTACACGGCGGGCACCTTGCAGCGATCGCAGAGCTTGCGTGCGAGTCGCTGGGCGACGACGCAGTCGAGCGCCGACCCGACGAGGAACGGCTCGATGTCCATCTCGGTGAGGCGGGTGACGGCCGAGGGGGCGTCGTTGGTGTGCAGGGTGGAGAGCACGAGGTGACCCGTGAGTGACGCCTCGATCGCGATCTGGGCGGTCTCGTGGTCGCGGATCTCACCGAGCAGCACGACGTCGGGGTCCGAGCGGAGGATGCTCCGCAGGGCGGACGCGAACGTCAGGCCGGCCTTCGGGTTCACCTGGACCTGGTTGACGCCGGCCATCCGGTACTCGACCGGGTCCTCGACCGTGATGACGTTGATCTCCGGCTTCGCCACGGCGTTGAGCGTCGTGTACAGCGTCGTCGACTTGCCGGAACCGGTCGGGCCGGTGACGAGGATCATGCCGTACGGCTTCGAGTAGGACTTCTGGTAGGCCGCGGCGTTGCGGTCGAGCAGGTTGAGGTCCTTGAGGGTCAGCGACGTGTTCGTGTTGTCGAGGATCCGCATGACGACCTTCTCGCCCCACACGGTCGGCAGCGTGGCGACGCGGAGGTCGATCTGCCGTCCACCGTGGCGGACGGACATGCGGCCGTCCTGCGGCTTCCGTCGCTCGGCGATGTCGATGTCGCTCATGATCTTGAGCCGGCTGATGACGCCGTTCTGGATGTTCTTCGGCGCCGGGGACATCTCGTGCAGCACGCCGTCGATGCGGTAGCGGACGCGGACCTCGTGCTCGCCCGGCTCGATGTGGATGTCGGACGCGTGGTCCTGGATCGCCTGCGAGACGAGCAGGTTGACGAAGCGGACGATCGGTACGTCGTCGAGCGCCCCGTCGCCGATGTCGACCTGCTGCTCGGTGGTGCGCCCGGCTTCTTCCTCGAGCGAGGACGTGAGGTCGTTCAGCTCGTCATCGGCGCGCAGGTAGCGGTCGAAGGCGGCGAGCAGGTCGCGCTCGTCGACCTGCAGCGGCTTGATGGGTCGGCCGGAGGCGGCACGGGCGTCGTCGATCGCCAGGACGTTGGCGGGGTTCACCATCGCGAGCACGAGGGTCTCCCCCTCGAACCCGATGCCGAGCACCGAGTGCCGTCGACAGAGCGGAGCGGGCAGCACCGAGACCGCGGTGCCGTCGACCGGGTAGTCGGTCAGCGGGACCGTCTTGGAGTTGTGCGAGGCGGCACGGGCGGTGATGTACTGCGCCTCGCTCACGACGCCCTGCTCGACGAGGGAACGGATCGCTTGCTCGTCGACGTCCTCGTGGCCGGTCATCGCGTCGAGGTACTCGATCGGGAGGGCGCCGTTGAGGATGAGGATCTCGGACAGGGTTGCCATGTGCCCCGTACCTCCTTGCTGCCGGGCGCGCCGAAGCCGCGTGGTTCGATGGGCGCCGCCAGGGGTACGACGCTCGACCACGGTACGTCCGGGCGCGTGTCCGGAGCAGTCCCAGAAGGAGGGGGCGGAGCATTCGTGACTGCACCCAGAACAGGGGTACCCGCGGGTATCGAGTGCGCGACGGCCGGTGCTAGAGCGCTGTGGACGTCGTGACGCTGACCGCACCCGCGACGAACCCGAGGCGCTCGTACAGCCCGACCGCCCCGCTCGGGTTCTCCGAGTCGACGTCCAGCGCGGCCGCCGAGAGTCCGGCGTCGGCGACGGCGCCGAGCGTCGCCGCGAGCACCAGGGGAGCGAGTCCGCGGCCGCGTGCGCGCCGGACGACACCGACCCAGTGCAGGTAGGCGAAGCTCCGACCACGAGCGGAGAACGCGCCTGGATCGGACTCCACCACGGTGAACGCGAGGACGTCCCCGTGTTCGTCGACGACCACGCGGGAGAGCTCGAGCCGGGTCTTCCTGGCCGTGAGGTACCCGTGCCAGTCCGGTGCGAGCATCGGCTGTGATCCCCAGTGGTCGCGGAAGGCGTCGTTCTTGGCGATCCGCATGCGTTCGACGTCGTCGAGCGTCGCGGGGCGCAGCACCAGGCCGTCGGGCAGGGTCGGCAGGGCGTCCCGCGCCGGAGCCTGGTCGAACACGACCTGCATGTCGACCCAGTACCGCACCGGCTCCAGGCCGAAGCGTGCGGCCAACGCGAGCGCCGACGAGCCCTGCGGCGCGGTGAGGTCGATCGCGCCCGGCAGGTCCACGTCCAGTGCAGCGAGGTGCTGCCGTCCCCGACCGGTCTGCCACGCGAGCAACCGCCGCCCGACGCCCTGTCCGCGGTACGCGGGACGCACCGACCCGGCGAGGAGCACACGGGCGGCGGTGTCCCGGCTCGGGACCGCGATGACGATGGCGTACGCGTGGACATGCCCATCAGCATCGGTGCCGACCACCGTGTCGCGGGCTGGGTCGAGTCCTGCTGTGGACAGCCGGTGGGCGAAGTCCTCTGGGGAGGGGTGCGTCTGCGGGTCGTCCACGGCGGCCGACTCCACGGCCACGTCGTGCACCGCCGGCAGGTCGGCCTCGGTGGCCGGTCGGAAGGCCAGCCCGCCGACCGCGGTCGGGAGGTCGAGGTGGGCCGGAGCCGTGACCCGTTCACGCAGCGTCGCCATGCCCCCAGCATGCCGTACCCCTCGACGCGCCCGGTGCGGAGAGACCATGATGAGGCATGGACATCACGAGCGTGACCGTGGGGTTGCCCGTCACCGACCTCGAGGCGTCGTGCCTCTGGTACGGCGCGGTGTTCGAACGGCTCGAGCCCGACCTCGAGCCCACCGAGGGCGTCGCCGAGTACGAGGTCGGCGGCATCTGGATCCAGCTCCTCGAGGACCCGGACGCCGACGAGAACCCGGTCACCGTCCGCTTCGGCGTCGACGACGTGCTCGCCCAGCACGCACGCATCGCCGCCCTCGGCATCGACGTCGGTCCGATCGAGTGCGTCGACGGTGCCATCGACTGGTTCGACGCCCGCGACCCCGACGGCAACGTCCTCAGCCTGTACTCGCTCGCCGACGAGAGCGGTCGGGATCCCGGCGGTCGCGGCAGCGACGCGGGCCGCTCGGTCTGACGGCCGGCACGCGCCGGACGCGAGGCCCGTGCGGACCCGCCCCGCGCCTCCTGGCCGCCGCACGCACGCGACGCGAGAAGGCCCCCCGCATCCGAGGATGCGGGGGGCCTTCTGCTGTCAACTCACGCTCAGTTGTACGTACCCGGCGTGAAGTCGTCCGACGAGAAGCTGTCGAAGTCGACGAAGCTCAGGTCGGCGTCCGAAAACGACGAGTCGTCCGCGAAGATGCGGTTCGGGTACCGCTCCGCCTTCGCCTCTTCCGTCGCGTTCACGTCCACGTCGCGGTACCGGCTGAGGCCCGTCCCGGCGGGGATGAGCTTACCGATGATGACGTTCTCCTTGAGGCCCACGAGCTGGTCCTGCTTGCCCTCCATGGCCGCCTGCGTCAGGACGCGGGTGGTCTCCTGGAAGGACGCGGCGGACAGCCACGACTCGGTCGCGAGGGACGCCTTCGTGATGCCCATGACCTCCTGGCGAGCCGAGGCGGTCTTGCGACCCTCCTGCAGCGCCGCCCGGTTGATCGCGTTGTAGCGCGACCGGTCGACGAGCTCACCCGGCAGCAGGTCGGTGTCGGCGTGGTCGACGACGGTGACCTTGCGGAGCATCTGGCGGACGATGACCTCGATGTGCTTGTCGTGGATCGGCACACCCTGCGAGCCGTACACGTCCTGCACACCGTTGACCAGGTGCTTCTGGACCTCACGGACACCCTTGACCCGGAGGACTTCCTTCGGGTCGACGGTGCCGGCGATGAACTGCTCGCCGAGCTCGACGTGCTGGCCGTCCTCGATGAGGAGGGTCGCACGCTTGAGCACCGGGTAGATGAACGGCTCGTCGCCGTTGTCCGGCGTGAGGATGATCCGACGGCCCTTGTCCGTGTCCTCGATCGTGGCGCGGCCGGGGGCCTCGGCGATCGGGGACGCGCCCTTCGGGGTGCGGGCCTCGAAGAGCTCGGTCACGCGCGGCAGACCCTGCGTGATGTCGTCGGCCGAGGCCGAACCACCCGTGTGGAAGGTACGCATCGTCAGCTGGGTACCGGGCTCACCGATGGACTGGGCGGCGATGATGCCGACCGCCTCACCGATGTCGACCAGGTTGCCCGTGGCGAGCGACCGGCCGTAGCACTGCGCGCAGACACCGACGGCCGACTCGCAGGTCAGGACCGAGCGCACCTTGATGCTCTCGACACCCGCCGCGAGCAGCTTGTCGAGGAGGACGTCACCGACGTCCTCGCCGGCCTCGGCCACCACGGTGCCCGAGGCGTCGACGGCCTCGGTCGCGAGGGTGCGCGAGTAGACGGTGTTCTCGACGCGCGGGTCGCGGACGAGCTTGCCGTCTGCGCCCATCGTCGCGATCGGCAGCTCGAGGCCACGGGTCGTCCCGCAGTCGTCCTCACGGATGATGACGTCCTGCGACACGTCCACGAGACGACGGGTCAGGTAGCCCGAGTCGGCGGTACGGAGAGCCGTGTCCGCCAGACCCTTGCGAGCACCGTGCGTGGCGATGAAGTACTCCGCCACGGTCAGGCCCTCGCGGTACGAGTTGATGATCGGGCGGGCGATGATCTCACCCTTCGGGTTGTTCACCAGACCACGCATACCGGCGATGTTGCGCACCTGCAGCCAGTTACCACGAGCACCCGACGACACCATGCGGTTGATGGTGTTGTCGACGGGGAAGTTGTCGCGCATCTCCTGCGCGATCTCGTTCGTGGCCTCGGTCCAGATCTTGATCAGGTCGGCGCGACGCTCGGAGTCGGTGATCAGACCCTTGTCGAACTCACCCTGGACCTTGGCGGCCTGGACTTCGTAGCCCGCGATGATCTCCTTCTTGCGAGGAGGCGTCACGACGTCCGACAGCGCGACGGTCACACCGGAGCGGGTGCCCCAGTAGAAACCGGCGTCCTTGATCCGGTCCAGCGCAGCGGCCGTCTCGGTCTTGGAGTAGCGCTCGGCGAGGTCGTTGACGATCGCGGAGAGCGTGCCCTTGTCGGTGACCTTCTGGACGAACGGGTAGTCCGCCGGGAGGGTCTCGTTGAAGAGCGCACGGCCCAGGGTGGTCTCGAGGAGGATCGGCTGACCGACCTCGTAGCCCTCCGGCGCCTCACCCTCGGCGAAGTGGACGCCCGACATGCGGATCTTCACCATCGCGTTGAGGTGCAGCGTGTTCTGGTCCTTCGCGAGGATCGCCTCGGCGACGGAGGAGAACGCCCGGCCCTCACCCACGGCGCCCTCGCGGACGGTCGTCAGGTGGTGCAGACCGATGATCATGTCCTGCGCGGGCAGGGTCACCGGACGGCCGTCGGACGGCTTGAGGATGTTGTTCGAGGCGAGCATCAGGATGCGGGCCTCGGCCTGCGCCTCGACCGACAGCGGCAGGTGCACGGCCATCTGGTCACCGTCGAAGTCCGCGTTGAACGCAGCACAGACCAGCGGGTGGAGCTGGATGGCCTTGCCCTCGACGAGCTGCGGCTCGAACGCCTGGATGCCGAGACGGTGCAGCGTGGGCGCACGGTTCAGCAGCACGGGGCGCTCGCGGATGATCTCCTCGAGCACGTCCCACACCTGGGCACGCGAACGCTCGACCATGCGCTTGGCCGACTTGATGTTCTGCGCGTGCGACAGGTCGATGAGGCGCTTGATGACGAACGGCTTGAACAGCTCGAGCGCCATCTGCTTGGGCAGACCGCACTGGTGCAGCTTGAGCTGCGGGCCGACGATGATGACCGAACGGCCCGAGTAGTCGACGCGCTTGCCGAGCAGGTTCTGGCGGAAACGACCCTGCTTGCCCTTGAGCATGTCGCTCAGGGACTTCAGGGCGCGGTTGCCGGTACCCGTGACCGGACGTCCACGACGACCGTTGTCGAACAGCGCGTCGACCGCTTCCTGCAGCATGCGCTTCTCGTTGTTCACGATGATCTCGGGGGCACCGAGGTCGAGCAGGCGGCGGAGACGGTTGTTGCGGTTGATCACACGACGGTAGAGGTCGTTGAGGTCACTCGTGGCGAAGCGGCCACCGTCGAGCTGCACCATCGGGCGCAGCTCCGGCGGGATGACCGGCACGACGTCGAGCACCATCGCGGCCGGCGAGTTGCCGGTTGCGAGGAAGGAGCTGACGACGCGCAGACGCTTGATCGCACGGATCTTCTTCTGGCCCTTGCCCTCGGCGATCTGCAGACGCAGTGCCTCGGCCTCGGCGGCCAGGTCGAAGGCCTCGAGCCGCAGCTTGATCGCCTCGGCGCCCATGTAGGCGTCGAAGTAGATCCCGAAGCGGTCCTGGAGCTCGTGGAAGACGGCGTCCTCGGGCTTGAGGTCGCCCACCTTGAGGTTGCGGAAGTCCTCCCACACGCGCTCGAGACGGGTGATGTCCTCGTCGAAGGACTTGCGGACCTGGGACATCTCCTTCTCGGCGGTGTCCTTGGTCCGACGCTTCACGTCGGCCTTCGCGCCCTCCTCTTCAAGGGCTGCGAGGTCGTCCTCGAGCTTCTTGAGGCGGTCGGCGATGATCGAGTCGCGCTGGTTCTCGAGGTTCTTGATCTCGAGGCGCATCTCGTTCTCGAGGCCGGGCATGTCGGCGTGACGGCCCTCCTCGTCGATGCTGATGATCATGTACGCCGCGAAGTAGATGACCTTCTCGAGGTCCTTCGGGGCCATGTCCAGCAGGTAGCCCAGGCGCGACGGGACGCCCTTGAAGTACCAGATGTGCGTGACGGGCGCGGCGAGCTCGATGTGGCCCATGCGCTCACGGCGGACCGAGGACTTGGTGACCTCGACGCCGCAGCGCTCGCAGACGATGCCCTTGAAGCGGACACGCTTGTACTTGCCACAGGCGCACTCCCAGTCGCGGGAGGGACCGAAGATCTGCTCGCCGAACAGACCGTCCTTCTCGGGCTTCAGGGTGCGGTAGTTGATGGTCTCCGGCTTCTTGACCTCGCCGTACGACCACTGGCGGATGTCCTCGGCGGTCGCGAGACCGATCCGAATGGCATCAAAGGAAGTTGCTTCGAGCAATGTTCTTCTCTCTTGCTGAGTTCGAAACGTGTTCGGTACGGGAGGGATCAGATGTCGTCGACGGACGACGACTCGAACCGCGAGGAGATGTTGATGCCGAGCTCTTCAGCGGCACGGAAGACCTCGTCGTCCGTGTCGCGGAGGCTGACCGCCTGGCCGTCGGCCGAGAGGACCTCGACGTTCAGGCAGAGCGACTGCATCTCCTTCATGAGGACCTTGAAGGACTCCGGGATGCCGGGCTCCTGGATGTTCTCGCCCTTGACGATCGCCTCGTAGACCTTCACGCGGCCGAGGATGTCGTCGGACTTGATCGTCAGGAGTTCCTGGAGGGCGTACGCGGCACCGTATGCCTCGAGCGCCCACACCTCCATCTCACCGAAGCGCTGTCCACCGAACTGCGCCTTCCCACCCAGCGGCTGCTGCGTGATCATCGAGTACGGGCCGGTCGAACGGGCGTGGATCTTGTCGTCGACCAGGTGGTGCAGCTTCAGGATGTACATGTAGCCGACCGAGACGGGCTCCGGGAACGGCTCGCCGGAGCGACCGTCGAAGAGCTGCGCCTTGCCCGAGGAACCGATCAGGCGCTCGCCGTCACGGTTCGGGAGCGTGGAGTCGAGGAGCCCCTCGATCTCGCGCTCGTACGCACCGTCGAACACCGGGGTGGCGACCTTCGTGCCGGGGGCTGCGCTGTGCGCGGCTTCCGGCAGGGCGGAGGCCCACTCCTGGATGCCCTCGACGTTCCAGCCCTGCTTCGCGAGCCACCCGAGGTGGATCTCGAGGACCTGGCCGAAGTTCATGCGGCCGGGGACGCCGAGCGGGTTGAGGACGATGTCCACCGGGGTGCCGTCCGCGAGGAACGGCATGTCCTCGACCGGCAGGATCGTCGAGATGACGCCCTTGTTGCCGTGGCGGCCGGCGAGCTTGTCACCCGCGGTGATCTTGCGCTTCTGGGCGATGTAGACGACCACGCGCTGGTTGACGCCCGAGCCGAGCTCGTCGTCGCCGTCCTGCGAGTCGAACACCTTGACGCCGATGATCGTGCCCTCTTCACCGTGGGGCACCTTGAGCGAGGTGTCGCGGACTTCGCGCGACTTCTCGTTGAAGATGGCACGGAGCAGGCGCTCCTCGGCGCTCAGCTCGGTCTCGCCCTTCGGCGTGACCTTGCCGACCAGGATGTCGCCGGGGCGGACCTCGGCACCGATCCGGATGATGCCGCGCTCGTCGAGGTCGGCCAGGAGGTCCGGGCTGACGTTCGGGAGGTCGCGGGTGATCTCCTCCTTGCCGAGCTTCGTGTCGCGGGCGTCGACCTCGTACTCCTCGATGTGGATCGAGGAGAGCGTGTCGTCCTTCACGAGGTTCTGCGACAGGATCATCGCGTCCTCGTAGTTGTAGCCCTCCCACGGCATGAACGCGACGAGGAGGTTCTTGCCGAGCGCGAGCTCGCCGTTCTCCGTCGCGGGGCCGTCGGCGATGACCTCGCCCTGCTCCACACGCTCACCGGCGCTGACGATCACGCGGTGGTTGTAGCTGGTGCCCTGGTTCGAGCGGTCGAACTTGCGCAGGTAGTAGGTCTGCGTGCCGCCCTCGTCGAGCTGCAGGGTCACGGCGTCGGCCGAGACCTCGGAGACGACGCCCGCCTTGTCGGCGGTGACGACGTCACCGGCGTCGATGGCGGTGTAGCCCTCCATGCCGGTGCCGACGAGCGGCGACTCGGAACGGAGGAGCGGCACGGCCTGGCGCTGCATGTTCGCACCCATGAGGGCGCGGTTCGCGTCGTCGTGCTCGAGGAACGGGATGAGCGAGGTCGCGACCGACACCATCTGGCGCGGCGAGACGTCCATGTAGTCGACCTCGTCCTTGCCGACGAGCTCGACCTCCCCGCCCTTCTTGCGGACGAGCACCTTGTCGTCCTGGAAGTGGAAGTCGTCGGTCAGCGGGGCGTTGGCCTGCGCGACGACGAAGTCGTCCTCTTCCGAAGCCGTGAGGTAGTCGATGGTCGTGGTGACCTGACCGTTCACGACCCGGCGGTACGGGGTCTCGATGAAGCCGAAGGAGTTGATCCGACCGAAGGACGCGAGCGAACCGATCAGGCCGATGTTCGGGCCTTCCGGGGTCTCGATCGGGCACATGCGGCCGTAGTGCGACGGGTGGACGTCGCGGACCTCGACGCCGGCACGCTCACGGGACAGACCACCCGGGCCGAGGGCCGACAGACGCCGCTTGTGCGTCAGGCCCGCGAGCGGGTTGTTCTGGTCCATGAACTGCGACAGCTGGCTCGTCCCGAAGAACTCCTTGATCGCGGCGACGACGGGACGCACGTTGATGAGCGTCTGCGGCGTGATGGCCTCGATGTCCTGCGTGGTCATGCGCTCGCGGACGACGCGCTCCATGCGGGACAGACCGGTGCGGACCTGGTTCTGGATGAGCTCGCCGACGGCGCGGATGCGACGGTTGCCGAAGTGGTCGATGTCGTCCACGTCGAGGCGGAGCTGGACCGGCTCGCCGTCACGGATGCCGTCCATCGTGGTGCGCTCGGCGTGCAGCGACACGAGGTACTTGATCGTCGCGACGATGTCCTTGACGGTGAGCACCGAGTCGGACAGCGGGGCGTCGATGCCGAGCTTGCGGTCGAGCTTGTAGCGACCGACCTTGGCCAGGTCGTAGCGCTTCGGGTTGAAGTAGAAGTTGTCGAGGAGCGCACGCGCGGCCTCGGCGGCGACCTGCTCGCCCGGACGGAGCTTCCGGTAGATGTCCTTGAGCGCCTCTTCCTTCGTGAGGACGGCGTCCTTCTCGAGGGTCGACTCCATGGACGCGAAGCCCTGGAACTCCTCCATGATCTCTTCGCTCGTCAGGCCGAGGGCCTTGAGGAAGACGGTCACGGACTGCTTGCGCTTGCGGTCGATGCGCACGCCCACCTGGTCGCGCTTGTCGATCTCGAACTCGAGCCAGGCACCACGCGAGGGGATGATGCGAGCGGAGTAGATGTCCTTGTCGGACGTCTTCTCCTGCGCACGCTCGAAGTACACGCCCGGCGAGCGGACGAGCTGCGAGACGACGACACGCTCGGTGCCGTTGATGATGAACGTGCCGCGCTCGGTCATGAGCGGGAAGTCGCCCATGAAGACCGTCTGCGTCTTGATCTCACCCGTCATGTGGTTCATGAACTCGGCGTTGACGTACAGCGGAGCGGCATAGGTCTTGCCGCGCTCCTTGCAGTCGTCGATCGAGTACTTCGGGTCCTCGAGCTCCGGGGACGTGAACGAGAGCTGCATGGTCTCGCCGAGGTCCTCGATCGGGGAGATCTCCTCGAAGATCTCCTCGAGGCCGGAGTGCAGCGCGAGGTCGGTGCGACCCTGCTCCTGCCCTTCGGCGAGGCGGGCCTTCCATGCGTCGTTGCCGACGAGCCAGTCGAAGCTCTCCGTCTGGAGGGCGAGCAGATCAGGAACCGTGAGGGTGTCCGTGATCTTGGCGAACGAGAGTCGCGAGTGGTTGCGACCGTTCTTGGGGTTGGTGGATGCGTTGGGCGCAGCAGCCAAGGGTTTGACCTCCGGTAGGCCCCGTCGGGCCGACACTGACGAGCAGTGTGTAGGTGAGTGGATTGATCGCTCGGCGCAACCCGATGATCACGACACGAGTACGGTGAGGCTCCGGGTCCGGAGCCGCCTGTGGGATGATCGGTGAGCGGGCCCCGCCGCCATATACGGGACCGGCGTCACCAGGCGTGTTCTGCGAAGCGCCTGCTGAGAGGCGTCTTCGAGGAACTCGGTCGACCGCAATATGACGACACGGATGCCAGGGAGCGCGAACTGTCATCATAGGTCGGGTACGAGTGCGCTGTCCAGTCCTGGCTTGACCGAGATCGAGTCCGGCGTGTATAAGCCCCGCACGACCTGTCTCATTCCCCCGCCCGGGCACCCCCGGCCGCGACCCCGCTGTCGAGCGCGCGGACCGCGTCGCACGGCCGGTCGCTCCGCACGAACGTCGTCCGTCCCGCGTCGTCGGTGATCTCGAGGCCGGGTCCGGGCGTCAGCACGAGGGCGCGACGCCGCCGTCCGATCCGGAGCCCGACGCCGCCGTAGGTGCCGGCGTCCGCCTCGGACACCCGGACCCGTGCGATGCGCCGGCGCGCGATGCGACGGGGCGGGAGCGGCCGGAAGTGCAGGACCACGACGTCGGCGGTGACGGTGAAGCCGGCGCGGGCGACGAGTGCGAGGACCCCGACCAGGACGGCGACGAGCCCGGGGACGAGGAGCGCCGCCTCCGGCGCGCCCCCCGGCCAGGCGAGGACGGCGGCCGTGAGCGCGAGCCCGGCGGTCAGCACGACCCCGCCGACGACGCGCATCCAGACCGGTGCCGTCTCGTGGTCCTCGACGATCGGACGGGAGGTCCGGCTCGCGCCCATCCTGCGGCGCGCGTGCGTCGAGGGTCGCGCCGCGCCTCCTGGTCGGCGAGGACGGGCCGGGCGGACGGGGACGGGGACGGAGAGGGTGTCGGCGGACATGGGGTTGCTCCTTCGGGCGCGGGGCCCGGACGTGGTGCGGTGGTGCGGGCGGACGCTGAGCACGTCGACGAGACCCGCGACGGGAGCGGGGCTCGTCGTCGGGCGGCGTCCGGAGCGGTCGGGGCCGACGGCGTCGGGCGCGGCCTCGGCGGGGACCGGGGCGGTCGTCGACGGGTCGGGCCGACCGGGACGACGGGCACGACCACCGTGGGGTGGGGCGGTCGCGTCGCTCGTCGTCCGAGGACCCACCGACGGTACGTCGCCTGCCTTGGCGTCTCCTGGCTGTCCATGCAGGAGCATCGACCGAGCCGGTCGGACCCGGCGCACATCGGACCGGTTCATCGGCCGTGCTCCGTGCAGTCCTTATCCTGGTCGCATGCCCAGTCTCTCGAGCGACGAGCTGTCCAGCTGGATCGCGGAGTTCCGCGCGCGGGGCGCCGGCGACGCTGCCGACCCGCGCGCGATCGACGTCTCGTGGGACGGCTCCCTCATCGACACCGCGCTCATCGTGGCGCGCCTCGGGACCTCCGGCACCGAGGTCTACCTCAAGCGCGACATCGGCGGCTCGCCGGAGTGGACCGTGACGTTCGAGGCCCGGGAGTCGGACGCGCAGGTCTCCGCGGAGCAGGTGATGACCCTGGCCACCGAGGTCCTCGCGGTCGGGCGGCTGTGCGCCTTCCTGACCGAGCGGACGGCGCAGCACCTCCGCGAGGTCGCGGCCCGCACCGGGGCACCGACCCCGGCAGCGTCGGACACCTGACCCACGGGCGGGACCTCGCCGGACGCCGGGTGGTGTTCCATGGACACATGGCTGATGCGTTCGACGGGTTCCGGGTGGGTGCTGGGTACGCGGTCGTCGAACCGGACAAGCACCGGCCGGGGTCGTTCACCCTGGTGGTCGACGGGACGCCGCAGTCCCACGTCGACCTCGAGGACCCGAGCCACCTGGCGTTCGAGTACATCCGGCGGATCGGCCACGCGATCGACCTGCTGCCGCCCGGACCGGTCACCGCGCTGCACCTCGGCGCCGGCGCCCTGACCCTGCCGCGGTACGTCGCGGTCACCCGGCCGGGCTCCCGGCAGCAGGTGATCGAGCTCGAGCGGGAACTCGTCGACCACGTCCGCGACGCCCTGCCCTTCCCGCGCGGCGCCTCGATCCGGGTGCGGTACGGCGACGCCCGCGAGGTGCTCGAGAAGCTGCCGGCCGGCCTCCGCGGCACGGTCGACCTGGCCGTCGTCGACGTGTTCTCCGGAGCCCGCACACCCGCCCACGTCACGAGCGTGGAGTTCTACCGGTCGGTCGCGTCCTTCCTGTCGCCGACGGGCATGGTCGCGGTGAACGTCGCCGACGGCGCCGGCCTGGCCTTCGCGCGCGGTCAGGCGGCGACGCTCCAGTCGGTGCTGCCCTCGGTGGCGGCGGTCGCGGACACCGGGATGCTCAAGGGCCGGCGGTTCGGCAACATCGTGCTGCTCGGGTCACCGGGCGAGCTGCCGATCGCCGAGATGCCCCGGCGGTACTCCGCCGACCCGCTGCCGAGCAAGGTCGTGCACGGCGCGGAGCTGCGGTCCTTCATCGCGGGCGCACCGATCGTCACCGACACCACGGCGGTCGGGTCCCCCGAGCCGAACCGCTCGGTCTTCGGCGCCTGAGCACCGGCTGCGGATGCCGGCGCGGGTGTACCCCGGCGAGGGGACGCTGCCAGGATGGGGGCACGCCGCGCCAGCGCGCGACCGCACACCACGAGGAGGCCGCCGATGACCAACGACGATCGCAACCCAGCCCCGCAGGGCCACGGTGAGCACGACCAGCCGCGCTACGGCGAGCGCATCACCCCGGAGCACGGCTCGGCTCCGCGGTACGAGGACCAGCCGACGCAGCAGTACGGTCAGCAGTCCGCACCGCAGTGGGGCGAGCACCAGGGCGGGCAGCAGCAGCACGGCGACCAGTACGGACACCAGCAGGGCCAGCAGCCCTGGGGGCAGCAGCAGTACGGGCAGCCGCAGCAGTACGGCCACCAGCAGCACGGTGCCGCTCCCGCCTGGCAGGCCCACGACGGGTCGGCGAAGCGGAAGAAGACCGTGGGGGTCGTGGCGTTCGGCCTGGGGATCGTTGCCCTCGTGCTCGGCGCCGTGGGCGGCTGGTTGTTCGGCAGCGGCATCGGGGCGAGTCAGTCGTTCCAGGACCTCATGCGCAACGGCGGCTCCGGCACCATCGACCAGCAGGAGATGTCGCGCGAACTCATGTCCGACCCGGCCGTCATGCGTGCCCTCGGCAGCGCGCTGGTCGTGATGGGCATCGGCACCGTGATCGGCCTCTGGGCCCTCGTGCAGGGCATCATCGCGGCCGCCACCGGGCGCGGCCGGGTGTGGGGTGTCCTGGCGATCGTCCTCGCCGTCCTCGCGGTCGTCGTGTTCGGCATCGCCTACGGCGGCTCGATCGCTGCTGCCGTCGCCGGGAGCCGGTGACAGCACCCTCCGCCGACGTCGACACGGCCCGTCCCGGACGACCGGGGCGGGCCGTGCGCGTTCCGTGCGCGTGGCACGGAGACCTCAGGGGATCGCGCGGATACCCTCGACCTTGATGTCCCTCCCGCCCGACGAACGCCGAGACCACGACCGGACCGACCAGGCCCGGGAGCCGCGTCATGCCGCCCCCGTGACCGCAGGGGTCAGCCCGGGCAGCACCTTCGCGCCGATCAGCCTCCGCCCGGCCGTCGACGTCCAGGTCGTGCAGGACCGCCTGCGCGACCTCGGCCAGAGCCGCAGCACCGACGCCCTCGCCGAGCGCGCCGAACTGCTCCGACTGCTCGGTCGGCTGGACGAGGCGCTGACCGTGGCTGAAGAGGTGTTCCGGTTGGCGATGTTCACCGGGGAACGCCAGGACAAGGTCGGCGCACGGATCCGCCGGGCGCACATCCTGCACGACCTCGGTCGGTACGAGCGTGCCGCGACCGAGGCCTCGCTGGCGCGGGACACCGCCGCGACCGAGGAGTGGCCGGAACTCGAGGGCGCCGCCGCCGAGATCGAGGGCTGGTCCCTGCACGAGCTCTCCCGCTTCGAGGAGGCCCGCGCCGTCCTCAGCCGCGCGTACGACGCCTTCCGCGCCGCCGGTGCGCCCTCGGAGCGGACCGAGGCGCTCCGCACCGCCGTCGAGGCTGCACTCCGGGCCTCCATGGCGCAGCCCGCCGCGGAGCCGGACACCGCTCGTCCGCGCACCGCCCGCGAGGTCGCGGTGCGGACCGACGACGAGCCGCAGACACGGGTGGCCGAGCCGCAGGAACAGGTCCCGCCGGTTCGACGCCGGGTGCTCGGCGCTCCGGACGCCGCCCGGACCGAAGGGGACTCGCTCTGGGGTCGTCTGGCCGCCCGGAAGGACCGGTCCGACGAGGGCCAGGGTCCGCGCGGGGAGCAGTGACCGCGCTCGACCGCGTCCGTTCCCGGGCTGCCGAGCTGATGGGCGCCCACCTGGCGGACCGCTCCTGGGCCTTCGCGTTCGACAACGCGAAGACCCGCGCCGGCCAGTGCGACTTCGCCCGCCGTCGGATCACCGTGAGTCGGCACCTCGCCGTCCGCTTCACCCCCGAGGACGTCGAGCAGGTGCTGCTGCACGAGATCGCGCACGCACTGAGCGGTCCCCGGGCGGGGCACGGGCCCACCTGGCGCCGGACGGCCGCGGCGCTCGGCTACACCGGGTCACGGCTGCACGACGGGCCGATCGCGAGTGAGCTCGCCCCGTGGGTGGGCCACTGCCCCGCCGGACACGAGCACTTCCGGTACCGGACCCCCACGCGCCCGCTCGCCTGTGCCCGGTGTTCGCGCCGGTTCGACGAGCGGAACGTCATCGCATGGGTGCGCCGTCCGCACTCTGAGACGGCCGCGTCTACCCCAGCAGTGGCGGATCGTGTCGGAGGCGCGCCGCTCACCCGTTAGCCTGGGCGGATGCGAACAGGGCAGGACATCCGGACCGATGCCGGGTCCTCGTGGTTCTTCGACGCGGGACGGATCGCCCTGGACTTCGCACACACCGGTGGGTTCGCGGACGACCCGGACCGCCGTCGCCCGCGTGGGCACCTCGGCGAGCTGCTCGCCACCCCGGCCGACCTCGACGAGTGGCTCGGCCTGCACACCGAACCGATCGACGTCGGCGCGACCGCCCGTGAGCTGCAGGACGCCCGTGCGCTCCGTGCCGCGATCGCCCGCCTCGCCGTCGCCGCCGCCCCGGCAGCCGCGGACTCCGCCGCCGAACGGACCGCCGTCGCCGCGGGTCTGCGGGCCGGGACCGGCCGGACGCGTCCCGCGCCGGACGACATCGACACCGTCAACCTGTTCGCCGCCCTGCCGGACGTGCCCCCGAGCCTCCCGGGTGGTCGGCGTCGTGCCGGCGCGAACCGGGTCCGGCTCGCGCAGGCACTCTCGAGCGTCGCCCGTGACGCCGTCGCCCTGCTGACCGAGGTCGGCTTCGACGACGTCGAGGCCGACGGTCGGGCCGCCCGGCTCAGCCGGTGCTCGGCGCCGGACTGCGGCCTGGTGTTCTACGACTCCTCCCGCGGCGGCACCCGGCGCTGGTGTTCGATGCAACGGTGCGGGAACCGGGCGAAGGTGCGGGCACACCGGGCCAGACGCGCCGCGGTCTGACCCGACACCACCGGCAGCGCCTCCAGCGGTCGAGCGCGCCGCAGGACGGCCGTCCACGCGGATCGGACGACCTGCCGAAACCCTGGATTCGGCCCGCCGAACTCTCTGGCAGGCTGGCGGCATGACGGACACCGCCGCCCCGCTCGTGGGCCAGCGCCCGCCCGGCCGACGTGCTGCCGGCCTCGGGTTGCTCGGACCGGCCTTCGTCGCCGCGATCGCCTACGTCGACCCCGGCAACGTCGCCGCGAACCTCACCGCCGGCGCCCGCTACGGCTACCTGCTGCTGTGGGTGCTCGTCGCCGCGAACGCGAGTGCGGTCGTCGTGCAGTACCTCTCCGCGAAGCTCGGCATCGTGACGGGCAGGTCGCTGCCGGAACTGCTCGGCCTGAAGATGCGCCGCGCGCCGCGCCTGCTCTTCTGGGCGCAGGCCGAGGTGGTCGCCGCGGCCACCGACGTCGCCGAGGTCATCGGTGGTGCGCTGGCCCTGCACCTGCTCTTCGGGGTGCCACTCGTCGCCGGCGGGGTGATCACGGGCGTGGTGTCGATGGCGATCCTCCTGCTCCAGAACCGCCGCGGCGCCCGGACCTTCGAGGCGGTCGTCACGGCGATGCTCGCGGTCCTCACCATCGGCTTCTGCGCCGGACTGCTGTTCGCGCAGGTCTCCCCCGGCGCCCTCGTCGCCGGCATCGCCCCCCGGTTCGCCGACTCCGGCTCCGTGCTGCTCGCCGCCTCGATGCTCGGCGCGACCGTCATGCCGCACGCCGTCTACCTGCACTCCGCGCTCGCCCGGGACCGCCACGGCGACGTGCCGGCCGGACCCGAGCGACGCCGGGTCCTCGTCGCCACGCGGTGGGACGTCGCCCTGGCACTCGTCGTGGCCGGCGGGGTGAACATCAGCATGCTCGTCCTCGCCGCCGCCACGCTGCAGGGCGTCGAGGGGACGGACTCGATCCCGGGAGCGCAACGGGCCATCGCCGAGAACGTCGGACCGGTCGTCGGGGTGCTCTTCGCGATCGGGCTGCTGGCGTCGGGACTCGCCTCGACCTCGGTCGGCTGCATGGCCGGCGCCGAGATCATGCACGGGCTGCTCCGGGTGCGGGTGCCGCTCGTGGTGCGGCGGCTCGTCACGCTCGTCCCCGCGATCGTCCTGCTCGCGCTCGACGCCGACGCCACGCAGCTCCTCGTCATCAGCCAGGTGGTGCTGAGCTTCGGCATCGCGTTCGCGATCGTCCCGCTCGTGGCCTACACGTCCCGGCGCAGCGTGATGGGTGCCGACGTCAACGCCGTCGGCACCCGGGTCGTGGCCTGGCTCATCGCCGCGGTGATCGTCGCCCTCAACGTGGCGCTCATCGTGCTCACCGTGACGGGCTGAACCGGGTCACGCACGCTGTCGGTCGACCTCAGTCGGCGACGCGGACGTCCTTCCAGAACGCCACGTAGCCGCTGTAGTCCTTGCCCACGCGGTCGAACGACGACGGGATCGGCTCCGGGTACGACCAGGCGTTGTCCACGTGCTCCTGCCCGTCGACGGTCACCGTCCAGTACTGCGTGTCGCCCTTCCACGGGCAGTGGTACTGGGTGGGGCTCTCGCTGAACAGCTCGGTCTTCACACTCGCCGGCGGGAAGTACCAGTTGCCCTCGATCTGGATGAGGTGCGCCTCCGGGGCCTCCGCGATGACGGTGTCGCCGATCACTGCCTGCATGACTTCCTCCTCGTTCCGGCCGTCGGTCCGACGGCGGTCGAGCCGGACGTTACGCCCGCCCGGTGGACGGTCGCAGCGTGACGAGGTCGGTCCCCACGGCGAGCGCCGCGTGCACCCGCTCGGGCCCGAGCACGGCGGCCGACTCCGACGCCGTCACGAGGTGCTTGGCCGCTCGACGGAGGCCCGTCCACGCCGCACACGCCGCCGCGGCCTCCGGGGACGTGTGGTCGATGCCGGACTCCACCAACGCGTCGACCACCGCGCCGGCACCGAGCAGGTCCTCCACCGCGAACTCCGGCACCGCCTGCACGTCGGGGGCCTCGCCCGCCTCGGCGGCGGCGTTCCCGCCGAGGGGACCGTCGACGTGGCCCGCCGCGACGACCGCAACCACACAGCGGTCGCCCCGCTCGGCCTGGAGGCGCGCGACCCGTCCGGCGACCGCCGCCGCGTTGCCGAGGTGGCCGAGCACGACCTCCGGCCCGTCGGGCACCTGCCCGAGCGGCACGTCCCGGTGGTCGGCCGGGTACCGGTCGTCGTGCCCACCGGCCGCGGGCAGGACGTCCACCCACACGAGCAGGTGTGCGTCGGCGGCGACCCGCGCCGCTCCCGACACGCCCCACCCGAACCGCACCTGGTACTTCTGCTGTCCTCGCTCCTGCACGCCGACACGATAGCCGCCGACACGAGACCGGACGTCGTCCGCCACAGGCTGCGGTGCCCGTCCACGGACAGGTCCCGCGCAGCTGGCGTGTCCGGGTCGGCCGGTACGATCCGGTGCCATGGAGACCGTCCCCGCGCCCATGCTCACCGGCGACCGCGTCACGCTCGAGCCACTGTCGCACGAGCACGCGGACGACCTGCGGGTGGCCGTCGCGGACGGTGACCTCTGGCGTGCCTGGTACACCTCGGTGCCCGCTCCGGCGCAGGTCGACGCCGAGGTCGATCGACGGCTCAGCGAGCAGGCCGCCGGTCGGATGGTGCCCTTCGCGGTCCGGGACCGGCCCACCGGCCGGGTCGTGGGCGCGACCACCTTCATCAACCTCGACCGTGACAACCGGAGGGTCGAGATCGGGGCGACGTTCCTCGGCGCCTCCGCGCAGCGCACCGGCATCAACACCGAGGCGAAGCTGCTCATGCTCTCCCACGCCTTCGACGTCTGGCAGTGCATCGCCGTCGAGTTCCGGACGCACTGGCACAACACGCGGTCGCGTGCGGCCATCGCCGGGCTCGGCGCGAAGCAGGACGGGGTGCTCCGGAACCACGCCCTCGGCCGCGACGGCAGCCTCCGCGACACCGTCGTGTTCTCGGTCATCCAGTCCGAGTGGCCGACCGTCCGACTGTTGCTCGCTGAACGTCTGCGCAGCCATGACCGCGCGGAAGGGTCCCGGCGCCGGTCCGCCCGACACGCCTGAGCGGGACGGCCGCCGTCGCGGACGAGTCCCCGGGTCGCTCCGGCGCCCCCAGCGGGTCCGGGTAGCGTCCGCCGCATGCACGTCGGACTCCGCATCGAACTGGACGCGCCCGTCGACGCCGTCCGGGAGGCCCTCCTCCGCCCCGCCGTGATGGTCGCCGTCACGAAGCCGTTCCTGGTCTACCGCTCGCTCGACCCCGCCGGGTTCCCGGAGCACTGGACGCCCCACGAGCCGCACCCGGTCAGCGCCTCGGCGTTCGGTGTCGTCCCGAGCGGCGCCAGCCACGTGGACATCGACCTGCACCAGACCGACGGCGTGCCCGTCCAGGTCGACCGCGGCGGTGGCACGAGTGGCCTCTTCGCCCGGATGGAGATCCGCCACCGGATGGCGGTGTCCGCGCTGCCCGACGGACGCACGCTGTTCCGCGACCGGCTGACCTACCGGACCCGACCGACCCTCCTCGGCGTGGCGCTCTGGCCCGGGATGTGGGTCATCTGGCAGTGGCGGGCGTTCCGGATGCGCGCCCTCGCGAGCACCTGGCGGGCCTGAGCCGAGCGGGTGCCTGCTGCGGGCCTCCCGTCCGTCCGGGGCGCTGTCGTCGGACGCGCGTACGCTCACCGGCGTGACCCAGACGGAGACCGCCGACCGCGTCCGCAGCACCCTCGCCACCGTCGACTGGCGTCGTGCCACCTTCGACCTGTTCCGTCGGGTGCGGGCGACCCCCGACCCCGAGGCGGCCCACACGCTGTGGCGCGAGGGCCGGGACGCCATGTTCGCCGGTCACCCGGCCAGTCCGCTCCTGCCGGAGGACGCCGCCGCCTTCACGGCGTTGCCCGTCGCACCGTACGACCCGGCCTGGCGCTTCCGCCTGCCCGTCGAGTCCGCCGAACCGCAGTCCCTCGACGTCGAGACCGGCACCGACGGGACCGTGCACTTCGACCGGCTCGGCGTCGTCCGGGTGCCCGGCGTCGGCTCCCTCGACGTCTGGGCGCACGGCGGCTACGCGGGCGGGCTGTTCGTCCCGGTGAAGGACGCCGACGCCGGGCGCCCCGGCGGGACCTACGGCGGCGGCCGCTACCTGCTCGACACCATCAAGGGCTCCGACCTGGGCGGGGACGACGGGGAGCTGGTGCTCGACTTCAACTTCGCGTACAACCCGTCGTGCGCGTACGACCCGGCGTGGGCATGCCCGCTCGCTCCTCCGGGCAACACGGTGCCCGTGGCGGTCCCGGTCGGCGAACGGTACGGCTCCTAGGGTGGACCGCATGTCGGGATTCGTCGCGATCGACGCCGGCGGCCGGGTGCCGCCCTTCGAACAGGTACGGTCGCAGCTCGCCGCGCAGATCACGGCCGGCTACCTGGTGGACGGCGAGCGGTTGCCGAGCGTCCGCGGGCTCGCCGCCGAACTGGGACTGGCCGCCGGGACGGTCGCCAAGGCCTACCAGTTGCTCGAGGAGGCCGGACTCGTGCACACCGCACGCGGCGCCGGCACCCGGGTGGTGCGCCCGGCCGAGGTGCCGGAGACCGTGACGGCTGCGGCCACGGCGCTCGTGGCCGCGGCGCGCGATGCCGGCCTGTCGGCGGACCAGACGGCCGCAGCCGTGCGGGACGCCTGGCCGGTGTAGCGCGGGCGGACCACACGGACCGACGGCACCGCTCAGCAGTGCTCGAAGACGTACCCGTCGCTGCCGGCGGGCACGAGCTCCCGGTCGCGGAGGATCGTCATGCGCGGCCGGTCGGTCATCGCGCACACGTCGGACCAGTCCTGCTCGAGGGTGTCCGCGTACTCGACGTCCACCACGCGGTCGCCGTACACCTCGGTGTAGGCCGCGCACTCGTCGTACTGCACGCACTCCTCGGCGACCGCGAAGTCGAAGCCGGCTCGCCGCTGCCCGTCGGTGCCGAGCTGCGGCGTGTTCTTCTGCGCGGCGGCGAGTCCCTCGTCGTGCGCCACCCGGACGAGCGCGGCGGCGAGGGCCAGGTTCCCGGAGCGGGTGAGACGGCCGCCGGAGCGGGTCCACGAGTCGAGGTTGTCGAACTCCACGGCGTCGAAGCCACGGTCGGCACACCGTGCGACCGTGCGGCCGAGGACCTCGGTGATCGTCGCCCGAGCCGTGGCCGTCCGGGTGTCGAGGAGCACCTCGTCCGGCCAGCCAGGGTCGGACACGGGCGCTCCGGACGACGTGCGGAGGACCGCTCCCGGGTGATCGGACAACCAGGCTGCCCGCTCCCCGGGCTGGGTCTGGAACCCGTTGACGTAACAGATGCCGTACGTGCCGGCCGCCGGCCGCTCGGTGCTGTCGCGCTCGACGACGGTGACGCCGGCAGGCGGGGCGTAGCCGCCGCCGAGCTGGTAGTCGGGCACGCCCGTGGTCGGCAGCGCGCGGGGTGCAGCGCCGGCGGCCGCGCCCGTCGGGCTGGCACCGCTCGGGGCGGCCGCCGCGCACCCGGTCGAGGCGAGCACGACGACGGCCACCAGGGCCGCGAGGACGACGGGGTTCCGGGAGCGCACGAGGCATCCTCGCACGCCGATCGCGAACACCCCCTCCCGCTCGGGCCCCTGAGCCCGCTATGCTGGCATCACTCGAGGCGCCGATCGCCTCGTGCGTCGTACGGACGCCCCCGAAACTCCCGGTGTCCCGCACCGAGCCCCAGTGGCTCACGAGCGGAACCGACACCGATGTATCGCGCACCTCCCCTCCCCCGGAACCCGTCCGGTGGGAAGGACCCGGTGCCAGGCTCTCTGCTGCGGCGACAGCACCCGTTCACCAGCGCCGTCTCCCCTCCGGACACGGACCGCTCACGGATGCGCTCCCGCCCGCGCCGGCCTCGACCGCGCGCCTTCCGGCCGGCAACGGCCCGAGAGGTCACCATGACCACCCAGAACACCCCCACCGCCGACGTCCGCTTCGCCGACCTCGGCGTCCCCGCCCCGATGGTGGACGTCCTCGTCGCCCAGGGCAAGGAGAACGCCTTCCCGATCCAGGTCGACACCCTGCCGGACTCACTCAAGGGCAAGGACGTGCTCGGCCGCGGCCGCACCGGCTCCGGCAAGACGATCGCCTTCGCGATCCCCCTCGCCGCACGCCTGGCCGCCTCCCCCCGCAGCCGTCGCGCCGGGCGCCCCCGTGCGCTCGTGCTCGCCCCGACGCGTGAGCTCGCGACGCAGATCGACGCGACGCTCGCCCCGCTCGCCAAGGCCATGGGCCTCAACACGACGACCATCTTCGGTGGTGTCGGTCAGGGCCGCCAGGTAGAGGCGCTGAACCGCGGCGTCGACATCGTCGTGGCCTGCCCGGGCCGCCTGGCCGACCTCATGCAGCAGGGTCACGTGCACCTGGACGCCATCGAGGTCACCGTCCTCGACGAGGCCGACCACATGGCCGACATGGGCTTCCTGCCCGGCGTGACGAAGATCATGCAGGCGACGCCGGTCAAGGGACAGCGGCTGCTGTTCTCCGCCACGCTCGACAACGGCGTGGACAAGCTCGTCAAGAAGTTCCTGCACGACCCGGTGATGCACTCGGTCGACGACGAGACCAGCCCCGTCGAGGCCATGACCCACCACCTCTTCGAGGTCGCGGACGCCGACGCGAAGAAGGACCTGGTCAAGGCCCTCGCCTCCGGCACCGGCCGTCGCATCCTCTTCATGCGCACGAAGCACCACGCCAAGCGCCTCGCCAAGCAGCTCTCCAGCCAGGGCATCCCGGCCGTCGACCTGCAGGGCAACCTGTCGCAGGGCGCCCGCGAGCGCAACCTCGCCCGCTTCTCCTCCGGTGACGCCCTGGTCCTCGTGGCCACCGACGTCGCGGCCCGCGGCGTGCACGTCGACGCCGTCGAGCTCGTCGTGCACGTCGACCCGCCCACCGAGCACAAGGCGTACCTGCACCGTTCGGGCCGCACCGCGCGCGCCGGTTCGTCGGGCGACGTCGTCACCGTGACGATGCCCGCCGAGCGTCGTGACGTCGCGCAGATGATGCGCGCCGCCGCGATCAAGGTCACCCCGCAGCAGGTCACCGCGACCTCCCCGGCGGTCACCGAGCTCGTCGGCGAGGTCGCCCCGTACCGCGAGGACACCACCCCCGCGGTCCAGCAGCAGCAGCCGCGTCGCCAGTCCTCCGGCGACACCGCCGGTCAGGGACGTGGCCGCTCGCGTGGTCGTGGCGCCCCCGCCGGTGGCACCGGTGGTCGTTCGGGAAGCTCGGCCTCCGCCGGGCGCTCCGCTGCGGGCACCGACTCGGCTGGTTCGGGCTCCCGCCGCGGTGGTCGGTCCGACTCCGCCGGTCGCGACGACCGCCGTGGTGCCTCGACGGGTGGTGCCGCCTCCGGGCAGCGCCGGGGTGGGCCGCGCCGTGCCGCGTCGGACACCACCCGTGGCGGTTCCGCGTCGGTGTGGTCGTCGGACGGCGGCTACGCCGCCGGTCGCACCCCGCGTGACGACGCGGCGCTCGCAGCCCGTCGTGGTGGGTCCCGCCGCGCCTCCCGTCCGGCCGGCAGCGGTCGCTGACCCGGTCCGGACGGACCCGGTCCGCCAACCTCAACGTCTCCTCCGAGCGGCCCGACGTCGCGGCGTACGGTACTGGTCACCGGCGGATGCGCGAGCGTCCACCGGGGAACTGTCCGTCGTCGGAAGGAGCTCGTATGGCTGGGATCGAAGACATCAAGAACGCCGCTGAGAAGGCGGCCGGCAAGGCCAAGGAAGGCTTCGGCAACGCCACCGACAACGACCGCCTGAAGACCGAGGGTCAGACCGACCAGGGCAAGGCCTCGGCCAAGCAGGGCGTCACCGACGTGAAGGACGCTGCACACGGCGTCGCCGACTCCTTCAAGAACGACAAGTAACGAAGCCGGTCTCGTACCGCGCTGCGAAGCCCCCGGATCCGATCGGATCCGGGGGCTTCGTCGTGCGCGGGACGCGAGGTCAGTGCAGGGCGCCCACCGAGGCGAGGCCGGCCCGGAGCAGGGCACCCCGACCGCCCTCCATCTCGTCGGCGACGGCGTCGGACGCCGCCTCCATCGGGCTCATCCAGGTCAGCTCGAGGGCGTCCTGGCGCGGCTCGCACGTGCCCGTCACCGGGACGACGTAGGCGAGCGAGATCGCGTGCTGCCGTTCGTCGGTGAACACCGAGGCGCCGGGCAGCGGGAAGTACTCGGCGACGGTGAAGGGGTTCGGGCTCGCCGGCAGCTGCGGGAACGCCATCGGACCGAGGTCCTTCTCGAGGTGGCGGAACAGCGCGGTGCGGATCGACTCGCCGTACATCACCCTGCCGGACACGAGCGTCCGCGCGATCGACCCGCTCGGGGACACGCGCAGCAGCACGCCGACCTCCGTCACGACTCCGAGGCCGTCGGTGCGCACCGGGACCGCCTCGACGTAGGCGATGGGCATGCGACGGCGGACGGTCGCGAGTTCCTCGTCCGACAGCCAGCCGGAGCCGGAGTCGGGATCGGGGTCGGGGGTGCGGAGCGATGCCATGCACCGTTCCTACCAGGCCAGGCGGCGAGTGCGGTGCCGGAGGAGCACGGCGGTGCACGGATAGCGTTGTCCACATGGTGGATGCAGACGTCGTGCAGTGGACCCGGTCGGCAGCGGACCGCGTCGGGACCCCGCTCCTCGTCGCCCTGCACGGGGTCGGGTCGCACGAGCACGACCTGCTCGGGCTGGCGCCGGCGCTGCCCGCGACGTGGACGGTGGCAGCGCTCCGGGCGCCGGACCCGTGGGGTCCCGGCTTCAGCTGGTACCCGCTCGAGGCGCCCGGGTCGGCCGACCCCGCCGCCGTCGAGGCGTCCGCGGCCGCGGTGCTCGACTGGATCGACGCCGTCGCGGCCGACCACCCGCGGATCGGTCTGCTCGGCTTCTCGCAGGGCGGGTCGATGGCCCTGCAGCTCCTCCGTGCCCGACCGGAGGCGTTCGCGTTCGCCGTCTCGCTCTCCGGTTTCGTGGTCCCCGGCGTCGACGACGGCCGTGACGACCGGCTGGCCGCCGTCCGACCACGGGTGTTCCTCGGGCACGGGGACGCCGACACGGTCGTCCCCGCCGAGGCCACCGCCAGGACCAGCGTGTGGGCGGCCGCACACACCCGGGTGACCGACCGGAGCTACCCCGGCCTGCCGCACGCGGTCGCCGCGGCGGAGCTCGCGGACGTCGCGGCGTTCATCGGCGACTGAACGGGGGACGGACGGTCAGTCCGCCAGGATCTGCAGGAGGTCCCGGCGCAGTTGGTCGACCTTGGCGGTGGCGGCGGTGAGCTGCTCCTCCGTGGCGGTGGTCCGGTACATGTGCAGCACGCCCATCGCCCTGCGGAGGGACTCGACGAACGCCCGCTGCGAGTCCGGGACGCCGGGCGTGGACTCCCACGCGGCGGCGATCTCGTCGGCCTTCGCCTCGACCTCGGCGCGTCCGGCGTCGGTGAGTTCGAAGAGCGTCTTGCGGCCGTCGCCCGTCGAGACGACGAGCTCTTCGTCGACGAGCTGCTGGAGCGTCGGGTAGACCGAACCGGGGCTCGGCTTCCAGGCACCGCCGGTGCGCTCGGCGATGGTCTTGATGACGGCGTACCCGTTCTGCGGGCCCTCGCCGAGGAGGCCGAGGACGGCGAGCCGGACGTCGCCGCGACGGCGGCGCTCGCGACCCGGGCCGAAGCCGCTGCCGAAGCCCGGGCCGAACCCGGGTCCGCCGAAGCCCGGGCCGCCGAAGCCGCGACCGCCACGGCCGGCGTGGTCGTGGTCACGGCCGGGGAACCCGGTGCCGTGGTGCTGGCGGGCGCCGCCGAAGCGGAGCCCGCGGGGTCCGCGACCGAAGGGGCCGCGGTGGGATGTGGTGCTGGTGTGGTCGTCCATGGAGTGCATGACGACTCCTTTCGTGGAGGATGGTCCGCGACCGTACTCGTACCGGTCGCGATGCAGTAACGATAGATCGGTACTGTTCGCCCTGTCAAGCACGCGTCCCCGATCAGGACGCTGTCGGTGGTCGGGAGCAGGATGGAGCGGACCATGACGGACGTCTTCGAGCGCTTCTCCCCCGCCACCGCTGCGTGGTTCCGGGGTGCCTTCCGCGAACCGACGGCAGCGCAGGCCGGGGCGTGGGACGCGATCTCCACCGGGCAGCACGCGCTCGTGATCGCTCCGACCGGTTCCGGCAAGACCCTCGCCTCGTTCCTCTGGTCGATCGACCGCCTCATCGCCTCGACCGACACCCCGCCGGCGAAGCAGCGGACCCGGGTGCTCTACGTGTCCCCACTGAAGGCCCTCGGCGTCGACGTCGAGCGCAACCTCCGGAGCCCGCTCGTCGGCATCACGCAGACCGCCAAGCGGATGGGCCTGGAACCCCCGGACGTCACGGTCGGGGTCCGGAGCGGTGACACCCCGTCAGCCGACCGGCAGCGGCTCCTGCGGCTCCCGCCGGACATCCTCATCACGACGCCCGAGTCGCTCTACCTCATGCTCACGTCGAAGGCCCGCGAAACGCTCGTCAACGTCGACACGGTCATCGTCGACGAGGTGCACGCGGTGGCCTCCTCGAAGCGCGGCGCCCACCTCGCCGTGTCGCTCGAGCGCCTCGACGACCTGCTCGAGAAGCCCGTGCAGCGCATCGGCCTGTCCGCCACCGTGCGTCCGGCGGAGGAGGTCGCCCGGTTCCTCGGCGGTCGCGCCCCCGTGCAGATCATCGCGCCGCCCGCGCAGAAGACCTTCGACCTGCGCGTGGTCGTCCCCGTCGACGACATGACCGAGCTCGGCGCCCCACCGGTCGGTGCAGACGCGACCTCCAGTCCGACCAACGGATCGATCTGGCCGCACGTCGAGGAGTCCGTGGTCGACCTCATCGAGCAGCACCGGTCGACGATCGTCTTCGCCAACTCCCGCCGACTCGCCGAACGCCTGACCGCCCGACTCAACGAGATCCACGAGGAACGGGCGCTCGCGACGACGGAGGTGGCCGAGCCCGTGGCAGCCGGCGTCGGTGCAGCGGCGGTGGCGCAGTCCCCGGGCCGGGCGTCGGCGCACGCGCCGGTGGCCCAGCCGAAGCGACCCCCGGCGCAGCTCGTCGGCGGGTCCGGACAGACCGAGGGCGGCGGCTCGGACCCGAGCGTGCCGGTGCTCGCCCGCGCCCACCACGGCTCGGTGTCCAAGGACCAGCGCGCGATCATCGAGGACGACCTGAAGTCCGGGCGGCTGCGCTGCGTGGTCGCCACCAGTTCGCTCGAACTCGGCATCGACATGGGCGAGGTCGACCTCGTCATCCAGGTCGAGGCACCGCCGTCGGTCGCGAGCGGGCTGCAGCGCGTCGGCCGTGCCGGGCACCAGGTCGGCGAGGTCTCCCACGGCGTGCTGTTCCCGAAGCACCGGGCGGACCTCGTCAACAGCGCCGTCACCGTCGAGCGGATGGTCAGCGGGCAGATCGAGTCGATCTCGGTCCCCGCGAACCCGCTCGACGTCCTCGCGCAGCACACCGTCGCCGCGGGGGCGGTCGACACGATCGACGTCGAGCACTGGTTCGACCTGGTCCGACGCAGCGCACCGTTCAGCGGCCTGCCCCGCTCGGCGTTCGACGCGACGCTCGACCTGGTCACCGGGCGGTACCCGAGCGACGAGTTCGCCGAGCTGCGACCGCGCCTGGTCTGGGACCGCGTGCACGGCACCCTGACCGGTCGTCCCGGTGCCCAGCGACTCGCCGTCACGAGCGGCGGGACGATCCCCGACCGCGGGATGTTCGGCGTCTTCATGGTCGGGGAGCGGGCCTCCCGCGTCGGCGAACTCGACGAGGAGATGGTCTACGAGTCCCGCGTGGGCGACGTCTTCGCGCTCGGGGCCACGAGCTGGCGGATCGAGGAGATCACGCACGACCGCGTCCTGGTCAGTCCGGCGTTCGGGCAGCCCGGACGCGTGCCGTTCTGGAAGGGCGACGGCCTGGGCCGACCCGCGGAGCTCGGCCGCGCGACGGGCGCCTTCGTGCGCGAGGTCGAGTCCGCCTCGGACGAGGACGCCCGCGCACGGGTGGCGGGCGTCGGACTCGACGAGCGCGCGGTCACGAACCTCATCACCTTCCTCCGCGACCAGCGCGCCGCCACCGGCCACGTGCCGAGCGACACGACGCTCGTCGTCGAGCGCTTCCGCGACGAACTCGGCGACTGGCGCCTCATCCTGCACTCCCCGTACGGCATGACGGTGCACGCCCCGTGGGCCCTCGCGGTCGCGGCCCGCCTGCGGGAGCGGCACGGGATCGACGGCGGTGCGATGGCCGCGGACGACGGCATCGTGGTACGGATCCCGGAGACCGACGCCGAGCCTCCCGGGGCCGACCTGTTCGTCTTCGACCGCGACGACCTCGAGGCGATCGTCACCGACGAGGTCGGCGGGTCCGCGCTGTTCGCCGCCCGGTTCCGCGAGTGCGCCGCCCGGGCGCTCCTGCTCCCCCGCCGTGACCCCGGCCGCCGCTCGCCGCTCTGGCAGCAGCGTCAGCGGGCGTCCCAGCTGCTCGAGGTCGCTCAGAAGTACCCGACGTTCCCGATCCTGCTCGAGACCGTGCGCGAGGTCCTGCAGGACGTGTACGACGTCCCGTCCCTGCTCGGGATCGCTGACGAGATCGCCCGGCGGCGCATCCGACTCGTCGAGAGCGAGACCGAGCAGCCGTCGCCGTTCGCCCGGACGCTCCTGTTCGGCTACGTCGCCGCCTTCATGTACGAAGGCGACTCACCGCTCGCCGAACGTCGGGCCGCAGCCCTGTCGCTCGACTCGACACTGCTCAGCGAGCTGCTCGGTCGCGCCGAGCTGCGCGAACTCCTCGACCCCGCGGTCATCGCCGGCGTCGAGCGCGACCTGCAGCGGCTCTCCCCGGACCGCCGAGCGCGGGACGTCGAGGGCATGGTCGACGTCCTGCGACTCGTCGGCGCGCTCGACCTCGACGAACTCCTCGACCGCAGCTGGCTGGCGGACGCCACCGACCGGGCCGAGGCGGGCGCCACCCTGCGCACGGCACTCGAGGGGCTCGAGCGCGACCGCCGGGTCCTCGCCTTCTCGCACGCCGGCGCCACCCGGTGGGCCGTCATCGAGGACGCCTCCCGGCTCCGCGACGCGCTGGGCGTCCCGCTGCCGATCGGCGTCCCGACCGCGTTCGTCGAACCGGTCGCGGACCCGCTCGGGGACCTCGTCGGCCGGTACGCCCGCAGTCACGGGCCGTTCAGCCTGCAGGAGGCGGCCGGTCGACTCGGGCTCGGCGTGGCGGTCGTGCAGGACACGCTGCGTCGCCTGGTCGCCGACCGACGGCTGGTCGAGGGCGAGTTCCGCCCCGACCGGCAGGGCGCGGAGTGGTGCGACTCCGAGGTGCTCCGACGCATCCGCACGAAGTCGCTCGCGGCGCTCCGGCACGAGGTCGAGCCGGTGTCCCCGGACACGCTCGCCCGGTTCATGCCGGCGTGGCAGCACGTCCGCGTCCCCGGCACCCGCGGCGGGCTGCGCGGGATCGACGGCGTGCTGCAGGTCGTCGACCAGCTCGCAGGTGTCGCCCTGCCCGCCAGCTCGTGGGAGTCCCTCGTGCTGCCGGCCCGGGTGTCCGACTACGCCCCGAGCATGCTCGACGAGCTGACCGCCACGGGCGAGGTCCTCTGGTCCGGCGGCGGCACCCTGCCCGGCAGCGACGGCTGGGTGCGCCTGCACCTCGCCGACACCGCGGCGACGACCCTGGCCGAAGCCGCCGGGGACGAGACGACCGAGCTGCAGCGGGACGTGCTCGGTGCCCTGGCCGGCGGCGGCGCCTACTTCTTCCGCCAGCTCGGCCAGGCCGTCGGGAGCACCGACGACAAGGCGTTGACGACCGCCCTCTGGGACCTCGTCTGGGCCGGACAGATCACGAACGACACCTTCGCCCCGCTCCGGGCGATGCTCGGCGGCAAGGCGCGGACCTCCAGCGCTCCCCGCACCCGGGCGTACCGCGGACGGCGACGCCCGACGCTGCCGACCCAGTCCGGACCGCCGGACGTCGGCGGCCGCTGGTCGCTCCTGCCGCTCGCCGAACCCGACGCGACCGTCCGGGCCGCGGCCACCGCCGAACTCCTGCTCGAGCGCTACGGCGTCGTCACCCGCGGAGCCGTGCAGGTCGAGGGGGTCCGCGGCGGCTTCGCCGGCGTGTACCGGGTGCTCGCGAAGTTCGAGGAGTCGGGCCGCGCCCGACGCGGGTACTTCGTCGAGGGGCTCGGCGCGGCGCAGTTCGCCACCGGGCCGACCGTCGACCGGCTCCGCACCTACGCGAAGGACCTGGACGACGAAGAGCGCGCCGACCCGGACCGCGTGCGGGAGGCGCTCACGCTCGCCGCCACCGACCCGGCCAACCCCTACGGCGCGGCGCTGCCGTGGCCGCACGACGCGGCTGACGAGGACACCGACGGCTCGACCGGCACCGAGGCCGTGGGCACGTCCGCGTTGACGACCACCGCCCCGGTGACGAAGACCGGACGGGGGCACCGACCCGGCCGCAAGGCGGGCGCGCTCGTCGTGCTCGTCGACGGCCAGCTCGCCGTCTACGTCGAACGCGGTGGCAAGAGCGTGCTGACCTTCACCGAGGACCCGGCCGACCTGGCGGCAGCGGCGGCGTCGATCGCGGCCACGGTGCGGACCGGACTCGGCAAGCTGTCCGTGGAGCGGGTCGACGGCGAGTTCGTCCTCGAGTCGGCGCTCGGCACGGCGCTCCGGACCGCGGGCTTCACCGCCACCCCGCAGGGACTGCGGCTCCGTGCCTGAGGTCGATCGTGCCTGAGGGCGACACCGTCTTCCGGGCGGCGGCTCGCCTGCACGCCGCACTCGCCGGGAAGGTCCTGACCCGCAGCGACTTCCGCGTGCCCGCGTTCGCCACGCTCGACCTGGTCGGTCGGACGGTGGACGAGGTCGTGCCGCGGGGCAAGCACCTGCTGCACCGGATCGGCGACCTCACCGTGCACTCGCACCTCAAGATGGAGGGCCGGTGGGACGTCTACCGCCCCGGTGAGCGCTGGCGGCGTCCCGCGTTCCAGGCCCGCGTGGTGCTCGACGCGGCGGACGTCTCGACCGTCGGGTTCACGCTCGGCGTCCTCGAGGTGGTCCCCCGCGACCAGGAGTCCACCGTCGTCGGACACCTCGGCCCGGACCTGCTCGGCCCGGACTGGGACGCCGACCGCGCACTCGTGAACCTCACCGCCGACCCGGATCGTCCGGTCGGCCTCGCCCTCCTCGACCAGCGGGTGATGGCGGGCCTCGGGAACGTCTACCGCAACGAGCTCTGCTTCCTGCGGGGCGTGCTGCCCACGCGCCCCGTCGGCGAGGTGCGCGACCCGGCGCGGATGGTGACCATGGCCTCCCGGCTCATCGTCGCCAACCGCGACCGGAGCAACCGCGTGACCACGGGCGTCGACCGACCGGGGCAGCGGTTCTGGGTCTACAACCGGGCCGGCAAGCCGTGCCTGCGCTGCGGCACGCGCGTGCGGTCGGGCGACCTCGGCGAGTCGGACCTCACGCTGCGGGACACCTACTGGTGCCCGCGCTGCCAGACCTGACTCAGTGGTCGACGGCCTCGACGATGCAGCTCTGGACCTGCTTGGCGGCCTTCGACGTCTCGGAGAACGCGGACGGCGCCGCGGTGGCCGACCCCTGCTCGTCGGCGACGACGTCCTCGGCCACCTTGTTCACCGGGAACACCATGCCGTCGAAGTCCTCGGCGGTCGGGTCCTCCTCGGTGCCCCAGATGCCGACCTCGTCGTCGTTCGGGTCGTCGCTCGTGTTCGGGGCGACCGAGACGCCGAGGTACCAGCCCTCGTCGCTCTGGGTGACGCTGACGACGTCGGTGCCGTCGTGCGGACCGACGGCCTCGTCGAGGACGTCGACGGCGGCGCTCGAGGCGACCCCGCACGGCGCGCTGTTGCGCTGACCGGGGTCGGAGCGCGTCGCGGACTCCTCGGAGCCCGGGACCTTCCCGACCGGGTTGCCGTTCTGGGCACCGGCGTTGGAGCAGCCGCCGAGCAGCAGGCCGACGGTGGCGAGGCCGACGAGGGTGGCGGTTGTCTTCGCGCGCAAGGTGGTCATGGTCCCGACGCTAGGCCGCCGGAGGTGTGCCGGAGCCCAGGAGCGCGTCCCCCGACCACGCTCCCGGTCCGGCGTCCGCTACCCGCGCGCCATGATCCAGGCGAGCAGGTAGGACCGGGTGTTGCCGGTGTCGATGTCCTCCGCCGGCAGGTCCCGTGCCGCGTCGAGGGCGGCCTCCGCCTCGGCTCCGGACGCGAGCGCCCGGTACATGAGCAGGTAGTCCCCGAACTGCACGGCGTAGTCGCCCTCCGGCACGGCCTCCCGGAGCACCTTCGCGATCTGTTCCTCACCACCGGCGGCCACGTAGTCCGCGGCGACGGCGGGCATCGGGATGAGCTCGATGCCCGCCGGAGCCGCCGGGTCCGCGCTGAACCACGTGGCGTGGTCCCGCTTGCCGCCCCAGTTCAGCGAGACGACGGTGTGCTCGAAGCCCGGGAACGCCCGCAGGTCCGGGTCGAGGACGTCCCGCTGCGCGGACACGGCCTCGTTCGCGAGCAGCCAGTCACCGAGTTCCTCGGTGGCGCGGGAGCCGGAGACGGCGCCCCAGCGGGCGAGCCCGTTCCAGGCCGAGACCGCCTCGGAGGACGACTCCTGGTTGTTCCCGTCGGCGAACGGCGAGTACCCGGAGGCCCACGAGTGCTGCGCGTAGGGGTCGTACACGCGGAGCTCGGGGAAGGACTCCGTGGCTGCCGGGGACGCGATGTCCGCGGCGACCAGGTCGAGCACCGGCTTCCACTTCGCGACGAGGTCGTCCGAACCGTCCGCCACGATGGCCGCCGCGGACAGCAGGTACCCGTAGTGGAAGTGGTGGTCGTTGAACTCGTCCGAGCCGTACGACGGCGCCTGGCCGACGAGGCCCTTCACCGTGTCGTCGTACAGGAAGCACCGGGTGCCGCTGACGCCGCAGCCGTCGGGGTCGGTCCACTGGTCGATCTGGGTGACGAGCTGCTGCTGCAGCCCGGTGGCCACGTCATCCAGGTCGAGCTGGGTGGCGAGCCGGTACAGGTTCGCGACGCGGTACAGGTCCTTGCCGCCGCCGTAGCTGTCCGCGCCGAACGACGCCGCCGAGACGCCGCCCGCGTCCGCACGGACCTGGGCGACGAGCGTGTCGCGCTGCGACGACGTCAGGCCGGACAGGTCCAGCTCGTCGTCGGCCGGGAGGCTCGGGGCCGAGAACCGGAGCACGTCACCGATGCAGACGGGTGCGTCGCCGGTGATGGTCGCGTAGTGCAGTCCGGTGCACCGCAGCCCGGTCGCGCCCTGGCCGGGCTGGGGGACGATGACCGTCTTCCCCGTCGCGGCCGTGCGGTAGCCGAGCGCCGTGCGCTGCGCTCCGTCGCTCCCCGACCCGGTGGACGAACGGGCGAGCGTCACCTGCTGCAGCGGGGACGCCGCTGCGGCCGAGAGTGCCTGCACCTGCTTCGTGGTCGCGTCGTCGGGGACCGGGAAGAGCACCACCGAGCCGTCCGCCGCGAGACGGATCGACCTGCCGTCGACCTCCCCGCTCGTGACGACGCCCCAGGTCCGGCCGTCGGCGGCGATGGTGCCCGTCGTGGTGCCGTCGGGTCCGTCGCCCGTGCCGGTCACCGCTCCCGTGACGGTCACGGTCTGGGCACCCTCGGCGGTGTACGAGACGAGGGGCGACCCCTGCGCGAGCACCGTGCGTCCGAGGACGGCGGCACCCGCGCGGTGTTCGACGGTCACCGAGACCTGGTCGTACGCGGACACCAGGGTCCGGTCGGCGCCGAGGTCGAGCCCGACCTGCTGCACGGCGCCGCCGGCGATCGTCTTCTCGGTCGCGCTGACGACCGGCAGCCCGGCCGCGAAGCCGTCGTCGGTCACCTGCCACGAGATCGGGGTCGGGAAGACCGGCTGCGGGGCGTCGCCGTACACGAGGCCCGAGAACCACCGGTTCGTCGGTGGGACCAGTCCGTCGGCGAGGCGCATCGTGCCCGCCGTCGTCTCCGCGACCGAGCCGAGTGCGGTGACGGCGCGCTGCTGGGCTGCACCGTCCACGGTGGGTGACGCGGTCCCGGTGGCGCGGTCCGCGCCTCCCGTCCCGGTCTCGGTCCCGGTGCAGGCGGTGAGCACCAGGGCGGACGCGGCCGCGAGGGCGACGGCGCCGGCGCGGAGCCGCACGCTCACAGCCCGATCTGCCGGAGGAAGTCGCGGAACCCGTCGGTCACGCCGGACAGCCGACCGTCGTCCCGGAGGTGCAGGGTCGCGTCCACCGGGGTGCCGGGGCTCGTGACGCCCGAGGACGGCGAGGCGGACAGCTCCGGGCTCTCCACCGACACGGTCGTCTTCGCCTGGCCGTCGGCGTCCGTGACGACGCTGACGTCCTCGACCGTGCCCTCGATCGACCGGTCGTTGGGCAGGAGCAGGTCGACCGTCGCACCGTCGGTGATCCGGCCGTAGTCGCGGGGGCTGACGAGGAACTCGGACGTGACGAACAGGCTCTGCGCCTTGTGGATCGTGCCGAGTTCGGCGCCCGCCTGCACGTACCCGCCGGCCTTGACGTCGAGCGTCGCGACGGTGCCGGAGACCTCCGCCTTGAACGTGATGAGTCCGTCGGACTCGATCTCGTAGGCGCTGGTCGTCGTGTTCGCTCCGACGACGCCCTTCCGGATGTCCTGCGCGAGCTGCAGGCTCTGGACCTGCATGAGCTCCTGCCCCTCGCGGACGGTGTCGCCCTCCTCGACGTACTCCTCGGTGACGGTGCCGCCGTAGTCGGTGCCGACGGCGTACTCCTGCGCGGTGATCGCGGCCGAGGTGCTCGCCACCGCGCTCCGGCGCTGGTTGAAGACGAGCGTGCACGCCGCCACGAGGACGAGTACGAGCACGATGCCGCCGTACAGGCGGAGCCGGTTGGTCCAGGTCACGAAGCCACCTCCACGGGCGTCGGGGTGCCGGCGGCGGCGCTGGCGGTGATGACGTCGCGTGCGGACTGCAGCGCGTCGGGGCGGACCACCTGGGTCCGCAGGGCGGGCGCCGGCTCGAGGCCGACCGTTGCGAGCACGAACACCGGGGCGGTGTCGGCGTCGCGCTCCTCGCGGGCGGCACGGCGGCCCGCCGACTGCTCGCGGAACGCGGTGATGATGAAGGCGCCGAAGATGAGCGAGTTCGTGATGTTCCACGCCGTCGCCAGGGTCAGCTGTCCGTTCGACACGTCACGCCAGATCGCGACGACGCTCGTCAGGGACAGGAACACGAAGACGAGCACCTGGGGCACGATGAAGTTGAACGGCGACGGTGCCCGACCGCGTCCCGCTCCCGTCACGTGCCAGGCCTGCTCCTTCCCGCACAGGACGTTCCAGAGCGCTCGGGCGTAGATCGGGAACGAGACGGCGGCGAGCAGCAGCGTCTCGTAGCGGAACGACCCGAGGGCGTAGAAGGCCAGGACGACCTGCATGAGGTAGAAGCCGAGGTAGAACAGCACCCATTCACCGACGCCGATCGACATGTTCATCGGGCGGAGGTCGAAGAAGATCTCCAGCGGCGGGACGAGGAGCAGCAGCCCGGGGACGATGCCCGTCAGGTAGAAGCTCGCGGTCACGAAGTACTGCAGGCGCTGGTCCATCGTCAGCTTGCGCTTCGGGTTGAACGGGAAGTGCGTGAGCAGGATCTCGAACCCACCGGTGGCCCAGCGGAGCTGCTGCTTGCTGAACGCCTCGATCGTCTCCGGGGCGTCGCCGACCGCGAGCGTCATCGGGATGAAGACCGACTTCCAGCCGCGCTCGTGCAGGTGCAGGCTCGTCCAGACGTCCTCGGACTTCGAGTCGGTGTGGATGCCGCCGACGTCGTCGATCGCCGCACGCCGGAAGATGACGTTCGTCCCCACGCAGAAGGCTGCGTTGAACCGGTTCCGCCCGGGCTGGATGAAGCGGTAGAACACCGTCTGCATGTAGCCGGCGCCGCGGGAGACGAGGTTGTGCAGGTTGCCGTAGGTCTGTGGGGTCTGCACGAACGCGATCGACCCGTCCGCGAAGAACGGCACGGTCTCGAACAGGAAGTCCTTGCCCGGCACGAAGTCGGCGTCGAAGACCGCGAAGTAGTCGCCCTTCGCCAGGGTCAGGGCGTGGTTGATGTTGCCCGCCTTCGCGCCGTTCGAGGACAGGCGCCGGACGTACCGGGCACCGAGGCGGTCGGCGAGCGCACGGACGTCGTCGCTCCGGCCGTCGTCGAGGACCCACGTCCGGTGCTCGCCGCGCATCGCGACCGCCGCGGCGACCGTGGCGGCGATCTTCGTCAGTTCCTCGCCGTACACGGTGATGAACACGTCGACGACGACCTGCTTGCCGCGGACGCGCATCGGCCAGAGGTGGCTGCGCTCGGCGAGCCCGTCGCGGTCGATCTGGTCGAGGTCGAACAGCGTGTCCTGGGTGTTGTGGAACGCGAAGTCGCGCGGGTCGGAGCCCCCGGACAGGATCGTCCACATCGACAGCAGGGACTGCCCGACGAGGACGCTCTCCGCGACGATGACGAGGCCGTACGGCAGGAAGTCGCCGCGATTGGCGGGGTTGAGCAGGAACACCGCGTACGTGACGACGCCGAGCGTGGCCAGCAGCACGATGAGCACCATGACGGGGCTGTGGGCCCGGGTGTCGGCGCGGGTGCGGCGCGCGGGGGTCGCCTCGGCGCGGCCGCCGGGCCGCTCGGTCGAGCGGTCCGGCCGCTCGACCGGCCGGCCGGTCCGACGCTCGGGGCGGCGGGCTGCGGCGTCGACGGCGCCACTGCCGGAGGAGGACCGACGGCCGGACCGGCGACGGGGGTCCCCGTCGGCCGGGACCTCGATCACGGTGCGGTCGTCGGGTTCGGTCGGGGGTGCAGAGGTCGTCCGGGGTCGCCGGACGTCCGTGGGTGCGGACATGCGCGTTCTCCTGTCGGGTGTCGGAGATGTCAGTCCGCCGTGCTCGCGGGGGCACGACGGATGACGGGTGTCGGCGACGGTGGCGACAGGACCCGGACGCAGTGGTCCGGCGCGGACGGAGGCTAGGGTTCCTCGTCCGTGGCACGGTGCTCGCCGTGGGTGCGGCGTGCACCGGAGGGGGCCCGCCCTCGGGAGGCGTGACCGTGTTCGGTGATGTCGGGTCGAGCTGCCGACGGCCCGCGCCGTCGGTGGTGCTGATCGTACGTCACCGGTCGGAGCCGGCATGTGACGATCGTGTGAACACACCCCCTGGGCGGGGGCCACGGGCGCGTCGTGGTGCTGGCCGTGCGTTCCGCGGACATCCGCCGCCACGGGCGCGTCACGGGCGCGTCATGGGTACGGGCGCACGGAGCGACGCCGACCCGGCCGTCACCCCCGAGCGGGGTGCAGCCGCTCCGCCGCGACCGCCCGGACGGCCTCGGTGACGCGTTCGAGCAGCGGGGACGCCAGGTTCCAGCGCTGCCACCAGAGCGCCACGTCCGCCCGCCGGCCGGGCGTCAGCTCGACGAGTGCGCCCGACCGGAGGGCGTCGAGGCACTGCGCCTCGGGCAGGAGGCCCCATCCGAACCCGAGCCCGACGGCGCGGGCGAAGTCCGCGGAGTTCGGGACGAAGTGCCGGGGGCCGCGGGGAGCGTGCCCGAGCACCCGCCGGAGGAACCCCTGCTGGAGGTCGTCGTCGCGGTCGTAGTCCACGAGCGGCACCCGGTCGAGACGGGCCGTCATGCGCCGCTCGGTGTCGGCGTCGGCGAGGTAGCGGGTGACGAACGCCGGCGACGCCACGGCCCGGTACCGGTCGACGCCGAGCGGCACCGACGAGCAGCCCTGCACGGGCTCCGACTCGGCCGTGACCGCTGCCATCACCGTGCCGGCGCGGAGGAGCTCCGCGGTGCGGTCCTGGTCCTCGCGGTGCAGGTCGAACACCACCTCGGTGTCGCGGCGGACCAGGGCGAGGGCGTCGAGGAACCAGGTCGCGAGCGAGTCCGCGTTGACGGCGAGCGGGATCGAGGGCGTCCGCCCGGGCACCGTCGCGTCGGCGACGTCGAGTGCCCGCGAGGTCTCCTCGTCCAGCAGTCGCACCTGGCGCGCGTGCCGGAGCACGACCTCGCCGTCCCGCGTCGGGCTGATCGGTGTGGTCCGCTGCAGCAGGACACGTCCGACGAGCTGCTCCATCGCCTTCACCCGCTGCGACACCGCCGACGGGGTGATCGCGAGCTCGCGCGCCGCGGCTTCGAAGGTGCCGGCATCGACCGCGGCGAGGAGGGTCTCGAGGTGGTCGCGCTGGAGGTGCACCATGAGCGCAGCTTACGGCCGACCAGGAACGTGAGCTGGTCTGGTGGCGGGGTCCGGCCGTACGGTTCCCCTGTGACCGCACTCCTCCCCGTCCTCTCCGGCCTCGGGACCGGTCTGGCCCTCATCGTGGCGATCGGGGTGCAGAACACCTACCTGCTCCGGCTCGCGGTCAGCGCACGCCTCGGCGTGGTCGCCGTGGCGGTCGGCGTCTGCGCCCTGTCGGACGCGGCCCTCATCGTCGCCGGGGTGCTCGGCGTCGGCGCGGTCGTCGAGCGGGTGCCGGCTGCGCTGCTCGTCATCCGGTTCGTCGGGGCCGCGTTCCTGATCACGTACGGGGTGCTCGCGGCCCGGCGGGCGCTGCGGCCGTCCGGGGACGCCATCCGCCTGGACGACCGCGCAGCGGAGGACGGCGTCCCCGTCGCGGCCGCGGTGGACGCGGACGGGAGCGGGACCACCGACGCGGTGCCGGGGCACGCCCAGGAGGCCGCACCTGCGTCGCGGGGCCGCACCGCGCCTCCCGGCCGGGTCGACTCCGGACTGGTCGGCGCCGGCCCGGTCGATTCCAGACTGGTCGATTCCGGGCCGGTCCGCTCCGGGCCGGGCGGACCGACGATGCGCGCCGCGGTCCTGACGATGCTCGTCTTCACGTGGGCGAACCCGCACGTCTACCTGGACACGCTGGTGTTCCTCGGGTCCGTCGCGAACCAGCAGGGGCCGGACGACCGCTGGTGGTGGACCGTCGGCGCCGTGGCCGCGAGCTGCCTGTGGTTCGGCGCGCTCGGCTTCGGCGGGCGGCTGTTGCGGCCGCTGTTCGCGAAGCCGGTGACCTGGCGGGTGTTCGACGCCCTGGTCGCGGTGGTGATGCTGGCCTTCGGGCTGACGCTGCTCCTCGGCGCCTGACGGGCCGTCGACGCCGAGGAGGCGGTCAGCGGGACTGCTGGCGCAGGTCCTGGCCGACCCGGCTGTTGCGGCGGCTGTAGCCGAAGTAGATCGCGAACCCGATGGCGAGCCAGACGACGAAGCGGAGCCACGTCTCGACCTCGAGGTTGAGCATCAGCCAGAAGCACAGCACGGCGGACAGGATCGGGATGACGGGCGACCACGGCACGCGGAACGCACGCGGCGCGTCGGGACGGGACTTCCGGAGCACGATGATGCCGATCGACACGAGGACGAAGGCGGAGAGCGTTCCGATGTTGATCATGCCCTCGAGGTTCTCGACCGGCGTGAACCCGGCGAGGAACGCCACGATGACGCCCGCGACGACCTGCACGCGGACCGGGGTCTGCGTCTTCGGGTTCGTCACCGAGAGCCAGCGCGGCAGGAGGCCGTCGCGGCTCATGGAGAAGACGATGCGGGACAACCCGAGCAGCAGCACCATGACCACCGTGGTGAGCCCGATGAGCGAGCCGATCGCGATGATGCCGGCGGCCCACGGCAGGCCGACGAGGTCGAAGGCCGAGGCGAGTGACGGTGCCTCCTCCTGGGCGAGCTGCTGGTAGGAGACCATGCCGGTGATGACGATGCTGACGCCCACGTAGAGGAGCGTGACGATGCCCAGGCCGATGAAGATGCCGCGCGGCAGCGTCTTCTGCGGGTTCTCGGTCTCCTCGGCACTGGTCGCGACGACGTCGAAGCCGATGAACGCGAAGAACACCAGGGACGCGGCGGCGAGCAGGCCGAAGACGCCGTACTGCGCGGGCTCGGACCCGGTGGCGAAGGACACCAGCGACTGGGTCCAGACGCTGCCCTCGGCGCCCTTGGCCGGCTCGGCCTCGGGGATGAACGGCGTGAAGTTCGCGGCCTTGACGAAGAAGGCGCCGACCACGATGACGAACAGGACGATCGCGACCTTGATGATCGTGATCACCGCGGAGACCCGGCTCGACAGGCGGGTGCCGAAGGCCAGCAGCGCGGTGAAGACACCGACGATGAGCACCGGCCCCCAGGTGAAGCCGATCGGACCGACCGCGATGGTGCTCGGCAGTGTGATGCCGAAGACGTCGAACGCGGTGCTGAGGTAGATGCCCCAGTACTTCGCGATCACGGCGCTGGCCGTCAGGGTCTCGAGGATGAGGTCCCACCCGACGATCCACGCGAGCAGCTCGCCCATCGTGGCGTAGGTGAACGTGTACGCGGAGCCGGCGACCGGGATCGTCGAGGCGAACTCGGCGTAGCACATGATCGCGAGGCCACACGTGACCGCGGCGAGGATGAACGAGATGATGACGCCGGGGCCGGCGAAGTTCGCGGCGGCGTTCGCCCCGACCGAGAAGATGCCGGCGCCGACCGCGACGGCGATCCCCATCGCGGCGATGTCGAACGTCTTCAGGGAGCGCTTGAGGGAGCGCCCCTTCTCGTCGGCGTCGGCGAGCGACGCCTCGATGGACTTGGTGCGGAGGGCCATGGGACGTTCCCGTCATCGGAGCAGGCGGACCCGGGAAGGGTAGTGGTATACCGCTTGCTGTCACAAATGGGAGTCACCCCGTCACACTGTGCGGGTCAGGCTTCGTGCGCCCCGGTGCGGGTCAGGCTTCGTGCGCGGGTCAGACCTCGTGCCCCTCGCGCCACCCGCGGAGGAAGCGGGCGCCGGCCTCGTCGTGGATGACGCCGTCGGGTGCGGTGAGGACGCGGTACGGCGTCTCGGGGACCCCGTCGGCCGGCCGGACGTCGACGTGCGCGACGCGGTGACCGTTCGCGTGCAGCCAGTCCGCCATCGCGTAGTCGCTCCGGGAGTCGCCGACCGTGCGCCACTCGAGCGGCAGGGCGCCGTCCGCGGCGAGGAGCTCGAGCGCCCGTTCGGCGCCGAGGTCCTTGCCGCTCCGGTCGGACTCGATGTCGGTCGAGATGATCGTCGGGTCGACCCGCCAGTCCACTGCGCCGTGCTCGTCGGGTCGGACGTCGTCCAGCCGCCGCACGCCGAGTCCGCGACGCTCGAGCGCCGCCATCGCCTGGGCGTCGAACGACGGCTGCCGTGCCAGGTAGGCCGCGTTGTCGACCTCGACCAGCTGCTCGATCGACACCATCGCACGCTTCGTCTCGTCGAAGAACACCAGGTCGGCGTACTCGTCCCGGACCAGGTCCCGCATCTCGTCCGCGAAGTCCCGCGGCAGCGCCAGGTCGTCGGCGACGGTGAGTTCGCCCATGCCGTCCGGGAACTGCGGCCCGATGGAGCACCACACGGCGCCCTTCTCGCAGACGGCGTGCACGCGGCCGCCCGCTGCCAGTCCCCCGGCGAGGAGCGGCCCGACGACCTGCTCGCGAATGAAGGCGTCGCTCCGACCGGTGTTGAACACGACCGGGACGCCCTCCGCGGCGAGCGCGACGAGGTCCTCGATGATGCTCGGGATCGCGATGGTCCGCGAGAGCGGGCTGGCGATCGGGCCGTCGACGTCGAGCAGGAGTCCGAGGCGGGGTGCGTTCACCCGTCCATCCTGGCGCAGGTCAGTGCGGGTCGGGGCTGCGTTCGCCGAGCAGGAACGCGTCGACGGCGCCCCGGAGGACGGCGGGATCCGGCACGTGCCCCTGTCCTTCGAGGACCACGGACGTGGAGCCGGGCACGGTGTCGACCACCGCTCGGGCAGCGCCGCGCGCCCACACCGCCCCCGCGGTGCCGGCCGCGACGAGCACCGGGACGCCGATGGCGGCGAGCACCCGCTCGGGCACGACGAGTCCGCCGAGGACCCGGACGTCGCGGCCGAGCACGGCGGCGTCGGCGAGCAGCGCCTTCCAGAGCTTCGGTTTGAGGGGCACGGCGGAGACCTGCAGCATCGGCACGCCGAGCACCCGGGTCAGGTAGGCGCGGACCGCTGCCGCTCGGCGTCCGCCGGCGATCATCTCGTCGAGCCGGTCGGCGAACAGGACGTCGTCCGCGTGGGCGTCGACACTGGCGCGGTAGGGCGGCTCGTAGAGGACGACGCGCCCCGCGGGGACACCGGCGGCGACCGCGTGCAGGACCACGGCGGCACCCACGCAGATGCCGAGCAGGTCGACCGGTGCGCCGACGTCGGCGACGACCGCGGCGAGGTCCTCGACCTCGCGCTCGACGGACCACGGCCGGGTGTCACCGCTCTGGCCCCGCCCACGGCGGTCGTACGTCACGACCCGGTACCGGTCCGAGAACGTCGCCACGATCGCGTCGACGTACGGGGTGCCCCGATGGTCGAAGGCCCCGCCGACGAGGACGAGCGCCGGACCCGAACCGCTCGACGACACCGCGATCCGCGTGCCGTCCGGAGACAGCACCGATCGTTCGGCGGTGGTCGTCATGGCGTCCTCGTTCGGTCCCGACGGCGGGTGGGTCGTCCCCGGCCGAGCGGCACTGGTCGGTGCCACGCGCATCACGGGCGACGCTGATCACGGCCCTCGGTGGTCATGGGCCACGCCGTCGTCGCGAGTCTGACAGGCGGATCGTCCCGCGTCACCACCCGCGTCCTGGGGGAGCGCTCTGTGGACCCTGTGGACGGCCGCGCCGACGGCGACCGGTCAGACCAGCGCGTCGACGCTGACGGACTCCCGTTCGAGGAGTGCGCGCTTGACGTCGAGCCCCCACGCGAAGCCGCCCAGGGAGCCGTCCGACCGGAGCACGCGGTGGCAGGGGACGAACAGCGCCGGGGCGTTCCGGGCGCAGACGCTCGCGGCGGCCCGTACGGCGTCCGGTCGACCCATCACGCTCGCGAAGGCGGTGTACGTCAGGGTCGTGCCGGCGGGCACGTCCCGCAGCCGCCGCCACCCTTCGGCGAAGAGGTCGGTTCCGACCTGGTGGACGGGCACCTGCATGACGTGGTCGGTCTCGCCCGCGTAGTAGGCGTCGACCGCGTCCGCCGCGGCGACGTGTCCGTCGAGGACCCGGGTGGGGCGGTGTCGCTCGGCGATCCGGGCGAAGACCCGCTCCGCGTCGGCGGTCCACCCCGAGGCGAGGACCCGACCTCGGTCGTCCTCGAGCACCGTGAACGGTCCGTCGGGGGTGGAGAGGGTGGCCAGGACGGCGTCGGTCATCGGGGTTCCTTCCCGGAGTTCGTGGAGGTCGCTGCGGTCCGGTCCATCGCGCGATCGATGATCGGCCGCCAGCAGTGCATCGTCAGGTAGCTGCGCCAGGGCGCCACCCGTTCCGACCATAGAGAGAGCTCGCGCGCCGTCCCGGGCAGTCCGAGCTCCTGTGCGCCGTTCCGCACCGCGAGGTCGCTGTGGAGGAAGAGATCGGGGTGGTGTCGGACCCGGAGCGCCACGTAGTCGGCGGTCCACGGCCCGATGCCCTTGACGGCGAGCAGCCCGGATCGCAGGTCGTCGAGGGACTGGCCGCCGTCGACGACGAGCGACCCGTCCACGAGGGCAGCCGCGACGCGCATGATCGTGTCCACCCGGGCGGCGGGGCCGCGGAGGACCTCGCGCCCGCGCTCCGCGATGACCGCGGCCCGCGGGAACAGGCGCGCCCCGGGCTCGTCGGGCCCGGACCCGTCCGGCACGGACCCGTCCGGCACGGACCCGTCCGGCACGAGTCCGTCCGGCACCGGCGCCCCGAGCGCCGCGACGAGCCGGGTCTGCGCCGTCCGGGCCGCGGCGACCGACACCTGCTGGCCGATGAGGGTGCGGAACACGACCTCGTGCGGGTCCACCGCGCCCGGCAGCCGCATGCCGGGGACCCGTTGGACGACGGGTGCGAGCTCGGGTACCGCGGCGAGTGCCGAGTCCACCGCCACCGGGTCGGCGTCGAGGTCGAAGAGCGCCCGGACCCGGGCCACGAGCGTCGGCAGGTCGGACAGGTCGGTCAGCCGCACGAGCAGGTCGAGGCCGGTGCGTCCACGGCCGTCCGTCCGGCGCCCCGCGCTCGACGCGGCCACGTCGGGGTCGGCGGCCGACGCGCGGAACCAAGCGGGGCCTCCCGGCAGGTCGAGCAGGCGCCCGTAGGACGCGACCCGTCCGGCGGCCGTGGTCCCGACCTGTTCCATGCCGGCGAGCGCGTGCAGCGCGTGCCACTCGAGCAGGCCCTGCGCGTCGAACGGCGGGCGCGCCGGCAGGTGCACGCGCAGCGCGCCGTCCGCGCTCGGGGCGGACCGACGACGGGCGCGGAGCTCGGTGGGGGTGAGTGCGAAGACCTCGCGGACGGTGTCGTTGAACTGGCGGATGCTCGTGAACCCCGCGGCGAAGGCGACGTCGGCGATGGACAGGTCGGAGGCGGTGAGCAGCGTGCGGGCCGTCTGCGCCCGGTGCGCGCGGCTGAGGGCCTTCGGTCCGGCGCCGAGCTCCTCGGTCATGATCCGGTTGAGCTGCCGCTCGGAGTACCCGACGCGGCTGGCGAGGCCGGGGACGCCCTCCCGGTCGACGACGCCGTCGACCACCAGGCGCATCGCCCGGCCGGCGACGTCCTCGCGCAGGTCCCACTCCGGGCTGCCGGGCGTCGCTTCGGGCAGGCAGCGACGGCAGGCACGGAACCCGGCCAGGTGCGCGGCGGCGCTCGTCCGGTAGAAGGTGACGCCGGTGGATCGTGGGGTCCGTGCCGGGCAGCTCGGCCGGCAGTAGATGCCGGTGGAGTGCACCGCGGTGACGAACTGTCCGTCGAACCGGGCGTCCCGTGACGCGGCGATGCGGTAGCGCTCGTCGTGCAGCGCCTCGGCTCCGGTCGTCGTCATGCGGTCAGCCTGGCACGGGCAGGTGACGCCGGACTGGCGGGAATCGGACGTCGCAGCGGACGGGGCGCCGGCGCCCGCCCGGCGGGTGCGGGTGCGGGTCCAGGCGCCGGACGGGCTGACCCGACTGCTCCGGCCGGGAGGCACGACTACCGTCGTCCGCATGGGTCCCGGTTCCGACACGGCTGCGTCCGAGGCGCTGCCGCATGCCCGCGCGGTCGAGGTGGTGATGCTCCTGGCCTCCCGGCGACACCGCTACGAGGGACGTCCGGCCGACGGGGCCGCTCCTCCGCAGCCGGGTGAGCAGGAGCTCCGCGACCGCATCGAGCTCCGCGCCGGACTCGGGATCGTCGGCGACCGGTACTTCGCAGCCCGGGCGCACGTGCACGCCTCGGTGACGGTGATCGGCGTCGAGGGGCTCGAGCAGGCCGGCCGCGAGCTGGGCGCACCGATCGACCTGGCGTCGACGAGGCGCAACGTGTTCCTGCGCGGGGTCGACGTCGAGGCACTGCGCGGGGTGCCGTTCTCGCTCGACACCGGTGACGGGCCCGTGCTGTTCCGCGGCTACCGGCCGGCGAACCCGTGCGCGTGGATGGACACCGAGGTGGCTCCGGGGGCGTTCCGCGCGATGCGCGGGCACGGCGGCGTCCGGTGCGACCCGGAGTCCGACGGCGTGCTCACCCTCGGCACGGCGGTGCTCCGCACCGCCGACCCGGTCCCCGCCGCTGACGTGGGCGCCGACTGACGGGGCGCCGGCTGGTCGGCCCGCCGGCTCGCTGTCCGGTCCGCGGGACGCGACGTGGGCGGCAGCGCGCCACGGAACACCGTTGCGCGCGACCGCCCACGTCGCGTGGTGCGAGGGTCAGGCGAGTGCTGCCTGGATCGCGTCGACGAACGCCGGCAGGTCGCCGGGGTTCCGCGAGGTGATGATCGTGCTGCCCGTCTCGTCGACCTGGACCTCCTGGTCGACCCACTCCCCGCCGGCGTTGCGCACGTCGGTCTGCAGCGACGGGAACGACGTGATCGTGCGACCCGGCAGGACACCGGCCTCGACCAGGGTCCACGGGCCGTGGCAGATCGCCGCGACCGGCTTGCCGGCCTCGACGAAGGCCTTCACGAGGTCGACCGCCGTGCTGTCCTGGCGGATGGTGTCGGCGTTGATCGTGCCGCCGGGGACGACGAGCGCGTCGAAGTCGGCGGCGGAGACGCCGTCGTAGGTGGTGTCGGTGTCGACGCTCTTGCCGGGGTCCTTGTCGCCGACGAGGGTCTCGATCGAGCCGGACTCCTTCGCGGCCACGGTCACGGTGGCGCCACGCTCACGGAGCTGGTCGGTGGGGACGACGATCTCGTCCTGCTCCACGCCGTAGTTCGTCGCGATGACGAGGATCTTCTTGCCGTCGAGGGCTGCCATGGTCACTCCTTCCGCAGGCCGGGGTCTCCGGCCGCGGACACCACGGTCGTCGGTCGCCGCTGGACGTGCTCGCAGTGCGCAGCGCGCGTTCAGTCGCGGATGCGGAACCCGTCGCCCTCGGCCGTCACGGTGACCTCGTCGTACCCGGAGATGCGCGCGAGGCCGGCGGGGACCTCGGCGGCGAGTGACCCGACGGCGACGGTCGTCGCACCGGAGGCGATGGCGGCCTCCAGTCCGGCCGGGGCGTCCTCGAAGGCGAGGCAGTCCGGAGCGGCGAGGCCGAGCAGGGCCGCGCCCCGCAGGTAGCCGTCCGGGTGTGGCTTGCCGTGCTCGACGTCGTCGGCGGCCACCACGGCGTCCGGGACGGGCACGTCGGCGGCGCGCATCCGGTTCAGGGCGAGGTCCCGCGGGGCGCTGGTGACGAGCGCGACCGGGACACCGGCGGCGAGGAGCCGGCGGACGAACGCACCGGCGCCGGGGACCTCGACGATGCCGTCGGTGTTCTCGACCTCGTCGTCGACCAGTTCGAGTGCCACCCGACGCTGCTCGTCCGGGTCGAGGTCCGGCAGGAACTGCCGGATGGTGTCGATCGTCTGACGGCCGTGCGAGAAGGCGAGGATCGTCTGCGGGTCGAGGTCGTGGTCGGCGCCGAACCGTCCCCACGCCCCCTCGACGACGGCGGTCGAGTCGACGAGCGTCCCGTCCATGTCGAACAGGACCCCGGACACCACGACGTCGATCACGTGCCGACCCTACCGCCGGCCGTCCCCGGGAGGCCCGCGGCGACCGACACTGCCCGTCAGCGCGCCCGCACGTACCGCGTCAACAGCACGTCCCCGGCCCCGCGCAGCACGTGCGCCAGGCACATCGACCGCAGCCCCGGCGACGACCCGCGCACGATGCGCCCACCGGCCCCGCCCTCGAGCGACGGATCGATCGACAGGCACAACTCGTCGACCAGGTCCGCCGCCACCAGGGCCCCGAGGAACGACGGCCCGCCCTCGCAGTGCACCCGCTCGAGGCCGCGCTCCACGAGGGTGGTCCGGACGAGCACCGGGTCGACGGTGTCCGCACCGCAGGACACCACGTCGGCCACGACCTCGAGGGCACGTCGTCGCTCGGGGTCGGCCGACGTGGCCGTGAGCACGAGCGGCCGGACCGGCGCCTCGGTGAACACCCGCGACGCCGGGTCGAGGCCGAGCGACCCCGTGACGATCGCGAACACCGGGTGGTCGGACAGACCGTGCTCCCGACGCCAGGCCACGTCGACGTCGTGCAGGAGCATCGGGCCGTAGCCCTCGTCGCGGACGGTGCCCGCGGCGACCAGGACGACGTCGGCGACCCGCCGCAGCAGGTCGAACACGCGCAGGTCGTCGGGGCCACCGAGCGAACCGGACTTCCCCGCTGCGGTGGCGGAGCCGTCGAGCGAGCTGACGAAGTTGACCCGGAGCCAACCGCCGTCCGCCGCGCCCTCGGCGCCGTCCGTGTAGGCGGCGAGCAGGTCGTCGTCGGACAGGTCGGCGACGGAGTCGGGCAGGTGCGTCACGTGTTGTGCTTCGCTTCCAGGGGTTCCCGCCAGCCGAGCACCGCCTCGACCATGCGCATCGCGTCGACCGACTCGGCGACGTCGTGCATCCGGACGATCCGCGCGCCGAGCATCGCGCTCATCGTCGCGGCGGCCAGCGACCCGGCCAGGCGCTCACCGCGGGGTCGGCCGAGGGTCTCCCCCACGAAGTCCTTGTTCGACACCGCGGCGAGGACGGGGTGGCCGAGCGCGACCACCTCCGGCAGCCGTCGTGTCAGCTCGAGGGTGTGGACGGTGGTCTTGTTGAGGTCGTGCCCGGGGTCGACGACGATCCGGTCCTCGGGGATCCCGGCCGCGAGCGCCCGGTCGACGCGGAGGCGCAGGAAGGCCGCGACCTCGCCGGCGACGTCGGCGTACTGCGGCTCCGGGTACTCCTGCCGGGGTGCGGCGAGGGAGTGCGTGATGACGATCGTGGCGTCGGAGTCCGCGACGACGGCGGCCATCCGCGGGTCGGTCAGGCCGGTGGTGTCGTTGACGACGCTGGCACCGGCGGCGATCGCGGCGGCGGCGACCTCCGGCCGGAACGTGTCGACGCTGATCGTGACGTCGGACTGCTGCGCGACCTGCTCGACGACGGGGACGACGCGGTCGATCTCGTCCGTCGCGGACAACTCGGGTCCGGGCGCGAACTTCACCCCGCCGATGTCCACCCAGTCGGCGCCCTGCTCGGCTGCGAGGACGGCGGCCTCGACGGCACGGTCGAGGGCGAAGGTCCGACCCTGGTCGTGGAAGGAGTCCGGGGTGCGGTTCACGATCGCCATCACGGCGATGCGGGAGTCGAAGTCGAAGGTGCGGCGGCCGATGGTCCGGACCGGTGCGCGCAGGTCCGGGACGACCCACCCGGGTCCGGGTGCACCGGACGGACCGGACCGGAGGCCCGTGCCGAGGCCGGCGCGCATCAGGCGCCCGTTCCGGGGTCGGCCCCGGCAGCGGCGCCTGCACCGATCAGCGCGATCGCCTCCGCACGGCCCGCGGCCTCGGCGAGGGTCCCGCTCGCCGCGACGGTCACCGTCGTGGAGCTCGTCTGGCGCTCCCCCCTGGTCGTCACGCACTGGTGCTGGGCGTCGAGCACGACCAGGACGCCGCGTGCCTCGAGCCCGTCCTGCACCGCCGCGACGACCTGCTCACCGAGCCGCTCCTGCAGCTGCGGGCGGGAGGCCAGCGCCTCCACCACCCGCGCCAGCGTCCCGAGGCCGATGAGCCGTTCGCCGGGCGCGTACGCCAGGTGCGCGGTGCCGAGGAAGGGCAGCAGGTGGTGCTCGCACACCGAGCGGAACAGGATGTCGCGGACGACCACGAGGTCACCGCGCTCCCCGTCGCCGGCGGGCACCGTGCCGTCCCGGGCGATCTGCGTCGCGTCCTGGTCGAGCCCGTGGAAGAACTCGGCGTACGCGTCCGCCACCCGCTGCGGGGTGCGTTCGAGTCCTGGTCGGTCGGGGTCCTCGCCGATGCCCGCCAGCAACTCGCGCACGGCGGCCTCGACACGGGCACGGTCCATGCGCTGCGTCACCCGCTCATCCAACACCGGCTGCGCGGTGCGGTCCTGACCCCGTCCTCTAAACTCCACCGGTGAGCGCCCCGCAGACATCCAGCCCGCCCCGGAACAGCGTCGCATCCGGTCTCGACCGCTTCTTCTCGATCACCAAGCGCGGATCGACGATCCCGCGCGAGGTCCGGGGTGGCGTCGTCTCCTTCGTGACGATGGCGTACATCGTCATCCTCAACCCGCTCATCCTCGGCGGGTTCAGCGCCGACCAGGCCGCCAAGGACGTCAGCGGCGGCTGGCTCGAGAACGCCCAGGTGGCCGCGGCCACCGGGCTCGTCGCCGGACTCATGACGATCGCGATGGGCGTCATCGCGAACCTGCCGTTCGGCATCGCGGCCGGTCTCGGGATCAACTCGTTCCTGGCCGTGAGCGTCGTGCAGCAGGTGACGTGGGCCGAGGCGATGGGACTCGTCGTCATCAACGGCGTCATCATCGTGCTGTTGGCGTTGACCGGGATCCGCACGCTCATCTTCACGGCCGTGCCCGCGCAGCTCAAGGCCGCCATCACGGTGGGGATCGGCCTGTTCATCGCGTTCATCGGGCTCGTCGACTCCGGCTTCGTGCGGTCGTCGGGGCTCGCGTCGCCGCCGCTGCAGCTCGGTGAGGACGGCTCGGTCGGGGCGCTGCCGACGATCGTGTTCCTCATCAGCCTGGTCATCATCGGCACGCTCATGGCCCGCCGGGTCAAGGGCGCGCTGCTCATCGGCATCGTCGCGACGACCGTCATCGCGATCATCCTGCAGGCCGTGTTCCAGGTGCCGACCTCGGTCGAGTCGAAGACCGGCTGGAACCTCAACGCCCCCGGCCTGCCGAGCGCGCTGTTCGCCCTGCCCGACCTGTCCCTGGTCGGCCAGTTCGACTTCGGTGCGTTCGCCCGGATCGGCCCGCTCGCCGCGTCGATGCTCGTCTTCACGCTCGTCTTCACGAACTTCTTCGACGCCATGGGCACGATGACCGGCCTGGCGAAGGCCGCCGGGGTGGCGGAGCAGGACGGCACGTTCCCGCGCCTCCGGGCCGCGCTCGTCGTCGAGGGTGCCGGTGCGATCGCCGGTGGTGGCGCCTCGGTGTCGTCGAACACGGTCTTCATCGACTCGGCGTCCGGCATCGGCGAGGGCGCCCGGACGGGCATGGCCTCGGTCGTCACCGGCCTGCTGTTCCTGGCGTCGATGTTCCTCACGCCGCTGACCCAGGTCGTCCCGCTCGAGGTCGCCGCCGCCGGACTCGTCGTCGTCGGTGCGCTCATGGTCGCGCAGGTCGCGGACATCGACTGGTCGGACTTCGGGTCGGCGCTGCCGGCGTTCCTGACGATCGTCGTGATGCCGCTGACCTACTCGATCGCGAACGGCATCGGTGCCGGCTTCATCAGCTGGGTCCTCATCAAGGCGCTGTCCGGCAAGGGCCGCCAGGTCTCGTGGTTGCTGTACGTCGTCGCCGCCGGCTTCCTGCTGTACTTCGCCCGCGGCCCGCTGGAGCAGCTGCTCGGCGTCGGCTGACCCGGCCCGGGACGGACGGGAGGCCCGGATCAGTCCGTCAGGTCCGCCGGCGTCGCCTCGTGGTGGCGCTGGCCGGGCGTGCGCCGGTCCTCCTTCATGCTCGCCTCGAACAGGTGGCGTTTGCCGTCGACGAGCTGCTCGCGCGCGGTGCGCTCGAGGTCCTTCGCGAGTGCGTAGTAGCCGTCGTCGTAGTCCTCGACGATCTGGAACGTCCACCGCCCGGCGATGACGTTGCGGCCGACGAGCTCGGTGTCGATGCGCTCCGCGAGCTCGGTGTGCCCGGCCTTCCGCAGCTGCTCCACCGCCTCGCCGAAGCCCAGGTCCGCGGTGCCGGTCAGCCGGTGGAAGCCGTAGAGCAACCCACGGGCGTGTTCGATCACCTCGAGGGCCGCCGACAGGCTGCCCAGGGCCTCGATCGTCGCCTCGGACACCCCCTCGGGGAGCTGGTGCGCGGAGTCGGGGCCCTGACCGTCGTCGTTCGTCATGGTGCTCGTCTACACGATCGCTCCTCGCGTCGTCCTGGGCGTGCTCCGGAGGACGAAGGCGGCACGCCGAGCCGCTTGCAGCTGTCGGAGGGCCGACCTAGCATTCGAACACACATTCGAACGAGGAGGCTCCTGATGATGATCGTCGACACCGCTGCCACGGTGTGGTGGACCGGCGGCGCACCCGTCCGACTGGTGTGGCTCGGCCGGCGCTGGCGCGTCACCGACGTCCCGACGCGGCTCACCACGACCCCGACCGACCTGCCCACCGCGATCACCCACGCCCCGGAACGCACCGCGGGGTGGCGCTTCCAGGCCACGGCGGAGGACGGCGAGACGCTGGTGGTCGACATCGTCCCGGACGGTGACGGCTGGAGCGTCGCCCGCACGTGGACGTGACCGTGGACCAGGCGCCCGGTCCGCGCCACCGTCACGACATGACGAGGTGGGTGGCGCTCCTGCGCGGGGTGAACGTGAACGGGATCACCATCCGCAGCGCCGAGCTGGTCGAGCTCTTCCGGGCCCTCGGGCACACCGACGTCCGGACGGTCCTGGCGTCGGGGAACGTCGACTTCACGACCGACGGCGCTGCCGACCCCCTGCGCTCCGGGCAGCGATCGAGCAGGCGCTCCGCGCGCACCAGCACGACCCGGAACACGAACACCCTCCGCGAGCTCCTCTGACCCCGGGTCCTGCGGGACCACCGACTGCCCGCCCGGAACCCACCAGGTCAGCGCGGTGCGTCCGGAGCGGGGGGCGTGGTGGCGGACCGGGACGCGCCTCCGGGCCGACGCTCCATGAGCCGCCACGACCCTCCGGTCAGCGGCGCGAGCGTGACCACCGTGTAGCAGGAGGCGACCACGGCGAAGGTGACCATGACACCGACGCCGTCCGCGGCGACACCGGCGAGCAGACCGCCGATCGGGATGCCCGCCCACGCTCCCGCGCCGAGGAGCCCGAAGACCCGAGCGCGCATGTGCTCCGGGATCCGTTCGAGCTCCACCGCACCGAGGATCGGGTTGAGTGCCCCCGCTGCGAGCCCGGACACCGCGGACGCCGCGAGCACCCACGGCAGCCCGAGGCCGAGCGCCGGCACGACGAGCGACGGCCCGCCGGCGACCACGAAGCAGATGACGAAGGGGATCCGACGCGGCAGGCGGTGCGCCACGTACCCGAACACGACCGAACCGAGGAAGGCCGCGCCACCGAACGTGCCCGTGACGAAGCCGAGGGCCTGCGCGCCGCCGAGGCGTTCTGCGGCGTACAGCGGCATGAGGGTCGAGCGGCCGGCGTCGAGCAGGTTCGTCACGAGCACGAGCGCCACGACGAGCCGGAACAGGGGGTCGTGGACGCAGAAGCGGAAGCCCTCGGCGATGTCGCGCCAGTAGCCGCCGCTCGTGCCCACGTCCACCGTGCCCGCCGCACCACCGTCGGCCCCCGAGACGGTCGCGTCCGGAGCGTCGAGTCCGCGGAGGGTGACCGCGGCGACCAGCGCGGCGAGCCCGAACGCAGCAGCGGTGCACGCGAGCGCCGGCAGCGGCCCGGCGACGGCGACGAGCAGCCCGCCGAGCGGAGCACCGAGGAGCACCGAGAGCCGGGCGGAGGCCTCGAAGTGCCCGACGGCGCGTTCGAGCGGGATGCCCGCGGCGGTCGCCAGTCCCGGCAGCAGCACCCGTCGCGCGGATTCCCCCGGCGCGTCGAACAGGCCGCCGGCGAACACGAGCGCGAGCAGCGCCCACGTCGGCAACCCGGCGGTCCACGCGAGCACCGGGATCGCCAGGAGCGTCACCCCGCTCAGGACGTCCGACGCCACGCTCGAGCGGACGAACCCCACGCGTTCGACGAGGGCACCGCCGAACGGTCCGCCGAGCACGATCGGCGCGGTGGCGACGAACGCGGCGATGCCGACGTCGGTCGCCGACCCACCGCGGGCGAGGACCAGGAACGGCACGGCGACCGTCGTCACGACGTTCCCGACGCGCGAGACGACCTGGACGAGCAGGAGCGCCCGGAGTCGGGCGGCCGCGCTCAGGCGCCCGGCCACCGGTACGCCTGGTTCAGGACGAACACCTGCTCGGAGCCGTCACCAGCATCGTGCGCGTCGCTCCTCGGCCGCCACCGCTCGACGACCGCCTGCACCTCGGCGCCGAGGGACACCAGTTCGTCCGCCGTGAGCCGCAGCACGGTGTCGGTGCTCGCCGAGGCCGCGGCCCAGGCGGGACCGAAGGACGCGGCCCGCTCGACGAACGCCTCCCACCGGGCGGCGTAGACCCCGGCGATGACGTGGTTGAGGGCGGTGGCGGCGAGGACCCGTTCGGGGTCGTCGAGCGCTGCCGCGAGGTCCCACGACGACGACTCGTGTACGGCCCGCCACCAGCGCTCCCGGCGGTCGGTACCGACCTCCGGCGCGGGTTCGATGAGCCCGACGGCGGCCAGCCGCGTGCAGTGGTAGCTGATGGTGCCCGGCGCCTCGTCGACCTGGTCGCCGAGCATGGCCGCGGTGTGGGGCCCGCCGGTGCGGAGCAGGCCGAGGATCCGCAGGCGCGTCGGGTGGGCGAGCGCACGCATGTGCGCGGGGTCGTCGAGGCGGCCGGCACCGCGCGGTCGGCTCGGGTCAGGTCCGCCATCGGCGGCGTCGGGTCCCGCGGAGGGCGTCGGCGTCATGCGCCGACGGTACATGCACAAGAGCCCTTGCGCAACGGTTCTTGTGCATACCCCGCCGACGGGATCAGGCCTGGGCGGGCTGCCCGTTGCTCGCCATGGTGCCGCCGTCGACCGGCAGGACCGCGCCGGTGATGAACGACGCCTCGTCGCTCGCCAGGAACAGCACGGCTGCGGCGACCTCCTCGGACCGTCCACCACGACCGAGGGCGATGCGCTCGGAGAACTCCCGCTTGAGCTCCTCGTCCTCGGCCTGCGACTGCGTCAGGTCGGTCCAGATCAGACCGGGGGCGACCGCGTTCACCCGGACGCCGAACCCGCCGTTGTCGAGCGCCGCCGCCTTCGTGAAGTTCGAGACGCCGCCCTTCGCCGCGTTGTACGGGCTCATCCGCCAGTCAGCGGCCTCGCCGGACACGGACGAGGTGTTCACGATCGACCCCTTCGTCTCGCGTAGGAACGGCAGCGCGGCCCGGGTGCCGTAGAACACGCTCGACAGGTCCGTCTCGACGACGCGGCGCCACTCGTCGGGCGAGATGTCGGTGATGTCGCCGGAGGTGAAGGTACCGGCGTTGTTGACGAGCACGTCGAGCCGGTCCCAGCGGTCGATCGCCGCGTCGACGACCGTCTGCCACGCGTCCGGGTCGGCGACGTCCGCCTGCAACCACAGCGCCTGCTGGGTGGGCAGCGAGTCGGCGACGTCGCGGACCTTCTCCTCGACGCTGTCGACCAGGACGACGCCGGCGCCCTCGGCGACGAACGCCCGCGCGGTGGCCTCGCCGATGCCGGACCCCGCGCCGGTGACGATCGCGACCTTGCCCTCGAACCGCTTGCCCATGATGTGCTCCTCTCGCGTCGGTCGTGCCCGGGGCGGGACGCCGTCGGCCCGGAGGGGCACGGGAGACCACGGTGCCCGCCCCGCCCTGGACGGTGGTCCAGGGCGGGGCGGGCAGCGAGGCGGACGGAGGACGCCGCCTCCAGGACGGTCCTACGCGGTGGTGTCCTCGGTCTCCATGTCGCGTTCCAGCGAGATCGTCGGGATGGAGGCGGTGATCACCGACCCGTCGGCGCGGAGCGTGCCCTGGATGTCGCTCGTCGTCGGCGCGTGCCCGGTCATCCGGGGCCCCTGGTGCGGCAGCGGCACGACCGTCGGCTCGCCGGGACGGACCTCGACCGGGGCGTTGTGCACCCACGCGTCGAGCCCGCCACCGGTCTCGACGGTGAACGTGAGCGCATCCTGCTCGAGGTCGACGCGGACCCGCGAGCCGTGCACCGTGATCCGGAACGTCAGACGCTCCCAGTCCACCGGCAGGCGCGGGTTGAACGTCAACCGACCGCCGTGGTCGCGCATCCCGCCGAAGCCGTTGACGAGTGCACCCCAGATGCCACCGGTCGACGCGATGTGCACGCCGTCGGTGGTGTTGCCGTGCAGGTCGGCGAGGTCGACGTAGAGCGCGGTCTGGAAGTACTGGTCGGCGAGCTCGTGGTAGCCGACCTCGGCCGCCATGATCGACTGCACGACCGCCGACAGGGTCGAGTCCCCCGTCGTGAGGGCGTCGTAGTAGTCGAAGTCACGACGCTTCTCGGCGGGGGTGAACTCGTGGCCCTGCAGGAACAGGGCGAGCACGACGTCGGCCTGCTTGAGCACCTGGAACCGGTAGATCACCAGCGGGTGGTAGTGCAGGAGCAACGGGCGCTTCGACTCGGGCGTGCGCTCGAGGTCCCACAACTCCTTGTCGAGGAACTGGGCGTCCTGCGGGTGGATGCCACGGTGCGGATCGAAGGGGATCTCCATCGACTCGGCCGCGCGCTCCCAGTTCTCGATCTCCTCGGGGTCGAGCCCGGTGCGTCGGACCATCCGCGCGTACTCGTCCGGGTCGTCGACCGCGAGCTGCCGGCAGGCGTTCACGGCGAACCACAGGTTCGCGCGCGCCATGACGTTCGTGTACATGTTGTCGTCGACGACGGTCGTGTACTCGTCCGGGCCGGTGACGCCGTCGATGTGGAACTTCTGGTCGCCGTTCGAGCGCCAGAACCCGAGGTCCTCCCACAGTCGGGCCGTCTCGACGAGGATGTCGATCGCACCGCGCTTGAGGAAGTCGGTGTCGCCGGAGGCCCGCACGTACTGCATGAGGGCATGCGCGATGTCGGCGTCGATGTGGTACTGCGCGGTGCCGGCGGCGTAGTAGGCGCTGGACTCCTCGCCGTTGATCGTCCGCCACGGGAACAGGGCGCCGCGCTGGTTCAGCTCGCGCGCCCGGGAACGTGCGGCGTCGAGCATGTTGTAGCGGAACCGGAGCGCGTTCCGGGCGACGATCGGCGCCGTGTACGACAGGAACGGCAGGACGTAGATCTCCATGTCCCAGAAGTAGTGGCCGCCGTAGCCGGAGCCGGTCACGCCCTTCGCCGCGATGCCGTGCCCGTCGGTGCGGGCGGTGGCCTGTGCGAGCTGGAACAGGTTCCACCGCACGGCCTGCTGGATCTCCGGCTGACCGGCGACCTCGACGTCGCTGCGGGCCCAGTAGTCGTCGAGCCACTTCCGCTGGTCGCCGAAGACCTGCTCGACGGACTCGTACTTCGCACGGTCGAGCGTGCGGTCGCACCGGTCGGCGAGTTCGCGCGCCGGGACGCCGCGGGACGTGTGGTAGACGATGCTCTTCACCAGGCGGATCGGCTGCCCGGCCTTCGCCTGCACCCGGTACACGTGCTTGGCCAGGTCGTCCTCGATGCTCGAGGTCTCGTCCCAGGCGTTCTCGGTCTCCAGCCGGTGCTCGACGCCGACGCAGATCGTCATGCCGGAGCTCGACGCCTGGTAGCCGAGCAGGGACCGCGAGCCCGCGTTCCGCTTCAACCGCGGCTGGAGGACGCGGTCGGTGAACGACTCGGCCTTGCGCGGGTCGAACGCGGCCGCCGCGGCCTTCATGCCGGCGTGGTACTCGTCGGCGACGTCCTGGCGGTTGAGCACCTGGCTCGACAGCAGCACGGAGGCGTCGTGGTCGAGCATCGTGACCTCGTAGTCGATGACGGCGAGGTGCCGTTCGACGAACGACACCAGGCGCCGGGACCGGATGAGGACCCGCTTGCCGGACGGCGTCGACCACTCGGTCTCGCGCAGCAGGTACCCGCCGCGGAAGTCGAGCCGGCGGCTGTGGCGGAGGATGTCGGCCTCGGACAGGACGAGCGGCTCGTCGTCGACGTACAGCCGGATGACCTTCGCGTCCGGGACGTTGATGATCGTCTGCCCGGTCTTCGCGAACCCGAACGCCGTCTCGGCGTGCCGGATCGGCCAGGTCTCGTGGAAGCCGTTGATGTACGTGCCGTACTGCACGCCGCCGCGGCCCTCGTCGAAGTTGCCGCGGAGGCCGAGGTACCCGTTCCCGACCGCGAAGTTCGTCTCGTCGACGCCCTGCTCGTCGGCGTACTCGGTCTCGATCAGCGCCCACTCGTCGACCGGGTACCGGACGCGGTCGAGGGGGTCTTCCGTGATGGGGTTCATGCGGTCTTCCGGGGGTCGACGGGAGGCAGGTCGGCAGCGGGCTCGTGCGATCCGTCGCCGGGCAGGTCGGGCAGCAGGTCGGCGAGGTCGGACACGACCACGTCGGCACCGTGCGCGCGGAGGGCGTCGACGCCGGCGCCACGGTCCACGCCGACCACGAGCCCGAAGGCCCCGTTGCGGCCGGCCTCGACCCCGCTCGTGGCGTCCTCGACCACGACGCACTCGGCCGCGGTCAGCCCGAAGCGGGTCGCCGCGTCGAGGTAGGTGTCCGGGGCGGGCTTGCCGGCCAGGCCGTCCTCACGCGCGACCGCGCCGTCGACGATGACGTCGAAGCGGTCGATGATGCCGGCCGTCCGGAGCACGTGCTTCGCGTTCGCGGAGCTCGACACCACCGCGACCTCGTAGCCGGCGGCGATCGCTGCGGTGAGGAAGCGCACCGACCCCGGGTACGCGGCCACGCCGTGCTCCTCGAGCTCCGCGGTGAACTCGGCGTTCTTCCGGTTGCCGAGCCCGCAGACGGTGTCCAGGATGGGGTCGTCCGCCGGGGTGCCCTCGGGCAGGTCGATCCCGCGGTCGTGCAGGAGCGAGCGGACCCCGTCGTACCGCGGCTTGCCGTCGATGAAGGCGAAGTAGTCCTGCTCCGTGTACGGCGCCACCCCGTGGGCGTCGAGGTACGGCGTGAAGAGACGGCTCCAGGCGCGCATGTGCACCTCGGCCGTCGGCGTGAGCACACCGTCCAGGTCGAAGAGGAGCGCCCGCTGGTCCGCGAGGCGTGCAGGGGTTCGCCGATCCGACGACGTCATGGGCAGACCTTCCAGGGAGCGGTGTCGAACACGAATGCAGCGCGTCCCACTCTAGGACCGGCACGCAGCGTTGTCCTCCAGCGGTGGTGGATGCCGACGGAGACCGGTGCGGTCCACCGAACGCGGACCTGGGGACGTGTTCAGCACCGGCCAGAGACGCTCGCGCTCATGACATCCGACACCACCGCACGGCCGCAGGACGGGACCGGCTCGAAGCTGAAGCAGGCGATCACCGGTCCTCTGCTGTTCCTCTTCATCCTCGGCGACGTGCTCGGCGCGGGCATCTACGCCCTCATGGGCACCCTGTCGAAGGACGTGGGCGGCGCGCTCTGGGCTCCGCTGGTCCTCGCGCTCCTCCTGGCCCTGCTCACCGCGGGCTCGTACGCCGAGCTCGTCACGAAGTACCCGAAGGCCGGTGGCGCCGCGGTGTTCGCCGAGCGTGCCTACAAGGTGCCGCTGGTGTCGTTCCTGGTCGGGTTCTCGATGCTCGCCGCCGGTGTGACGAGCGCGGCCGGCCTCTCCCTCGCGTTCGCCGGTGACTACCTCGGCACGTTCATCGACGTCCCGCCGGTGCCCGCGGCGATCGTCTTCCTCGCGCTCGTCGCCTGCCTGAACGCCCGCGGGATCTCGGACTCGCTGCGCAGCAACGTCGTGATGACGATCATCGAGCTGTCCGGCCTGGTCATCGTCATCGTGTCGGTCGCCCTGATGATGGGCGGCGGGGGCGGGGACGTCTCCCGCGTCGGGGCCTTCCCGGCGGAGGCGAACCCCGCGCTCGCGACCCTCAGCGCCGCGATCGTCGCCTACTACTCGTTCGTCGGCTTCGAGACCTCGGCCAACGTCGCCGAGGAGGTCCGCGAACCGGCCAAGGTCTACCCCCGTGCACTGTTCGGCTCCCTCGCCACCGCGGGCGTCGTCTACGTGCTCGTCGCGCTCGCCAGCTCGATCGCGTTGCCCGCCTCGGAGCTGTCCGACTCGAGCGGCCCGCTCCTGGCGGTCGTCGCCGCGACCGGTGTCGGCATCCCGGACGTGGTGTTCAGCCTCATCGCCCTGGTCGCGGTCGCGAACGGCGCCCTGCTCACCATGATCATGGCGAGCCGCGTCACCTACGGCATGGCTGAACAACGTCTGCTGCCCAGCCTGCTCGGCAAGGTGCTCCCGAAGCGGAAGACCCCGTGGACCGCGATCATCGCCACCACCGTGGTCGCGATGCTCCTCACCCTCGTCGGGGACGTCGGCACCCTCGCCGAGACCGTCGTGCTCCTGCTGCTCTTCGTCTTCATCAGCACGAACGTCGCGGTCCTCGTGCTCCGCAAGGACAAGGTGGAGCACGAGCACTTCCGGGTGTGGACCTTCGTCCCGGTGCTCGGCGTCGCGTCCTGCATCCTGCTGCTCACGCAGCAGAGCGGCCAGGTCTGGCTGTACGCGGCGATCCTGCTGGCCGTCGGTGTGGTGCTGTACTTCATCGCCCGTGCGACGCGCGGCCGCGAGCGCACCACCTCGGACACGCAGGCCCGCTGACCGGGTCGGGGCGGGCCTCCCGGCTGACGGCCTGGAGGCCCGCCCCGCGTCCGCCGCACCGCATCGCGCCCCGTTGCGCTCATCGCGCCCCGTCCCGACGGGGCGCGATGCGCGTCTCGGGGCGCGTCCCGATGTCCGCGCCGTCTGCGACTCAGCGCAGGTCGCGGACCCAGCTCTCGACGGCGGCCGTGACCGCGCGGCCGGACTCGCGGCGGGAGACCGTCGCGGGGAGGTCCCCGGGCTGGGCGCCGTAGGCCCCGAAGGCGGCGTGGTTCGCACCGGTGACCTCGGTCATCGTCGCGCTGGCCGGGAGTTCGTCGCGCGCGGCCGCGACCTTCTCGGGTGTCGACAGGCCGTCCCGGGAGCCGGAGACGCTGAGCACGTCGAGGTCGCTGTCCGAGAGGTCGTCCGCGCAGTAGCTACCGAGGAGGAGCACCCCGGCGACGTCCCGGTCCTCCGCGAGCTGGCACGCACGCACGCCGCCCAGGGAGTGCCCGCCCACCGCCCACGTCAGGCCGTCCGGCGCATGCGCTGCGAAGCGCGAGAGCGGACGGGTGTCGAAGAACGCGAGGTTGAGCGTCGGCTTCGTGATGACGACCGTCGTGCCGTCACCGACCACCTGCCGGAAGGTCGCCATGTACGCGTACGGGTCGACCTTCGCGCCGGGCACGAACACGATGCTGACGCCGTCCGCGGTGCCGGTCGGGGTCATCACGACGGCGTCGCCCGCGTCCCGCACGGACACCCGATCGTCCCGCCAGACGGTCAGGGCTGCGGATCGGGTGCCCTGCAGGACGATGTGCGCCCAGACGAGGAACACGAGGACGAGGACGAGGAGCGCGGCGAGGACCCACGTGCCGATCCGGAGCGCACGGTGTCGTCGGGCACGGCCTGGTCGCGCGTCGGTGCTCACGTCGCCGACGGTACCGCCGCCGCCCGGGCGCAGGGCGAGCCGGAGGGTCCGGCGGGAGGTCAGTCGTCGGTGTCGACCGTGTTCGTGACGACCTTCCCGCTGCCGGCGTCGATGCGGATGCTGTGTGTCGTGCCGGAGCCGTCGAGGACGTCACCCTCCCAGACGACCGTGCCCGCGTGGTCGTCGAGACCGAGCTCGGTGACCGTGCCGCGGACGGTCTTCGTCAGGGTCGACGCGGCCTGCGCGACCGACAGGTCCGCGGCGTCGACGAACCGCTCGTTCTCCGCGACGTCCTCGGCGTCCGCGGTCTCCTTCGTCGGGACCGCGGTGGTGCGCTCGCCGTCGGCGTCGACGTGGACCTCGTGCTCGTCCCCGTTGGACGTCACGACGAGGACCTCCCACGAGGTGCCGCCGGCCTCCTGCTCGACCGAGGTCACCGTCCCGGAACCGACGGCCTTTCGCGCGGTGGTCGCGGCGGCGACGAGGGCGTCCTCCCCCGGCACGGTGGCGCTCCCGCTGGCGTCGTCCGTGGTCGCGCCGTCGGTGGCGGAGACGGACGGACCGGAGGCTGCCGGGGCCGCGACGTCGTCGCGGTCGTCGTCGTCGGTGGCGCACCCGGCGAGCGCCAGCGCTCCGACGAGCGGGAGGGCGGCGACGAGGGCGATGCGGCGGGCGGTGGTCTTCTTCGTGGTCTGCATGTCGTCAGCCTGGCGAGCGGGCACTGAAGCAGACCTGAAGCGACCTGGGGCGACGCCGCAGGGCGGGCGACCGGGCACCGGCCGCGACTCAGTCCCGCAGGAGTGGCAGCCGCACGGTGAACCGCGCTCCCCCGCCGGGCGCGGCCGACACCGCGACGGACCCGCCGTGCCCGCGGACCACGGCGTCGACGATCGCGAGGCCCAGCCCGGAGCCGCCGGCGTCCCGCGCCCGGCCCTCGTCGAGCCGCACGAAGCGCTCGAACACACGGGTCCGGTCGGCCTCCGGGACGCCGTGCCCGTCGTCGTCCACGGTGAGCACCGCATCGCCACCGACGCTCCCGAGCGCGACGGTCACGGCCAGGTCCGCGTGCCGGACGGCGTTGTCCACGAGGTTCCGCACGACCCGTCCGAGCAGCCGCTCGTCGCCGCGGACCCGGGCCGGTGCGACCCCGGACACGTCGACGTGCACGGTCGCCCGCGGCCGCGACGCCTCCGCGAACACGAGGTCGTCGAGGTCGACGGCACGGTCCCGGTCGCGTCCGCGTTCATCCAGGCGGGTGAGCAGGAGCAGCGACTCGACGAGCTCCTGCAGCCGGGCGCCCTCGTCGAGCACGACGTCGGCCAGGTCCCCGGTGTCGGTGACGTCGGGGTGCGCCCGTGCGACCTCGGCGTGCTGGCGGATCGTCGCGAGCGGGGAGCGGAGTTCGTGGGAGGCGTCCGAGACGAACCGCCGCTGCGCCTGCTGGGACGCCTCGAGTCGGCCGAGCATCCGGTTCATGGTCAAGGCGAGCCGGTCGACCTCGTCCCCGGAGCCCGGTTCGTCGACGCGGGCGTGCAGGTTCGTGCCCTCGACATCGTCGACCTCGCGGCGCATCCGGTCGACCGGACGGAGCGCACGACCGACGACGGACCAGGTCACGAGCGACATGAGCGCCACGACGACCGGGACGGCGACGACCAGCAGCACGGTCACGGTCCGCACGGCGGCGTCGGCGTCCTCGAGCGAGGCGCCGACGACGAGGACGCCGCCGGTGCCGTCCGGCAGGTCGACGTCGTCGGCGACGAGCAGCCACCGCTCGCCGTCGTGCCGGTACCGCGACTCCTCGGCGGTGTCGAGGGGCTGGCCGGGGCTGTCGTCGGCGCGGGCCAGCACCTGGCCGTCGTCGTCCTGCAGTTGGGCGAGCACGTCGTCGTCCTCCGCCGCCACCACACCGGCTCCGTCCGCCTCAACCCGGGTGGCGAGGCCGTCGAGCGTCTGCTCGGCCGACGACCGGACGCCGTCGGACAAGGAGCTCCGCAGGACCGCGACGAACGTGACCGCCCCGATGACGAGGGCGACGAGGACGACGAGGGCCGCGCCTCCCGTCGCACGCGCCCGGATGGAACGGGGGCGACGGGACGGACGCGACCGGTCAGCCACCGTCGACGTCGAGGCGGTACCCGGCCCCGCGGACGGTCTCGATGGCGTTCCGGCCGAACGGGCGGTCGACCCTGCGGCGGAGGTGCCCGACGTAGACCTCGACGATGTTCGGGTCCCCCGTGAAGTCGTCGTCCCAGACGTTCGCGATGACGTCCCGCTTCGACAGCACCTGCCCGGGGTGGCGCATGAGGTACTCGAGGACGGTGAACTCCCGGCTCGTCAGGTCGAGCAACGTCTCGCCGCGCCAGACACGACGCTCCGCCGGGTCGAGCCGCAGGTCGCCGGCCTGGAGGACCGTGGGCCGTTCCCGGGATCCGCGCCGGACGAGCGCACGGAGGCGTGCGACGAGCACCGGGAACGAGAACGGTTTCGTCACGTAGTCGTCGGCGCCGGCGTCGAGGGCGTCGACCTGGTCCCACTCGCCGTCCTTCGCGGTGAGCATGAGCACCGGGGTCCAGTCCTGCTCGGCGCGGAGGGTCGCGCAGACCTTCCAGCCGCTCATGCCCGGCATCATCAGGTCGAGGACGATGGCGTCGTACGGGTTCTCGCGGGCGTACCAGAGCCCGTCGACCCCGTCGTGGGCGACGTCGACGGCGAACCCCTCGGCCTGGAGGCCCTTGCGGATGCCGTCGGCGAGCCGCACCTCGTCGTCGACCACCAGCACGCGCATCGTCCGAGCATGGCGGCGCGGCCTGAACCGGCGCTGAAGCCGGCTGGCGGAACGCCCCCGTTCACCCGAGACGAGCCCCCGCGGAACGCAACGTGGGCGGTCCCTCGCAGCGGAGTACCGCTGCGTGGAACCGCCCACATCGCGTGTTGCGGAAGGACTACGCGGCGTCGATCGCGGCGCGGATCTCGGCGGCGGCAGCGCCGACGTCCGAGGCGCTGTAGATCGCGCTGCCGGCGACGGCGACGCGGGCACCCGCGGCCTTGACCGAGGCGACCGAGGACGCCTTCACGCCACCGGCGATCGAGAACGGCACGCCCGAGGCCTTGCCCTCGTCGAGGAGCGTGTCGAACGTGAAGCCCTCCTCGGCCTGCTCGTCGAGGCCGGCGTGCACCTCGACGAACTCGACGCCGAGCTCGGTGACCTCGCGGGCACGGGCGGCCTTGTCCGGGACGCCGATCAGGTCGACGACGATGCCCTTGCCGTGCTTCTCCGCGGCGGCGACGGCCCCCACGATCGTGCTGTCCCCGGCGACGCCGAGCACGGTGACGAGGTCGGCACCTGCCTGGAACGCCATGTCGGCCTCGAGCTCACCGGCGTCCATCGTCTTGAGGTCGGCGAACACGATCTTGTCCGGGTGTGCTTCCTTCATCGCGGTGATCGCGGCGACGCCGGCGCTCTTCACGAGCGGGGTGCCGAGCTCGAGGATGTCGACGTGCGGAGCGGCCTGGGCGGCGAGCTCGAGCGCGGTCTCGGTGGACAGGGTGTCGATGGCGAACTGCAGCTGCATGCTGGTGCTTCCTTCTTCCGTGGGGGTCATTCGAGGTTGGCGTGCCGCGGCCAGAGGTCGTCGGCGGAGTGTCCGCTGCGCTGCCAGAGCGCGTGGAACAGCGCGTCGCCGAGCAGGACGACGCCCTGCTCGAACAGGCTGCCCGCGTACTGCGCCGAGGCGGTGCCGGAGCGGTCGGTCTTCGTCGCGGCCGGCAGCACGAGGGTGACCTCGGCCAGCTCGGCGAGCGGCGACGACGCCGTGGTCGACACGGCGACGACCTGCGCGCCGACGTCCACCGCGGTGCGCGCGGCCTGCACGATGCCGCTGGTGGTGCCCGACCCGCTCGCGGTGAGCAGGACGTCGCCGGCCTCGATCGCGGGGGTCGTCACCTCGCCGACGACGTGGACGTCGAGCCCGAGGTGCATGAGGCGCATCGCGGTCATCCGCAGCGCGAGCCCGGACCGGCCAGCGCCGTGCACGAAGACGCGCTCGGCACCGTCGAGCAGGTCGAGGGCCCGGGCAGCGGGAGCCGGATCGCTCTCCCCGACCGCGTCGACGAGGTCGTCGAGTTCGTGGCTGACGAGGTCGAGCGAGTTGGCGAGCGTCTGTTCGGACATGTCTCGAGCCTGCGCCTGTCAGGTGCAGTGCGCCGCTACCCGACACGGCGGGCGTCCCGTCCGATCGGGTGGGCGGGCGCACCGTGCAGAGCAGGGCGGGTAGGTTCGGCCTGGTGGACGACGAGACGGACCCGGAGACCGGCCGGGAGGCGCGTACCGCCCCCGACGACCAGGTGACGCCCGTCCCGGGGCCGGGTCGGGCCTCCCGTCCGGCGCTCCCTGCACCCGTCGGAGGCACCGTCGGCCACGCGAGCCGCGCTGAGGCGGCGGAACACGCGCGCGTCGTCGCGGACCTGACCGACCGGCACTCGCTCACCCTCGAGTCGGTGCTCGCCGTCCTGCGCTCCCCCCGTGTCGGCGATGCGGCAGCCCGGGCGGAGGCGGTCGAGGTCGCGTCCGCGGCGCTCGTCGACCTCCGGACCTCGAGCGACCGACAGCGGGAGGTCCTGCTCGAGCCGGTGACGGGGGCGTTCTCCCGCCTCCGCGCCGACCTGCGTCCCCTCGTCCGGTTCGGTGACCTCGACGTGCAGTTCGTCGAGCCGCCCGCGACGGGACGGGCACTCCCCGGGGACGTCGCACATGCCGCCCGGGCGATCGTCCGGAACGCGGTGCTCACCCTCGTCGACGAGGGCAGCGCGAGCCGGGTCCGCATCCAGTGGGACTGCGACGGGAGGAACCTGCTCATGCAGTTACGGGACGACGGTGCCGGGACGCATGACGTGCAGGACGACGCCATGCGGCCGATCGCCGAGCGGGTCGGGGTCCTCGACGGACGGATGCAGGTCGACTCGACGCCGGGCTGGGGGTCCGTGCTCGACATCACGATCCCGCTCGACCCCGCCCCCGGATCGGTGTCGAGCCCGGACGAGGCCGACCTGACGCCCCGCGAGGCCGAGGTCCTGCGCCTCGTCGCAACGGGCGTCGGCAACCGCGAGATCGCGGACGGCCTCGGCATCTCCGTCAACACGGCGAAGTACCACGTGGCGAACCTGCTCCGGAAGCTCGGGGCGCGGACCCGGGCGGAGCTCGCGGCGCACGTGCACGCCGGCTGAGGCGGTAGCACCCGGGCGGTGGCGTCCTGCCGACGGCTCTGGCACGATCGGAGCGAGGGAGGTGTGATGAACCCGCGTGTGCTGTTCCAGGACGTCAAGCCGGTCGACGTCGTCGCCTCCCTCGAAGACCTCCACGGCCCGGCAACCGGTCCGCTCGTGCTCCCGCTGGAGGTCTACTGGGGTCCGGAACCGCTGGTCGACCTGGCATCCACCTCGGACGTCGCCAAGGCCTACCAAGCGGTCCTCCGCGAGGGTGACACCAGAACTCAGGCGGCCCTGCTCGATCGGGACCTGCTCGTTCGGACATGGCCGGATCTCCTGCTGCCCGATCGCGTCCGCGCAGCGTGGGAGGCACATTTCCCGGAGTTGACGGCGTGACCGACCTCCGCGCTGCGCAGCGAGAGGTCACCGCGCTCGTCCTGAGGACGGTCGGCGGACAGGGCTTCGTGCTCGCCGGCTCTGGCGCGATCCGCGAACACGGCCTCGTCGACCGGTCGACCCGCGACATCGACCTGTTCACCGACCGGTACGACCGCGAGTTGTTCCGTACCGCAGTCGAGGACGCGGTCGGCGTCCTCTCCGGACACGGCTACCGGGTCGACATCCGACGGCACGACGAGCTGTTCGCGCAGCTCCTGGTGACGTCCGCGCAGGGTGACCGTATGGAGATGGACTTCGGGTACGACTGGCGCGGCCAGGCCCCGGCGGATCTCCCGATCGGACCGGTGCTGGCCGCGGACGACGCCGTCGCAGCCAAGCTCGACGCGCTCTACGGCCGCCTCGAGGTGCGCGACTTCATCGACGTGGACGCGATCCGGGCCTCCGGCAGGTGGACGGACGCCGATCTCCTGCGTCTCGTCGCTGAACGGGACGACGGGTACGACCCAGTCGTCTTCGCACAGCAACTCCGCCTCGTGACCCGCGTCGCGGACGACCGGTTCGCCGAGTACGGCGTCGCTCCGCCGGAGGTCGCCGCCCTCCGGCAGCGCGCGCTCGCCTGGGCCGGCGAGTTGGAGGACGAGACCGGCGGTCAGCCCGCCGGCGCGAACCGGTAGCCCATGCCCGACTCGGTCACGAGGTAGCGCGGGTGCGACGGCTCCGGCTCGAGCTTCCGCCGCAACTGTGCCATGTACAACCGCAGGTACCCCGAGTCGTTGCCGTGCGTCGGACCCCACACCTCGGTGAGGAGCATCTCGCGCGTCAACAGCCGGTCCGGGTTCGTCACGAGGACCTCGAGCAACCGCCACTCGGTCGGGGTCAGGCGGATCGCGGGACCGTCGGGCGCGGTGACCTGCTTGGCGACGAGGTCCACCACGAGGTCGCCGATCCGGATGGTGGGAGCCGCCTCGCCGCCGACGGGTGCCCGGCGTCGGCCGAGCGCCCGGAGCCGCGCGAGCAGCTCGTCCATCTCGAACGGCTTCGTCACGTAGTCGTCGGCCCCGGCGTCGAGGGCGTCCACCTTGTCGCCCGAGTCCGTCCGCCCGGACAGCACGAGCACCGGCACCTGTGACCAGCCACGGATGCCCTCGAGCACCCCGATGCCGTCGAGCCGGGGCATGCCGAGGTCGAGCATGACGATGTCCGGCCGCTCGGTGATGACGGCGTCGATGGCGGCCCGGCCGTCCCGGGCGGTGACCACCTCGTACCCGCGGGCGTTCAGCGTCACGGCGAGCGCACGCACGAGCTGCACGTCGTCGTCCGCGATCAGGACCTTCATCTGCCCACCACTCCCAGGTGCCCCGCGATCGGCAGTCGCACCACGACGGTGAGACCACCACCCGGGGTGTCGTCGACCTCGATCGTGCCGCCCATGCCCTCCGTGAAGCCCCGCGCGAGCGCCAGGCCGAGGCCGAGCCCGGTGTCGTTGTCGGTGTCCCCGAGCCGTTGGAAGGGCTGGAACACGTCCTCGCGCCGGTCCTCGGGGATGCCGGGACCACGGTCGGCGACGCGGAGTTCGACCCCGCCGGCGAAGGCGCTCGCCGCGATCCGGACCCGCTGGCCGTCGGGTGAGTACCGAACGGCGTTCGCGAGCAGGTTCACGACGACGCGCTGCAGGAGCACCGGGTCGGCGAGGACGGGCGGGAGTTCGGCGGGCAGGTCGAGGTCGACGTCCTCCGGACCGAGTTCGAGCTCGTCCAGTGCGGGGGCGACGACCGTGTCGAGCGAGGTCGGCACGGGCGACGCGGCGAGCACCCCGGCCTGCACCCGACTGACGTCGAGCAGGTCGGCCAGCAGGACCGCCAGTTGCCGGAGGCTCTCGTCGGCGGTGGCGAGGAGGGCCTCCCGGTCAGCTTCGCCCAGCCGCACGTCACGCGCACGGAGGGACTGCACGGCGGCCGACGCGGCCGCGATCGGTCGCCGGACGTCGTGGCTGACGGCCGCGAGGATGGCGCTGCGCACCCGGTCGACGGCCGCGATGCGTTCCGCGTCGACGGCGGTGCGGGTGAGCGCGCGGTGTTCGAGGGCCGCGTCGAGCTGCTGCTCGACGACCCGCAGCAACCGGCGCTGGGCCGGGTCGTCGGGCGCACCGGCGAACTCCAGGACGGCGCCGGACGGGAGGGTCGTGGCCGCGTCCGGCGCGTCGCCGAACTCGCCCGACGTGGCCGGGACCTCGTCACCCTGGCGGACGCGGACGCCCGCGTAGCCGAACGCCTCGCGGGTGCGCTCGACGAGGGCCTGGAGGGCGTCGTCACCGCGGAGGACGCTGCCGGCGATCCCGACGAGCAGCCCCGACTCGGCGGCCGCGCGACGGGCGGTGCGGGAGCGGCGGGCGGACCGGTCGACGACGAAGCTGACGAGGACCGCGCTGACGACGTACATGACGAGGGCGACGAGGTGCCACGGCTGCTGGACCGTGACCTGGTGCAGGGGTTGCACGAAGAAGAAGTCGAGGCTCAGCCCGGACAGCACCGCGGCGAACACGGCGGGGAGCATGCCGCCGACGAGGGCGACGACGAGGACGAGCAGCTGGTACGCCAGGACGTCGACGGTGATGGAGTCCGGGTCGTTCCCGAAGGACAGGACCCAGGTCAGGAGCGGCCCGGCGACGAGCGACAGCATGAAGGCGGCGACGATCCGGGAGCGGGACAGGCTGCCACCGAGCTTCGGCAGGGCGAGTCCGCCACCGGCGCGTTCGTGCGTGACGACGTGGACGTCGATGTCCCCGGACTCGCGGATGACCGTGCTGCCGATGCCCGGGCCGGTCAACGCGGCGGCCAGTCGGCTCCGACGGCTGATGCCGATCACGATCTGGGTGGCGTCGACGGAGCGGGCGAACCGGACGAGCGTCGTCGGCACGTCATCGCCGACCACCTGGTGGTAGGTCCCGCCGAGCTGTTCGAGCAGGGCACGCTGCTTGCCGAGGGCACCGGGGTGCCGCTCGCGCAGGCCGTCGTTCGTGGTGACGTGCACGGCGGCGAGCTCGCCACCAGCGGAGCGGGCGGCGATGCGGGCACCGCGGCGGAGCAGGGTCTCGCCCTCCGGGCCCCCGGTCAGGGCGACGAGGACGCGTTCGCGGGTCTCCCACCGGTTCGCGATGCCGTGTTCGGCGCGGTAGCGCTTCAGGGCGTCGTCGACCTCGTCCGCGAGCCAGAGCAGGGCGATCTCGCGGAGGGCGGTGAGGTTGCCGAGACGGAAGTAGTTCGACAGGGCTGCGTCGACACGGGCGGCCGGGTAGACGAGGCCGTCGGACAACCGGTCGCGCAGGGCCTGCGGGGAGAGGTCCACGACCTCGATCTGGTCGGCGGCGCGGACCACGGCGTCGGGGACGGTCTCGCGCTGCACGGTGCCGGTGATCTCGCGGACGACGTCGCCGAGGGACTGCATGTGCTGCACGTTGACGGTCGAGATGACGTCGATGCCCGCGGCCCGCAGCGCCTCGACGTCCTGCCAGCGCTTCTCGTGCGGGCTGCCGGGGGCGTTGGTGTGGGCGAGTTCGTCGACCAGGGCGACCTCGGGGCGGCGGGCGAGGACGGCGTCGAGGTCCATGTCGTCGAGTGCGACCCCGCGGTGCTCGACGGTGCGGCGCGGGACCACCTCGAGCCCGTCGACGAGGGCGGCGGTGGCGGCGCGGCCGTGGGTCTCGACGACGGCGACGACCACGTCCCGACCGTGGTCGGCCATCCGGCGCCCCTCTTCGAGCATCGTGTAGGTCTTGCCGACGCCCGGGGCTGCACCGAGCAGCACCCGCAGCTTGCCTCGCTTCACGTGCTCATCCTCTCCTGCTCGACGTTGACGACACGTCCATCGACTGATATGTTGGACGCAATCGTTCCCGCCAAGGCTCGAGCTCACGCTTCCTCAAACCGGCGGGACTTTTCCGTTCCCGGCTCGCCCCAGGCCTCGACCCTCCGTCGTCCTCAAGGAGCCGCATGCTGCACCACCCACTCGCTGTCTCGAGGTACCGGCACGAGCAGTTCCGACAGGCGCTGCGCGCCCACGACCTTCCCGCCTCCGACGCCGACGTCGACCGCCTGCACGAGTTCGACGGGCAGCTCCGGATCGTGCTGCTCTCCTTGGTCGAGCGGATCGAGCTGGCGCTCCGCGGCCGCCTCGACGAAGCCGGCATCGACAGCGCCGGGCCCTTCTGGCACCTCGATCCGCGCTCGTTCCGGCAGCACGCCCCGCACGGCGTCCTCCGCGCACGCTTCTCGCAAGCGCTGGCGCGGTCGCACGATCCCGATCTGCGCGACCGGTCGCTCGACGAGGTCCCCTTCGCCGTCCTGGCCGAGGAACTCAGCCTCGGCACGCTGTCGCGGACCGCCGGAGCACTGGTCCTGCGAGTCCAGGGCGGGGTGGCACGGTCGTTCCGCACCCCCCAGCCGACCTTCCGCGCCACCGTGCAGCACATCACCCATGTCCGGAACTGCTGCGCCCATCACGCTCAGGTGTGGGGCCGCCCGCTGGGCGTCCCCACACCGCACTACCGGCAGCCGACCGACCTGGTCGAGCGGCTGGCGGGAGCGCCGGTCCGGAGTCCGTACCGCTCGGCAGTGCTCATCGACCACCTCGCCGGGACGACGAGGCGGTCGTGTCCCCGCTCGTACGGGCTGACAGACCTCCTGGCGGCTCACCCGGACCTCCTCGACGGCCTCCGCCATCCGGTCGGGCAGCGTCGGTCGGACGAGGGAGCGGGGTGAGCGGGGCACCTCAGTGCGCCCGCGCCAGGGCCAGGTTCAGCTCGAGCACGTTCACCGCGGGGGCGCCGAGGAACCCGAGCTGGCGGCCGTCGGTGTGCTCGGCCACCAGCGCACGGACGTCCGCCTCGGACAGCCCGCGGGCGGCGGCGACACGGGACACCTGCTGCTCCGCGTACGCCGGGCTGATGTGCGGGTCGAGGCCGGAGCCCGAGGCCGTCAGCGCGTCCGCCGGGACCTCGGACGCGGGCACGCCGTCGGCCGCCGCGATCGCGGCTCGACGGTCCTCGACGGCCTTGGTGAGGTCGGGGTTGGACGGGCCGAGGTTCGACCCCGTGGACGCACCGGCGTCGTACCCGTCCTCGCCTGCGGCGGAGGGGCGGGACTGGAACCAGCGGTCGGCGTCCTCGCCGGCGAAGGACTGCCCGATGAGCGAGGACCCGACGGTCTTCCCCGACGAGTCGGTGATCATCGACCCGTTCGCCTGGGACGAGAAGGCCGCCTGGCCGACGCCCCACACCGCGAGCGGGTAGGCGACGCCGAGGACGACGGTGGACAGCAGGGTGAGGCGCACGGCCACACCACCGGAACGGAGGAAGGAACGAGTGGAAGTCATGACGAGAACCCCGGGATGAGACCGACCACGAGGTCGATCAGTTTGATGCCGATGAATGGGACGATGACGCCGCCGAGCCCGTAGACGAGCAGGTTGCGGCCGAGGATCGACGACGCCGAGCCCGCGCGGTACCCGACGCCACGCAGCGACAGCGGGATGAGCGCCACGATGACGAGCGCGTTGAACACGATGGCCGACAGGATCGCCGACGCCGGACTGTGCAGCCCCATGACGTTGAGGACGCCGAGGCCGGGGAACGCCACCTGGAACATCGCCGGGATGATTGCGAAGTACTTCGCGATGTCGTTGGCGATCGAGAACGTGGTGAGTGCTCCGCGGGTGATGAGGAGCTGCTTGCCGATCCGGACGACGTCGATGAGCTTCGTCGGGTCCGAGTCGAGGTCGACCATGTTGCCGGCCTCCTTCGCCGCGGTCGTCCCGGTGTTCATCGCGACGCCGACGTCCGCCTGCGCCAGGGCGGGGGCGTCGTTCGTGCCGTCGCCGGTCATCGCGACGAGGTTGCCGCCCTCCTGCTCCCGCTTGATGAGCGCGAGCTTGTCCTCCGGGGTGGCCTCGGCGAGGAAGTCGTCGACGCCGGCCTCGGCCGCGATCGCCTTGGCGGTGCGCGGGTTGTCCCCGGTGATCATCACGGTGCGGATGCCCATGCTGCGGAGCTCGGTGAAGCGCTCGGCGAGACCGTCCTTGACGACGTCCTTGAGGTGGACGACGCCGAGCAGTGCGACCTGCCCCGACGGGTCCTTCCGGGCGACGACGAGCGGCGTCCCGCCCTGGTCGGACACGTCGGCGACGGTCGCGTCGACCGCCGCGACGATGCCGGGGTCGGTGGTCCCCGCCCAGGCCATGACCGCGGCAGCGGCACCCTTGCGGACCTCGGTGCCGTCCGGCAGGTCGACGCCCGACATGCGGGTCTGTGCGGTGAACGGCACCTCCACCGCACCGGCCGGGAGGCCCGTCACGGCTCCGGCGGCGAGCGCCAGGTCGACGATCGAGCGCCCCTCTGGCGTGCCGTCGGCAGCGCTGGACAGTGCGGCCGCGGCCGTGAGGTCGACCTCGCTCACGCCCGGCACCGGCACGAACCGGGAGGCCCGACGGTTGCCGTACGTGATCGTGCCGGTCTTGTCGAGCAGCAGCGTGGTGATGTCACCGGCGGCCTCGACCGCGCGGCCGGACATCGCCAGGACGTTGTGCTGCACGAGCCGGTCCATGCCGGCGATGCCGATCGCGGACAGCAACGCACCGATGGTGGTCGGGATGAGGCAGACGAGCAGCGCGACGAGCACCGTGATGCTGACCGTCGAGCCGACGAGCCCGGCGATGGGCTGCAGCGTGAGGCAGACGATCACGAAGACGATCGACAGTGACGCGAGCAGGATGTTCAGCGCGATCTCGTTCGGCGTCTTCTGTCGGGCGGCGCCCTCGACGAGCCGGATCATCCGGTCGATGAAGGTCTCACCCGGGGTCGACGTGATGCGCACCACGATCCGGTCGGACAGCACGCGGGTGCCGCCCGTGACGGCGCTGCGGTCGCCGCCGGACTCGCGGATCACCGGGGCCGACTCGCCCGTGACGGCCGACTCGTCGACCGAGGCGATGCCGTCGACCACGTCACCGTCGCCCGGGATCACCTCACCGGCGACCACGACGACGAGGTCGCCCTTCGCCAGGTCGACGGACGCGACGTCCTCGGTCGGTGCCGAGAGCGCGGCCGGGTCGGCGGACGAGTACCCGACGACGCGGCGGGCGCTGGTCGTCGACCGGGTCTTCCGCAGGGTGTCGGCCTGGGCCTTGCCCCGGCCCTCGGCGACCGACTCCGCCAGGTTGGCGAACAGCACGGTCAGCCACAGCCAGACGGCGATGACGATGGTGAACGACGACGGGACGGGGGCGCCGGAGTCGGTCGCACCTCCCGTCCGGCTGAACGGCTCGACGACGGCGGTGACCGTCGTCAGGGCGGCGCCCACCTCGACGAGGAACATGACCGGGTTCTTCCACATCAGCCGGGGGTCCAGCTTGCGGAACGCGCCCGGGAGGCCCGCCGCCAGTTGGCGGGGTCCGAATGCGGACGAGCGGGTGGCCGGCCGGGGGGCCGGGGTCACCTCCGGTTCGGAGGTCGTGGTGCTCATGACAGTCCTTCTGCGAGCGGCCCCAGTGCGAGCACCGGGAAGTACGTGAGTGCGGTGACGATGACGGCGACGCCACCGAGGAGCGCGACGAACAGCGGCCGGTGCGTGGGCAGGGTGCCCACGGTCGCCGGGACCTTGTCCTGCGCGGCGAGCGACCCGGCGAGCGCCAGGACGAACACCATCGGCACGAAGCGGCCGAGCAGCATCGCGACGCCGAGCGCGGAGTTCATCCACGTCGTGTTCGCGGTGAGGCCACCGAACGCCGAACCGTTGTTGTTGCCGGCGCTGGTGAACGCGTAGAGCAGTTCGGACAGGCCGTGGTTGCCCGGGTTGTAGATGCTCGTGCCGAGCACCTGCTCCCGGACGCCCGGGATCACCAGGGACAGCGCCGTGCCGAGCAGCACGACCGTCGGCGTGACGAGGATGTACAGCGCCGCGAAGGTCATCTCCTTGGCGCGGATCTTCTTGCCGAGGTACTCCGGGGTGCGACCGACGAGCAGGCCGCCGATGAACACCGTGATCACGGCGAGCACGAGCATGCCGTACAGGCCGGAGCCGACGCCGCCGGGGGTGACCTCGCCCAGCATCATGTTGACGAGCGCCATCATCCCGCCGAGCGGGGTGAAGCTGTCGTGCATGGCGTTCACGGCGCCCGTGGACGTCGAGGTCGTCGCCGTGGCGAAGAGCGTCGAGCCGAGGACGCCGAAGCGGACCTCCTTGCCCTCCATCGCCGCCCCGGCCGCCTGTGTGGCCGCACCGCCACCGGCGAGCTCGGCGATCGACATCGCCGACAGGGACACCAGGAAGATGCCGCTCATCACGGAGACGATCGCGAGGCCCTGGCGGGTGTCGCCGACCATCCTGCCGAAGGTGCGGGGCAGCGAGAACGGGATGACGAGCATGAGGAAGACCTCGAACAGGCTCGTCCACGCCTGCGGGTTCTCGAACGGGTGCGCGGAGTTGACGTTGAAGTACCCGCCGCCGTTCGTGCCGAGCTCCTTGATGGCCTCCTGCGAGGCGACGAACCCGTCGGGGATGTGCTGCGTGCCACCGGTGAGCGTCGTGACGTCCGTGCCGGTGCCCCACGACTGGACGACGCCGCCCGCGACGAGCACGAGTGCGGAGACGAAGGCCATCGGCAGGAGCACCCGACCGGTGCCCCGCACGACGTCGACCCAGACGTTGCCGAGCGTGTCCGACTTCCGACGGGCCAGCCCGCGGACCAGGGCGACGGCGACGGACAGTCCGACGGCGGCGGACAGGAAGTTCTGCACCGCCAGGCCGGCCATCTGCACGGTGTACCCGACGGTGACCTCGGGCGAGTACGACTGCCAGTTCGTGTTCGCCACGAACGAGGCCGCGGTGTTGAACGCGAGCGAGGGGCCCACGGCGGGCAGGCCGAGGTCGCCCGGCAGCACCACCTGGATGCGCTGGAGCAGGTAGACGAGCAGCAGCCCGACGACGCTGAACAGCAGCACGCCGCGGAGGTACGCGGCCCACGACTGTTCGGCGTCCGGGTCGACGCCGATCACCCGGTACACCAGGCGTTCACCGCGGCCGTGACGGGTGCTCGTGAAGACGCGCGCCATCCAGTCGCCGAGCGGCCGGTGCGCCACGACGAGGAGCAGCACGAGGAGGGCGACCTGGGCGATGCCGGCCCAGGTCTGCGCGGCGCCCATCAGAACCGCTCGGGGCGCACGAGCGCCCAGACGAGGTACACGACAGCGGCGATGCCGAGGACGGCAGCGGCGATGGTGATGCCGATCACAGCCGCTCCACCCCCTTGGCGATCAGTGCCACGACGCCGAACACGGCGAGGACACCGGCGACGACGAAGACGTCGAACACGTGGGACTCCTGGAGGTAGAGGTGCCCGCGGCAGGTGCCGTGGACCGCACCGGTCGTGGTGCGGTACCGATGCTGGATCCGCGGGTGGGCCTCCCGGCCGGTCCTAACGGTTCCCTGACGGTGCCGTGACCGACACGTGCGCGGCCCTAACGCCCACTCGTCGACCGCGGAGCGGCACCGCTCGACCACCGGCCGCGCCCCGTCGCGGCGCGCGTCCGGTCCGGTGACGACGACGGCGTCGGCGTCGGCGTCGGCGTCGGCGTCGGCGTCGAGGACGGTGGTGGTGCGGACCGGACGGGCAGCTTGCGGGTCCGTACGCTGACCCCATGGGGACCACGTTCTTGTCCGTGACGATCGCCTTCGTCGCCGCCGCCGTCGTCCCGGTGGTCGTGACGTCGGCCATCCGCCGGGGGGACCGGAAGCGGAAGCACCAGCGCGTGCTCGCCGGCGCGGCCCCGGACGCACTGTTCACCGTGCGGCCGAGACGGTGGCAGCGGGTCATCCTGCGGACCATCGGCATCCTGGTCATCGTCCTCGGTGGCGTGCTGCTGCTCGGTGCGGCCTCGACCACCGACGACCCGGACGCGCTGCCGATGGGCATCGCGGGCGGGGTCGGCCTGCTCGGCGGGGTCGCGTTCGTCCTGCTCGCCGGGGCCCTGGCCCGGACGCGGATCGATGCGCTGCCGGACCGGCTGGTCGTCCGGAAGGGCTTCCGGGCGGAACGCGAGGTGCACCACACCGCCATCGCGTCGATCCGCCCCTGGACCGGCCCGTACGGCGGGATCCAGGCGCGGGACGCGAAGGGGACCGTGCTGTTCGACACCGTGTCGATCGCGATCGGCTACCCCGACCTCGAGGCCTGGCTCGCCGAGCGCGCACCCTGGGCATGGGTCGCGTACGCGGGCGCGGGCACCCCGGCACCGAACTGGCCCGCAGCGGGCGCTCCGGCGCAGGGGTGGCCAGCACCGGGTGCCCCGTCCCCGGGGGCTCCCGCCCAGGGCTGGCCGGCACAGCGCGGACCGTCGGAGCCGTGGCCGACACTGGGACCGGACGCCCCGGAGTACTGACGCGCCGGAGTCCTGACGGGCTCGCCGCCCGACGCTCAGCGCGCGGGAGTCCAGGTGCTGACGGTCACCGACGCCGTCACCGTCTCCGGTGCGAACACCGTGTCCGGCGCCACGTGGTGGTGACTCGGCCCCATGTGGACGACATCGTGCACATCCTCCGCGGTCAGCGACATCGTCCACGTCAGGTCCTCGCTCGAGCGCAGTGCGAACGCGGGCGTCAGGCTGTCGTGCAGACGCCGCTCCTTCTCCGGGTCGACGCTGATCGTCGCCGCCGCGAGCTCCGCCAGGTGACCGGCCCGGGGCGTGACGACGACGAGCACGCCCTCCGGGTGCAACACCCGGGCGTACTCGTGCTGGTTGCGGGGCGCGAAGACGTCGAGCACGACGGCTCCGGCACGGTCGACGACCGGGAGGCGCTCGGTCACGTCCCCGACGACGGCACCGACATGCGGGTGGATGCGGGCCGCGCGGCGGACGGCGACGGCCGACAGGTCCAGGGCGACCCCGAGCCTCCCGGCCGGACGACCGGGCGAGGCCGTCCCCTCGAGCGCGTGCGCGAGGTAGGTGCCGGGGCCGGAACCGACGTCGAGGACCACACCCGGTGCGCTCACGTCCGCGACCACGCTCGAGAGCGCCCGCTCGACCGGCGCGTAGTGCCCCCGGCCGAGGAAGCGCAGCCGTGCATCGACCATCTCCGGCGTGTCCGCGGTGAGAGCCCGCCGTCTGGCGGGCAGGAGCGTCAGGTGACCCTGCTTCGCCTCGTCGTACCGGTGCCCGTTCGCGCACCCGGCCTGCCCGGGCGCGGTGCGGGCGAGCGGCTCGCTGCACACCGGGCACGCGAGCACGGAGAGGAGGTCGTCACGCACCGGTCCAGGGTACGGGCGTGCCGGTAGGTTGCGGTCATGGCCGTCATCCACGAAGCGACACTCACCCCCGGCAAGCTCGACGCGATCAGCGCCTGGCTGCCCGGACAGCCGTGGAGCGGGGTCCCCGCCGGCACCACGGTGGAGCAGGTCAGCCGCTTCCGGTTCGACGACCCGGACGGTGAGGTCGGCGTGGAGACGTACCTCGTGCGCGCCGCCGACGGGCCGGTGCTGCACGTGCCGCTGACCTACCGCGGGGCGCCGCTCGCCGGCGCCGAGGCGTTCCTCGTCACCGAGATGGAGCACTCGGTCCTCGGCCGCCGCGGGGTCTACGACGCCGTCGGCGACCCCGTGTACGCCGACGTCCTGCGGCGGGCGATCGCCACCGGTGGCCACGAGGCGGAACTCGAGCGGGCCTCCGGGGCGGGCACCCTCGAGAAGGAGGGTCGGGCCTCCGGTGACGGCAACGACCCGACGTCGCCGACGATCACCACGGTCGGGGCCCGTACCGACGGCACGGTCACCACCGTCACGACCGACCACGGGGCGGTCGCCGTGCTGCGGGTGCTCGGGGTCGACGTCCCCGCCGGGGCGGCCCTGACCGCCGGCTGGGGCACCGACGGCTCGGCGGTCGTCGCGGTCCTGCTGCCGTAGACGGGCCGCCGCTGGGCAGCGCGTTGTGCGCGGGCGGGCAGTCCGCCGTGCGATGGCGGGCAGTCCGCGTGCGCTGGCGGGTACGGCCAGTGCCTGGCTCACACCGGCGGCCGCTGGCAGGATCGGTCGGGTGAAGACACTGGAGTTGCCACAGACGGACCTCACCGCTTCCGACGTCGTCGTCGGACTGATGCGGATCAACGACATGAGCGACGAGGACATCCGGGCGTTGTACGCCGCCTCGCGCGACGCGGGCGTGACGATGTTCGACCACGCGGCCGTCTACGGCGGCTGGCACGGCTGCGAGGAACGCTTCGGCGGGGCGGTCACGCTGTCCGCGGCCGAGCGCAGCGAGATCCAGCTGCAGACCAAGGTCGGCATCCGGCCGACGAGCAACGGCGCGTACTTCGACTTCTCGTACGAGCACATCCTGTCCTCGGTCGAGGAGTCGCTCACCGCCCTGCGCACCGACCACATCGACGTGCTGCTCCTGCACCGCCCGGATGCCCTCGTCGAGCCGGACGAGGTCGCGAAGGCCTTCGATGAGCTGCACGCGGCCGGCAAGGTGCACCACTTCGGCGTCTCGAACCACACCCCCGGGCAGACCGAGTTGCTGAAGAAGTCCGTGCGGCAGCCGCTCGCGTTCAACCAGGTGCAGCTGAGCATCACGCACGCGAACGTCATCACGCAGGGCCTCGTGGCGAACATGGCCGGACTCGACCAGTCGATCGACCGGGACAACGACATCCTCAACCACGCCCGCCTGAACGACGTGACGCTGCAGGCCTGGTCACCGTTCCAGAAGGGCTTCTTCGACGGCGTCTTCCTCGGCGACCGTGAGCAGTACGCCGAGCTGAACGACGTGCTCGAGGAGATCTCCTCGGCGCACGGCGTCACCCCGACCGGCATCGCGGTGGCGTGGATCACCCGGCACCCCGCGCACTTCCAGGTGGTGCTCGGGACGACGAACCCGCAGCGCGTGCAGGACTCGGCGGCCGGTTCGGACGTCGAACTCAGCCGCGAGGAGTGGTACCGCGTCCTGACGGCTGCCGGGCACACGGTGCCCTGACCGCCGCTGCCGCGGAGGCCCCGCGCTGCCGTCTCAGGACGTCGGCTCGGGGCCTTCGCCGTCTCGCCGGAGGACCGGCGCTGCGGTCGGGTCGGTCGTGCCGCCGGGGACGACGGCGACCTCGATCCCGAGGGCCGCGAGCGGGTCCTCGTCGAGCTCGAGCCCGTCGCTGCTGACCTGGTCCTCGGGGATGGCGCGGCCCTTCGACGGGTCGAACGCACTGCTCATCGACATGCGACGAGCCTGCACGTCCGACCCTGGAGCCGGCACAACGCCGGCTGTGGTCAGGCGCCGAGGTCGTCCGGGTGCAGACGGTCGCCGGGGTTCGGCGTCCGGAAGACCGGGCCGCCGCCGGCCTCGTCCTCGTCGTCGTGCCGGACCGGGGAGTCCCCGGGGTTCCCGGTCACCTCGGCCCCCGAGACGTCGGCTCCCGACGTCTCGGGGGCCGAGGCCCCGCGGGCCTCCTCGACCTCGAGTTCGTCCTGGTCGGACCCGTCCACGGGGACGTCGCCGCCCGGCTGCGTGGGATCGAACGGTGCGCTCATCGACATGGGTCGAGTGTGCTCCTCGGAGGTGGACAGCGTCTCCGGGGTGTCCGCTGTGCGTCAGCCGCGGCCGGGGGCGTCGCCGGACCCGCCAGGGGCCTCGCCGGACTTCCCCGGCCCACCGCCCTTCCCACCGCCGTTGCCGTTGCCGTTGCCGTTGCCAGGGGCCTGCTGCGACGTCGTGTCGACTCCGGTGTCCAGGGGTTCCTGGACCGGCAGGGTCGTCTCGACGCTCGGCTCGGGGACCGACGTGGGCAGTTGCTCGGCGGGCTCGCTGGACTCCTCGGTCGGTTCCGAGGGCTCCTCGCTCGGCTGCTCCTCCGCCGGTTCGCTCGGCTGCTGTGGCGCGGGCTCGCTCGGCTGCTCCTCGGCGGGTGCACTCGACTCGTCCTCACCGGGCTGCTCGTCCGAGGGCTGCTGGCTCGACTCGGTCGGACTCGGCGTGCCCTCGTCACGGCCGAGGGCGAGCGCCGCGACCAGCACCCCCGCGACCAGGAGGACGGCGAGGACGATCACCGGCAGCACCCAGCGCTTCCGCTCGCGCTCCTCGGGCTCGGCACCGGACCCACCGGCCGGGACGGCCGTCGCGCCGGCACGACCGCCCGTGCCACCACCGGCGGCACCGGCACCGGCTGCTGCCGCACCGGCCGTACCCGGCGTGCCGAGCACCGTCGTCGCCACGTCGTCGTCGGCGGTGCCGGCGGACTGCACCGGCAGTCGGCGGGTGGCGGTGTCCGCCTCGGAGGCACCGCTCAGGGGCATCGCGCGCGTCGCCTCGTCCGCCGCCGCGGCCCCGGCCCCGGCGGCCGCCCCGGCCACACCGGCGCCGGCGGCCGCCCTCGTGAGCGCCCCTGGGCCTCCCGGCAGGAGCTGGGTGGCGGGCGCGACGTCGTCGCGGCCGAGCGCCCGGAGCCGTGCTGCCGCCTCCGCGGCGGTCGGACGGTCCTCCGGGTGCTGCGCGGTCATCACGTGCAGCAGGGTGCGCCACGCCGTCGGCAGGTGTTGGTCGATCTCGGGAGCCCGGGCGAGCCGGGCGGTGGCGGCCTCGACCGCGCTGCCCGGGAAGGCCTGCTTGCCGGTGAGGGCCTCGAGGAGCATGAGCCCGAGCGCGTACACGTCGGCCTCGCCGGTCACGGGCTGGCCGAGGACCTGCTCCGGGGCCAGGTAGGCGGCCGTGCCGATCACGGTGCCGGTCCCGGTGACGCGGGCGGCGTCGCGGAGCAGCGCGATGCCGAAGTCGGCGAGCTTGACGTGCTCCCCGTCCTGCTCGAGCAGCACGTTCGCGGGCTTCACGTCACGGTGGACGATGCCCTGCGCGTGCACGGCGGCGAGACCCTCGGCGACCTGCGCACCGACGCGCGCGGTCGTCACCGGGTCGAGCGGACCCTCTCGCAGCCGGGTCGCGAGGTCACTGCCGGGGACGAGCTCCATGACGAGGAACGAGTCCCCGTCCGCGGTGTCGAGGGCCGCGTCGAACAGGGTCACCAGGTTCGGGCTGCGGAGCCCGGCGAGCACGTGGATCTCGGCCTCGGCGCGGGCGCGCTCCCCGTGGTCGACGGGGCCGATGCGGAAGAGCTTGACCGCGACCTCACGCCCGAGCTGCTCGTCGACGGCGCGGTACACCGATGCCATCCCGCCGTGTCCGAGGGTCCCGGTCACCCGGTACCTGCCGCCGATCAGCCGTTCTTCCATGCGGGGAAACCTACCGGGCGCAGCTGGCGAGGGCGCGCAGCCGCGTCAGGACGGGGTCGGCTCGGCACCCCGGTGCAGCGCGGTCAGGTACAGCCGGTGCGCCGTGACCACCAGCGCCAGCCAGGCGAGCCCGAGGGCCCACGCCGCCAGGACGTCGGTGGTCCAGTGGTGCCCGAGGAACACCCGCGAGATCCCGACGGACACGACGAACAGCGTCCCCGCGACGATCGTCCAGACCCGGGTGACGACCCGGCTCTGACGGAGGAGCAGCAGGTACACGATCGTGCCGACGATCACGGTCGCGTTGAGGGTGTGCCCGGACGGGAACGACGGCGAGTGCTCGTACGGCGGAACGGCGTCGGACAGTGGCGGCCGGCTCCGCCCGATGAGGTCCTTGCCGGCGACGGTCATCGCGAGCGAGCCGGCGCTGGCGGAGACGAGGAGCACGAGCGGCGTCCACGCACGGCGCTGGACCGTGAAGCCGACCAGGAAGAGCACGGCGACGATCGGCATCCCGATCGTGCCGGCGATGTCGGTCCACCACGTCACGCCCTGGTCGAGCACGGGCGAGCGGAGCGTCAGCATCCAGTCGAGCACGGGACGGTCGAGCACGGCGACGTCGTCGGCTTCGCGCACGGCGTCGTAGACCTCGGACGCGGCCCAGGTCGCGGTCACCACGACCCCCATCCCGACGAGCAGCGTCAAGACCAGGAGCGGGAGCGCGCCGAACCGCCGTCCGAGCGCCGCCCACGAGTCCGCGACGGTCCGTCCGGCGCGGGACCGCCAGCGGGTGAGGTCGACCTCGCCGACCGTGCGGTCGGCGCGCTCGCGCTCCACGCCGCCGATCACGGGGGTCCGACCGGAAGGGGTGTCGTGCTGTTCCATCCGACCAGCTTGGCCTCGCGCGGCTGGGGAGACGCGGCCGGCGGTGCGCCTACTTCGCCTCGGAGTAGGCCCCGACGACCGCGACCGACAGCGGGAAGGTGACCGGGAACCCGCCGAACATGATCCGCCCGGCGTCGACCGCGGCCGCGCGGACCTGCTCGGCCACCCACTCCGCGTCGGCGCTGGGCGCGTGCACGACGAGTTCGTCGTGCACGAAGAACACGATGTGGGGCCCGGACGTGACAGGCCCGTCCGTCCGCGCGGCCAACCGGGTCCGGAGACCGCCCATCCACGACAGCGCCCACTCCGCCGCCGTCCCCTGCACCACGAAGTTCCGCGTGAACCGGCCCCAGCTGCGTGCTCGCGACTCGACCGCCCGCTGCATCCCCGGCGACCCCTCCACCGAGTACGCGCGGTTCCTGGCCTCGAACCAGGACGGCTCCGGGACGGGCGAGGTCCGGCCGAGCCGGGTCGTCACGGGCTCACCGCGTTCCCCCGCTCGGGCCGCCTGCTCGACCAGGTCGAGTGCCCGCGGGAAGGCCCGGGCGAGCCGTGGCACGAACCGACCGCCCTCGCCCTGCGTGGCGCCGTACATCGCACCGAGCATCGCCGTCTTCGCCTGCTGCCGCGTCTGCACGGCGCCGGAGGCCACGACCCCGTCGTACAGGTCCTGCCCGTCGCCGGCGGCCGCCATGTCGGTGTCACCGGACATCGCCGCGAGGACCCTCGGTTCGAGCTGGGCCGCGTCCGCGACGACGAGCGCCCACCCGGGGTCGGCGACCACGGCGGCCCGGACCTGCTTCGGCAGCTGCAGGGCGCCGCCGCCGTTCGCGGCCCACCGCCCCGTGACGACACCGCCGACGACGTACTCGGGGTGGAACCGTCCGTCCCGCACCCACTCGTCGAACCAGGTCCAGCCGTTGGCGGTGAGCAGCCGGTACAGCCGCTTGTACTCGAGCAGTGGCTCGATCGCCGGGTGCTCCAGGTGCTGCAGCTCCCACTTGCGAGTGCTCTCGACGACGAGTCCGGCCCGCCGCAGGGAGCGCAGGACGTCCGCGGGCGAGTCCGGGTTGAGGTCGCGGTCGTCGAGCCGCTCGCGCAGGACCTCCGCGAGTTCCTCGAGCTTCCGTGGCCGCACCCCGTACGGCACCCGCGGTCCGAGGGCGTCGGCGAGCAGCCGCTCGTGCACGTCCGTCCGCCACGGCAGCCCGGCGTGCTTGACCTCGGCCGCGACGAGCGCGCCGGCGGACTCGGCCGCCAGCAGCAGTCGGAGCGCGCCCGGCTCGGTCGACCCGACCACGGCGTCGAGCTGCGCGCGGAGCTCCGCGACCGGGTCGAGGTCGTCGTCGGCCGGGGCGAGCGCGAACAGGTCGTCGTCGAAGAGCGACGCCTGCGTGACGGGGGCGGGCCGTGCCTCCAGGACAGCCGGAGCGTCCCACCCGCTCGTCGGCGCCTGCGCGAGGGCGGACCCGCGAGCGGCCAGCGCGGTCCGGAGGACCCGGTGCCCCAGGCGCAGGTCCACGCAGCGCGCGACCCGACCACCGGCGGCGAGCACGGCCGGGTACCAGCGTGTGGTGTCGGACCAGACCCAGCGCACGCCCGGTCCGTCGGTCGCGGCGACGAAGGCCGGGAGGTCCGACTCCGCCAGGCGCGTCGACTCGCCGTCCGGCTCCCCCGCGTCCGTCAGCGGCGTCGCCGTGACGCCACCGTCGACACGGGTGAGGACGAGGTGCACCCGACGATTCTGCCGTGCGCCGCCGTCATCGTCGGACGACGTGCCCGCTCAGTCCCCCGGTCGGACCGCGGCACTGTCCGCGACGTCGATGCGGACGTCCCCGGACTCGGTCTCCTCGACCTCGACGCGGGGGGCCTCGTCGTGCTCGTCGGACCCCGACATGCGCCGGAAGGTGTCGTGTCGACGCTCCTCGAAGGTCATGTCGACGCCGTCGTCCAGGTGGTCTCGGTCGGGAGCGCTCATGTCCGTCACGGTACGCCGACCCGGGGCCCAGAGCGCACGTCGACGGTCAGCGGTCGACCGGTGCGGTGCCGGTCCGCTCGGCCCAGTGGCCGCCCGCCGCCCACCGGTCGTGGACCGCACGCTGCAGCCTGCCGACGGGTTCGACCCGACGCGCTGCGAGCCGGTCCGTCCCGAACACGAACTTCGCGACCGACTCGTCCCCGGCCACCTCGTCGTGCGGACCGGGCGGCAGCAGCCGGAACCGCGCCGCGAACCGGGCGGTGTTCGACGCCGGACCGAGGACGTCTGCGACCCCGGGGTCCAGCAACCACGAGGAACACACCCACGTCCGCACCGCCGTACCGGGATCGAGCGTCCGGAGCACGCCGGGTGCCGCCGCGAACGACCGGTCGCAGGCGTCCGGGTCGAGCGGCCCGGTCTCGGGGACGTGCACGCCCCAGGCCGCGGTCCCGTCCGGCAGCTCGGCGGACCGCTCGAACTGGAGGCGCCCCACGGCCACCACGCGTCCGGTCGCCACCTGTGCCAGCCAGTCGAGCCCGGTGCCGTCGAGGCCGTAGCGCTCGACCTTCCGGTCGACGTCGGCGACGCTCGACGCGGCGTCCTCGGGGCTGCACCCGTGGGCGACGAGCCACCGTTCGGTGTCGGGCAGCACCGCACGGAGGGCGGCGAGGACCGCGGCCTCCCGGTCGGCCGGGTCGAGGTGCCGCACGCTCGCCTCGAGCGATGCGGTCAGCCCGGCGGGGTCCGCCGACGCGCCGACGGCGGCGGTGAGGAGCGTGACGGGGTCGGACCGGGCCTCCCGGTCCGCGCCGACCCGTCCCGCTCCGACCGGCCCCGGTACCCCCGCGGTCACTTCAGGCCGGAGGACGCGAGCCCGTCGATCACCCGGCGCTGGAGCACGATGAACAGGACGAGCACGGGGGCCATCGCCATCAAGCTGGCTGCCATGAGCAGCGGGTAGTCGATCGTCCGGTCGCTCGACAGCGTCGCGAGTCCGGCTGCGAGCGGCATGTCCTCGGCGCGGGTGGAGACGACGAGCGGCCAGAGCAGCTCGTTCCAGGACCACAGGACCGTCGTGATCGCGAGCACGCTGATCGAGGGTCGGGCCAGCGGCAGCATGATCCGCCAGAAGGTCTGGAACGGGTTCGCGCCGTCCATGCGGGCCGCTTCCTCGAGCTCGGCGGGCATGTTGAGGAACGCGGTGCGCATGAGGAACGTGCCGAAGGCGCTGAACAGCCCGGGGGCGACGATGCCGGCGAGGGTGTCGAGCCAGCCGAGGCCCTGCACGATCTGGTACTGCGAGATCAGGTACACCTGCGACGGTACGAGCAGGATCGACAGGACGATCCCGAGGATGACCGCGCGACCGCGGAACCGCATCCGGGCGAAGGCGTAGCCGGCCAGGGTGCAGAGGACGATCTGCGCCGCCGTGCGGATGAGGGTCACCCAGATCGACGTGGCGAGCTGGTCGAGGAACGGCAGCCGGTCGAACACGCGGACGAAGTTGCCCCACTGCAGGTCGCCCGGCCAGAACGTCGGCGTTGGCGACGTCACCTGTGCGTTCGTGGACAGCGCCATGATGATCTGCCAGAGGAACGGGAAGGCCATCACGAACCCGCCGACGCCGAGGACGACGTGGATCCACCAGTGGCTGCCGCCGCGGCGACCCGGACGTGACTGTGCGAGGACCGGGGTCCGGGCCCGGGTGGCGGCCTTCGTGGCAGCCGTCAGCTTGCTGCCGTGCGCGTCGATGATGCCGGTCATGACTGGACCCACTTCCGCTGGACCCGGAACTGCACGACGGTGATGATGCCGATGAGCAGGAAGATCACCATCGCGATCGCAGCCGCGAAGCCCTTGTCGTTGTCGATGAACCCGGCGCTGTAGAAGTAGAAGACGAGGGACATCGTCTTCGGGATGACCGGATTGGTGGAACCGAGGATGGCGTAGAGCAGGTCGAACAGCTGGAAGCTCGAGATCGTCGTGATGATGAGCACGAAGAAGATGCTCGGCGTCAGCAGCGGCACGGTGATCGAGTGGAACTGTCGCCAGCGGCTCGCCCCGTCGAGTTCGGCCGCCTCGTACAGCTCCGGCGGGATGTCCTTGAGCCCCGCGCCGAGGATGATCATCGAGAAGCCGAGGGACGACCAGAGCCCGACGAGCGAGACCGCGACGAGCGCGAAGCCCGGGGTCGAGATCCAGTACGGGCCGTCGACGCCGAACAACCCGAGGAACCAGTTCACGATGCCGAAGTCGCCGTTGAACATGATGCGCCAGACCAGCGCGATGGCGGCGGGCATCGCCACGTAGGGCAGGAAGAACAGGACCCGGTAGAACTGGGCGAAGCGCAGGCCCGGGGTGTTCAGCAGACTCGCGAGCCACACGGCGATCGGGATGCCGGCCAGGACGACCACCGTGTAGACGATCGTGTTGACGAGGGACTGGTACAGCTGCGGGTCGGTCACCAGGCGCTCGTAGTTCGCCAGCCCGGTGAAGCTCGAGCCGCCGAAGACCCCCCAGCTCGTGAACGAGTAGTAGAACGTCTGCAGGATCGGCCAGATGAAGAACGTGGCGACGCCGACCAGCAGCGGCAGGACGAACAGCCACGGCCAGACACCGTCGGTGCGTCGCGCCTGCTTCGACCTCGCGGGTTCGGAGGGACGGGTCTCGGGCGGCGGAGACGCCTGCGCGGCGTCCGGTCGCTGGGTGTTGATCGTCATGAGGTCGCTCCTCGGCCAGGGCGGTCGGATCGGGTGGTCCGGGTGGTGCTGGGTGCTGCTGGTACTGCGGGCGCTCGGCCCGCGGTGGGGGCTGCCGGCCGGTCAGGTGGGGCCCGACCGGCCGGCGTCCCTCACTCCTTGGCGAGTGCCGCGTCCATCTTCCGGGCGAGTTCCTCCGTCACCTGGTCGACGGGCTCGGACCCGTCGAACGCGCTGGGCAGCAGGTTCGTCTCCAGCGTGTTCCACGCGGCGGTGTTCTTCGACACCGGCAGCGGCTTCGCGTAGTCGACCGCGTCGAGGAAGACCTGCAGGTCCGCGTCCGGCATGGTCTTCGTGAAGGCGTCCTGCGTGCCGGTGTAGGCGGGGATGACCGCGCCCATGTCGCCCTGCTGCTGCTGGGCGGGCTTGCTCGCCAGGTAGGCCTGGAGTGCCTGCGCGGCGGCCTTGTCCTTCGACCCTTCCGCGACGACGTTCGAGACTCCGTGGATGACGGTCGCCTGCTCCTTGCCCTTCGGCAGCGGGTAGGCGACGACGTCCTTCTCCATGTCGGAACCGATCAGCGCCGACCGGAACCAGCTGCCACCCTGGTACATCGCGACCTTGCCGGAGGTGAACCACTGGTCCGCCGTGGTGTCGGTCAGCTGCTTGATCGAGGGCGAGGCGCCCGACGCGATCAGGTCGGTCCAGAAGCCGATGCCCTCCTGCGCGGCCTTCGTGTCGTACGCCGACTCGTCCCCGTCGATCACGGAGCCGCCGGCCTGGAAGATCGTGTCGTAGTAGGTCGTCTGGCCGTCCATGCCCGCGGCGGCACCGTACGCGCCGTCGGACTTCAGCTTGTCGGACAGCTCGGCGCCGGTCTCCTGGAAGTCGTCCCAGGTCCAGTCCTTCGACGGCATGGCGACGCCGGCCTTGTCGAACAGCGCCTTGTTCATCCAGACGCCGATGGTGTCGAAGTCCTTCGGCACGCCGTACTGGGTGCCGTCGTACGTGTAGAGCTTGTTGAGCGCTGCCGAGTAGTTCGCCGGGTCGATCGCACCGGACTCCACCGAGCCGGTGATCGGGGCGAGCTTGCCGTTGGCTGCGTACAGCTGGAAGTTCGGCCCGTTCATCCAGAACAGGTCGGGCAGGGTGTTGCTCGAGCCCTGGGTCTGCAGCTTGGTGAAGTAGTTGGCGTACGGCGTGACGTCGACGTTCACCGTGATGTCGGGGTACTCCTCGTTGAACCCCTCGATGTTGGCCTTGATCGCGTCGACCTGGTTCTGGTCCCAGACGGCGTACGTCAGGTTCGCCTTCGTGTCCTTCGCGACCTCGCCCGAACCGGAGTCGGAGGACCCCGCGGAGGAGGCGCTGCTGCAGCCGGCGAGCAGCGCGACGGCGCTGACGGCGGCTGCGAGACCGAGCAGTGCGCGGCGGCGGCCGCGGCCCGGGTGGGCGGTGGGAGCGGTCATCGGGTGGTCCTTTCGGGAACGTCGTCGCGGTCGGGAGCGGTCGCGAAGTGTCGGAGGGTGGCGTCGGGGAGCGGCGGCACGTCGATGGGGACGGAGCCGTCGCGGAGCGAGCGGGTGGCGAGCGCCCCGGCGGCGACGGCGGCCCGTGCCGCGATCGGGGACAGGGTGGTCGGCTCGCCGAACGCCAGGGAGCGGAGGAACTCGGTCATGGTGAGCAGGTCGGCGTCGGCGTGGCCGTCCTCGACGCCGTCGATCGGGTACTCGACGTCCCCGGCCACGTCCCAGTTGCGGCGGTGGTTCCAGACCTTGACCACGCCGCCGCCGGTGTCACCGATGTTCTCGAGGCGACCGTGGGTGCCGATCACCGTGTAGTTCCGCCAGTAGTCGGGCGTGAAGTGGCACTGCTCGTAGCTGGCCTGCACGCCGTTCTCGAGCGTCATCATGACCATCGAGACGTCCTCGACGTCGACGACGGGGTTCAGGCCGGTCTGCTCGGCGGGCGGCCAGTTGTCGAACGAGAACCAGTCGGTCATCAACTCGTCACTGCGGTCCCGGCGGTCCGTGACGTCGCCGTAGACCGAGAGCGAGCCCATGCCGACGACGCGGCTGGTGTACGCGCCGGCAAGGGCGTGCACGACGTCGAGGTCGTGGCTGGCCTTCTGCAGCAGGAGCGAGTTCACGTGGCTGCGGTCGGCGTGCCAGTCCTTGAAGTAGTAGTCGCCGCCGTTGCCGACGAAGTGGCGCACCCAGACGGCCTTGACCTCGCCGATCTCGCCGCGCCCGATCACGTCGAGCATCAGGCGGACCACGGCCGCGTGCCGGAAGTTGTGGCCGACGTAGAGTGGAGTACCGGTCTCGGCGGCGGTGTTGAGGACGGCGTCGGCGTCCTCGACCGTGATGGCGAGGGGCTTCTCGAGGTAGACGGCGATGCCGGCACGGAGCAGGTCGATCGCGATCTCGGCGTGCGTCCAGTCGGGGGTGGTGACGATCGCGGCGTCGACGAGGTTCTCGGCGCCGTCGGCTCCGATCAGTGCGCGGTGGCCGTCGACGACGGTGGCGTCCGGCCAGGCATCGGCGGCTCGCTGCCGCCCCGACGCCGTGACGTCGGCTGCGGCCACGATCCGGGCGTCGACCCCGTCGGCGTCGAGTCCGGCGGCGGCGACGTGGTTCGCGATGGTCGACCGCTGACCGATGCCGACCACGCCGACCCGCAGTGTTCGCGTGCTCGTGATGCTCATCTCGCTCCCTTGCGTGATTGTGACGGCCATGATGCCAAATCGATCATGAATGCACAATATGTGCTCATGGATCGCTCACGGAAGCGAGATACGAGGGTTTTACACGCCGGTAACGTGCCGCCCGGGCCGCGCGTCGGGCCCCTGGCGGAGGATCAGTCGGCGACGACGAGCTCCGCGCCGGCGGCGGCCAGGTCTGCGGCGAACTGCGCCGGGACGTCCCGGTCCGTCACCAGGACGTCGATGCGGTCGAGCGGGCAGATCCGGGCGAAGGTGGAGCGCTCGATCTTCGTGGAGTCGGCGACCACGATCACCCGCCGTCCGACGGAGGCGAAGTGCCGGCTGACCTCCGCCTCACCCTCGTGCATGGTGGTGGCGCCGTACTGGCCGGTCAGGCCGTCGACCCCGAGCACGACCACGTCGAGCGCGAACTCGTCGAGCGTGTCGCGCACCAGGGGGCCGATCAACTCGTAGGACTGGCGACGGGCGACGCCGCCGGTCACGACGATCTTGACGTTCGCGCGGACCGAGAGCTCGTACCCGATGTTGAGCGCGTTCGTGACGATGGTGATGCCGTACTCGCCGTCGGCGCGGAGGAAGCGCTCGCTCTTGCCGAGCTCCCGTGCCACCTCGGTCGTCGTCGTCCCGCCGTTGAGCCCGACCGTGTCACCGGGGGCCACGAGTGCGGCCGTCGCCCGGGCGATGGCGGTCTTCGCCTCGGCCTGACGGGCGATCTTGTACTGCAGGGGCAGCTCGTAGCCCGCTCCGAGTGCCGCGGCACCGCCGTGCGTCCGGGTCACCAGGCGCTGGTCGGCGAGGGTGGCGAGGTCGCGACGAGCGGTCGCCGCGGAGATCCCGAGCGCGTCGCCGATCTCGGTGATCGAGACGTTGCCGCGATCGCTCACCAACTCGAGGAGGGCGTTGAGCCTCTGCTGCGGGGTCATGGCGTCATCCTACGGGCGCTGGTCCGGCACGCTCGTGATCGGAAATGACGTTTTGTACTTGCATCGCGCACGATCGATCGTCATGCTGGCCCGTACCGATCACCAAGGATCGGTCCGACCGGAAGGACACCATGTCCGACACCTTCGTGGGCGCCGAGCTGGCATCGCAGCCGGACTCCTGGCGCTCCGCCGCGGCCCTGCTGCCCTCGTTCATCGACGTCCTCCCCCAGCCGGGTGAGCGCGTCGCCGTCATCGGCTGTGGCACGAGCTGGTTCATCGCGATGAGCTACGCCGTCGCCCGCGAGTCCGCAGGCCTCGGGCAGACCGACGCCTTCGCCGGCTCCGAGTACCCCGCCGCGCGCCGGTACGACCGCGTCGTCACCATCTCGCGCTCGGGCACCACGACCGAGATCATCGACCTGCTGCGCGCCCTGCCCGACCAGCGGACCGTGCTCATCACGGCCGTGCCGGACAGCCCGGCCGCCGCGGACGCCGACGACGTCGTCGCGTTGCCCTTCGCCGACGAGCGCTCCGTGGTGCAGACCCGGTTCGCCACCACGGCGCTCGCGCTGCTCCGCGCCTCCCTCGGCGACGACGTCGAGGCCCTCGCAGCCCAGGCCGAGACCGCGTTGACCCTGCCGATCGACGACCTGCTCGACGCCGAGCAGGTGACGTTCGTCGGCCGTGGCGCCGCGGTGGGTCTGACGTCCGAGGCCGCTCTGAAGACGCGCGAGGCCGCGCAGTTCTGGGCCGAGTCGTACCCCGCCATGGACTACCGCCACGGTCCGATCGCGATCGCGCAGCCCGGCCGCCTGGTCTGGTCCCTCGGCCCGGTGCCGGACGGTCTCGCCGACGAGGTCGCGGCCACCGGTGCCCGCCTCGTGCACCATGACCTCGACCCGCTCGCCGGACTCGTCGTCGTGCACCGGTTCGCCGTCGCCCTCGCCGAGCGCCGCGGTCTCGACCCGGACCACCCGCGCTCGCTCACCCGGTCGGTCATCCTCACCTGATGACGGCACGCGGGGCAGTGCTCGGGGTCGACGTCGGCGGCACGGGCATCAAGGCCCGACTGACCGCCGACGACGGACGGTTGCTCGACGAGCAGCGTGTCCCGACCCCGCGAGACGACCCCGCGGCCGGGGCCCTCGCCGTCGTCGTGGCCGAGCTCGCCGTGCACGCGCGCTCGGTCGCCCGACAGCACGGCGCCGGCCTCGACGCCGTCGGCCTGGTCGTCCCCGGTGTGGTCGACGAGGCCGCCGGTCGGTCGGTGCTGTCCGTGAACCTCGGCTGGCAGGACGTCCCCGTCCGCCAGCGGGTCGCTGCGGCCCTCCGGGCGACGGGCACCGACGTCCCGCTCGCGTTCGGCCACGACGTGCGCGCCGGGGCCCTCGCCGAGGTGCGGGCCGGCGGGCTCGACCACGGCGCGGTCGCGTTCGTCCCGGTGGGCACCGGGCTCGCGAGCGCCCTCGTCGTCGACGGGCGCGTCGTCAGCGGTGACGGCTGGGCCGGCGAGATCGGCCAGGTCCGCATCGTCCACGGTCCGCACGCGGGCCTCCGGGTCGAGGAGGTCGCCTCGGCCGGTGCCGTCGCACGTCGGAGCGGCGTACCGACCGCGCACGCCGCGATGCTCCGCGTCCGCGCCGACGACCTCGTCGCCCGCCGGGCGTGGGACGACTGCGTCGACGTGCTCGCCGACGCGCTGGCCTGGCTGACGGCCACCGCGGGGTGTCACACCCTGGTCATCGGCGGCGGACTCGCGCAGGCCGGTCCGCTCCTGCTCGACCCCCTCACCGCGGCGCTGGGCGATCGGCTGGCCGGCGTCCGCGTCCCGGCCGTCGTCGGCGCACGGCACGGTGACACCGCCGGCGCGATCGGGGCCGCTCTCCTGGCGCAGGAGCTGCTGGACCGCGACCTCCCGAGCCACCGCCGGCAGGACGACGACCGTCCGCACCGAGACGACGGCCCGACGGCGGTGTCGGCGTGACGACGCTCGTCCGCGCCCCACGGGTGGTCACCGCCGAACTCGACCTGGTCGACGGCTGGATCACGGTGACCGACGATCGGGTCGCCGCGGTCGGCAGCGGCCCGGCACCCTCGTGCGACCACGTGGTCGAGGCTCCCGGCACCGTCGTCCCGGGCTTCGTCGACCTCCACGCGCACGGCGCCCTCGGCCACGACTTCGCCTCGTGCTCGGCCGACGACGCCCGCGCCGCCGTCGCGCACCACGCCGGACGCGGCACGGCACACCTCGTCGCCTCGATCGCGACCGGGACGGTGCCGGACACGGTCGCCGCACTCCACCGCCTCGGACCGCTCGTCACCGACGGCACGCTCGCCGGCCTGCACCTCGAGGGGCCGTGGCTCGCGCCCGCCCGCCGCGGCGCGCATGCGGTCGCCCTGCTGCACCCGCCGACCGCCGCCGAGGTCGACCTCCTGATCGACGCCGGAGGCCCAGCCCTCCGGGTGGTCACGCTCGCCCCCGAACTCCCTGGTGCGATCGACGCGATCCGCCGCCTGGTCGACGCCGGGATCGTCGCCGCGATCGGCCACACCGACGCCGACAGCGAGCAGGTGCAGCGAGCGACCGACGCCGGCGCCACCCTGGTCACCCACCTCTTCAACGGCATGCCCCCGCTGCACCACCGTGTGCCCGGTCCGGTCGGGGTCGCCCTGACCGACGACCGGCTGACCGTGGAGTGCATCGTCGACGGCCACCACCTGGACCCGGTCGCCGTCGACCTGGTCCGCCGCACCGCCGGTGACCGCCTGGTGTTCGTCTCGGACGCGATGGCCGCCACCGGCTGCGCCGACGGCGCCTACCGGATCGCCGGATCCGACGTCGTCGTCGAGGGCGGTGTCGCGATGCTCGCCGACCGGTCCTCGCTGGCCGGCAGCACCATCACCGTCGGCGACGCCGTCGCCCGGGTCCTCGCCGCTCGTCCCGGGGGTCGGCCCGGTCGTGCTCGTCCTGACGACGTCCGGGAGGCCGTGGCCGCCTCGTCCGTCCGGGCCTCCGCGGTGCTCGGCCTGCGTCCACCCCTCACCGTCGGCGCCGCCGCCGACCTGGTCGTCCTCGACCCTGAGGGCCGCCCCACCGTCCTGGAGGTCCCCGCGTGATCGTCGTCCTCACCCCGAACCCGGCGGTCGACGTCACCTACCGCGTCGCCGAACAGGCCGTGGGGGTGACCCAGCGCGTGCTCGACGTCGCCCGCCGACCGGGCGGGAAGGGCGTCAACGTGGCCCGGGTGCTCCACGCGGCGGGCGTGGAGACGACGTCGGTCCTGCCGCTCGGCGGCACCACCGGCTCCTGGACGGCCGCGGCACTGCAGCGCGACGGGCTCACGACGACGGCCGTGCCGGTCGCCGGGGACACACGGACCACGGTGACGGTCGTCGACGACCTCGCGCACCCGACCATGTACGGCGAACCCGGCCCCGCGGTCACCGCGGACGAATGGGCTGCGGTGGGCGTCGCGGTGCGCGCGACCTGGGCCGCCGCGTCCGCATTCGTCGTGTCCGGGTCCCTCCCGCGCGGCACCGATCCCCGCGTGGTCCGCCCCTGGGTCAGCGGCGCGGTCGACGCGGGGGTGCTGGTCGTGGCCGACCTGTCCGGTCCGGCGCTGCTCGAGGCCGCGTCCGCGGGCGCCACGATCTGCAAGCCGAACCGCGACGAGCTCCTCGACGCCACCGGTGCCCCGGACGAGCGGGCCGGCGCCCTCGACCTGCTCGCACGCGGAGCCGCGGTCGTCGTCGTCTCCGCGGGCTCCGCGGGCATCAGCGCGCACACGCGGGACGGGGTCGTCTCCGTCGCGGCGGTCCCCGACGTCCACGGCAACCCGACCGGCGCGGGCGACGCCGCCACGGCCGGGCTCGTCCTCGCGCTCACGGCGCCCGACGGCCGCCGCACGACGGATGCCCAGGCGCCGGACCCCCTCGGACACGACGTCCTCCGGCACGCCCTGCGCAGCGCAGCGGCGTACGGCGCCGCCGCGGTCCTGCGCCCCGTCGCGGGCGAGGTCGACCGCGACGCCGTCGACCGATTCCTGACCCAGCTCGACCGAACCGGGAGCTCCACATGACCACCGCCCTCGCCCTCACCGGGCTCCTCGACACCGCCCGCACCGCCCATCGGGGCGTCGGCGCCTTCAACGTCGTCCTCCTCGAGCACGCCGAGGCCATCGTGGCCGGTGCCGAACGGGCCGCACTGCCCGTCGTCCTGCAGATCAGCGAGAACTGCATCCGCTACCACGGCGGGCTGACGCCGATCGTCACCGCGACCCAAGCCGTCGCGCGGGCCGCCGACGTCGAGGTCCTGGTGCACCTCGACCACATCGAGGACCGAGCACTCGTCCACGCCGGGATCGCCCTCGGCGTCGACTCAGTCATGTTCGACGGCTCGCATCTGGACCACGACGCCAACGTCGCGGCGACCCGGGAGCTGGCCGACGCGTGCCACGCCGCCGGGATCGCTATCGAGGCGGAGCTCGGCGAGGTCGGCGGCAAGGACGGTGTGCACGCACCCGGTGTCCGGACCGACCCGGACGAGGCCGCCGCGTTCGTCGACGCCACCGGCGTCGACGCCCTGGCGGTCGCGGTCGGGACCTCACACGCGATGCAGACCCGCGAGGCGTCCGTCGACCGGGACCTCGTCGAGCGGCTGCGGGCCTCCGTCCCGGTGCCGCTCGTGCTGCACGGCTCGTCGGGCCTGTCGGACGAGGAGCTCCGTGGGGCGGTCCGGGCCGGCATGACGAAGGTCAACATCTCGACGCACCTGAACGGCTTGTTCACCCGGGCCCTGCGCGACGTGCTCGACGAACGGCCGGACCTGGTCGACCCGCGCCGCTACGTCGCCGCGGGTCGGGACGCCGTGGCCGCGGAGACCTCGCGGCTGCTCGCGCTGCTCGCCGGGTGAGCCGGGTGGCCCGGGGCGCTCAGCCCCGGGTCCCGCTCTTCCAGATCACGGTCGACCCCTTCCGCAGCACGAGGTTGCCGTCCGACTGCATCCGCAGGACCACGCCGGACCCCCCGCGCTTCCCCGTGGCCGTGGACCACCGGGTCTGACCGAACGGCCCCGCGAGCACCAGGTCGCCGTTCGACAGCAGCAGGAGGGACGCGCCCTGTCCGCCGCCGGACTTCCGGAAGAGCACCCGGCTGCCGGAGCCGAGGACGAGGCTCCCGTCGGATCGCACACTGAGCCGTCGGGTGCCGGACGTGCCGTCTCGTAGGGACTGGCCGGCGACGAGCGTGGCCCCGGGGACGAGCCGGTCGGCACCGGGGGCCTTGTTGCGCCACAGCACGGCGCCGTTCCGTGCGGTCACCCGGACGTCGCCGGCGTCGTCGACCGTCAGGCGGGCGCCACCGGAGGTGGTCGTCGCCGTCGTGGACCAGAGGACCGCACCGGACGGAGCCACGACGGAGAGCCGCCCGCGGCTGTCGAGGCGGAACCCGGCGCCCTCGGCCCGACCGCTGCTCTGCCAGAGGCGTCGGCCGTTGCCCCACTCGACCAGGGAGCCGTCGACCTGCATGTCGAGCCAGTACTGGCCGTTCGGGGAGTGGATCGACGTCCCGGACGGCACGGTCCCGGTCCCCGAGACAACGGACGTGGCGTCCGCTCCCGCCGCGGCCGCGGTGGTGGTCGGTCGCGTGCAGTCCGCCGCGGTGGGGAGCAGTCGGCCGAGGGTGGACCAGTTCGGCGAGCCGAGCCCGGTCGCCGCGTCCCAACCCCGGGCAGCGCGCAACGTGCCGTTGCTGCCGGAGGTGACGTCGCGGAACGCCGTCGGGTTCGCGTACAGCGCCTGGTGCACGTCGCCGACGCCGGCTGCGCATCCGCGTGCGGTCAGTGCGACGGCGAGCTGCCCGGCGAGCACCGGGGACGCCAGGCTCGTGCCACCGCCGAGCACGAAGCCGCGCGCCGTGGACATGTAGACCGCGGGTCCCTTCGCGGGGTCGGCGAGCGCCGCGACGTCGGGCAGCATGCGCTTCGCACCGCTGATGCCGGTCTGCCACGCGGGCCGGGCGTAGGCCGCAGAGGGACCGCCACCGCCGGCGCCGAGGGAGTTCGACCACCCGGCCTCCGTCCAACCGGTCTTCGTCCTCGTGAGGGACGTGCCACCCACGGCGACGACCGCGGGTGAGGACGCCGGGTACGAGACGTCGCGGATGGTCGTCGTCGGGCCGGTCGGGCACTGCGCGCCGTCGTCCCCGGTCGCGGCGAAGACGGTGGCACCGGCTGCGACGATCCGCGAGAGCGCCGCGTCGAGCGCCGCCCGCGCTCCGGCCGGGGTCCGCGTCTCACAGCTGCCCCACGAGATGCTCACCGCCGTGATGCCCGCGGTGCGGACCTCGTCGGCGATGCGGCTGTAGGCGTCGTAGCTGCCCTGGAACGAGTTCTGCGTGACGTACACGCGCTGCCGGGCGCCGGGCGCAACCGCGAGCAGCGCCTGCTGGTCGAGCGCGACCTCGTTCTCGCCCTGGTTGCCGTCACCCTTGTGCGGGTCGGCACCGTCGACCGCGATCTGGTCGAGCGCGGGGAGCTTCCGTCCGGTCACCGCGGCGTAGGCGCTGAGGTCGTTGCGGTCCCAGCCGGAGAACTGCACGGTCGCGATGGTCGCACCGGTACCCGCGGTGGCCGACCCGGAGGACCGGTACGCGCTCGCCAGGTCGGCGGGGGCGTACCCGCCGGGGACGGCCGCGTGGGCCAGTGCCGGGCGGGTGTCGAGCCCGAGCACGGAGACCACGGCGCCGTCGAAGGCCCGTGGCAGGGTCGGCTCGGCGACGGGGTGCATGCCGTCACCGGTGCCGACCAGTTCGACCCCGAACAGGGCCTCGGCCTGGGCAGCGGTGCCGTGTGCCTCGACCTCCCACGTGTCCGGGTCGGTCACGGTGAAGCCCGCACCCGTCAGCACGGCGCGGGCGCGCGACCGGGCGTCGTCGACGGGGGCGACCGCCTCCACCGCCGCAGCACGCTGATCGGCGGTGTCACCCGTGGTCGACACCGGCAGGGCGGCGAGGGCGGCCGGGTCGACCGGGCGGAGGACCAGCGTCAGGTCGACCGGGGTGTCGTCGGGGGTCGCACCGGCCGTCGGGTCGGACGGCGCCGGCACACCACCGGCGGCCGGATCAGCAGGCGCGGTGGGCACGGTGGCGCTGGGCTGCGCCTGCGCGGGGAGGCCCGTGCCGGTGACGGCGAGCGCCACCACGACGGCGGTGGCGGCGAGGAGGGTCGGCGTGCGGGGTGACATCAACGATCGCTTCCGGGGGTCGGAGACGACGGCCGTCCCGGGCCGCCGGTCCGCTCGGTGACGGACGTTGCACGCTAACCCGGGGTGGCACGGGTGCCGCAGCCCCAGTTCCGGGGACCGCGGCGGGAGTTCAGCAGAGCGGGACGTTCACCGCGAGGCCGCCCATCGCGGTCTCCTTGTACTTCGTCGACATGTCGGCACCGGTCTGCCGCATCGTCTCGACGACCTGGTCGAGCGACACGTGGTGCACCCCGTCGCCGCGCAGGGCCATCCGGGCGGCGTTCACGGCCTTGTTCGCGGCGATGGCGTTCCGCTCGATGCACGGGATCTGCACGAGGCCGCCGATCGGGTCGCAGGTCAGCCCGAGGTTGTGCTCCATCGCGATCTCGGCCGCGTTCTCGACCTGCTCCGGGGTGCCGCCGAGGACCTCGGCGAGCCCGGCCGCCGCCATCGAGGCAGCGGACCCGACCTCGCCCTGGCAGCCGACCTCGGCTCCGGAGATCGACGCCCGCTCCTTGTAGATCGAGCCGATCGCACCGGCGGTGAGCAGGAACCGCACGACTGCGTCGTCCCGTTCCGTCCGGGACCCGCGTGCGACCGGTCCGACGTAGGTCAGTGCGTAGGCGAGCACCGCGGGGATGATCCCGGCAGCACCGTTCGTCGGCGCGGTGACGACGCGACCGCCCGAGGCGTTCTCCTCGTTGACCGCCATCGCGGTGAGGTTCACCCACTCCATCGCGAAGAGCGGGTCGTGGTCCGGGTCGTCGCGGGTGAGCTGCTCGTACCAGTCGGCGGCGCGACGCCGGACCTCGAGTCCACCGGGGAGCGTGCCGGTGCGGCGGACGCTGCGCTCGACGCAGTCCTCCATCACGGCGTGGATGCGCAGGAGTCCGGCACGGACCTCGTCCTCGGTGCGGCTCGCGGTCTCGTTGGCGAGCGCCACACCGCTGACCGGGAGGCCCGCGGTCGCGCATGCGGACAGCAGCTCGGCTCCGCTGGAGAAGGGGTGGGGCACCGCGTCGGTCTCCACGGGGATCGCGGTGCCGGCGACGTCCTCGCCCGGCTCCTCGTCCCCGTCGCGGGCGATGAACCCGCCGCCGATCGAGTAGTACGTCTCGACCGCGGTCTCGGTCCCGGTCGCGTCGAACGTCCGGAGGCGCATCGCGTTCGGGTGCCGGGGCAACATCGTCAACGGGTGCAGCACGATGTCGTCGAGCCGGAAGGGGACGGCGGTCCCGCCCGCCAGGGTTAGTCTGCCGGTGGACTCGAGGGCGTCGAGCGCGGCCGTCATCACGTCGGGGTCGACGTCCTCGGGTCGGTGCCCCATGAGCCCGACCGCGACGGCGCCGAGCGTCCCGTGTCCGCGACCGGTCGAGGCGAGCGAGCCGTAGAGGTCGACGCGGATCGTGTCGACGGGGCCGTCCGCCATGCGCGCGGCGAACTCGGCGGCGGCGCGCATCGGTCCCACGGTGTGGGAGCTCGACGGGCCGACACCGATGCTGAACAGCTCGAAGACGGAGACCGGCACGACGGCGAGCCTACGCCGTCCGGACGGGTCGGCCAGTGTCGGCGTTCCGCTCCCCGGGTGGCACCCTCAGCGACGGGCGCCCTGCGTCGGCATCACGACCCAGAGCACCACGTAGGCGATCCAGAGCGGCCCGGGGAACAGGCTGAGCAGGACCCAGAGCACGCGGACGGCGGTGCGGGACCAACCGAAGCGGTCGGCGATGCCGGCGCAGACCCCGGCGAGCATGCGACCGGAGCGGGGACGGTGGAGTGTGTTCGTCATGTCCCCGACGCTACGGGGTCGCGCTGCGCGGCGGCAGCCGGGCCGCACCCGGCTCGAGGGTGGGGGCAACCCCACCAGCGCTGGACGGGCCTCCCGGCAGTCGCCCTACGGGAGCAGGACGATCTTGCCGCGGGTGTGGCGCTCCTCGAGCTCGGCGTAGGCGTCCTGCACGCGGTCGAGCGGGTAGGTCGCGGCGATCGGGACCTCGATCGAGCCGTCGGCGACCATGTTCGCCAGCGCCGACAGGATCTCCGGGTCGGCGGTGTCCGCGCTGCCGGAGGCCCTGGCCCCGACCTCGGCCGCAGCGTCGAAGGCGATCACGGTATCGATGCGGTCGGCGGGGATCCCGAGGGTGATGCCGAGGTGCACGTACTCCGGGCCGAACGTGTCGATGAGCGCGTCGATGCCGTTCGTGGCGAGTTCGCGGATGCGCTCCTCGACCCCGTCGCCGTACGCGACCGGGCGGGCCTTCTTCCCGCGCAACCACTCGTGGTTCGCCTCGGAGGCGATCGCGATGACGTCGACGCCCTCGTTCGTCAGCAGCTGCGTGACGAACCCACCCACGCCACCGGCAGCACCGGAGACGACGACCGTCTCGCCGGCTCGCGGGTCGACGGCACGGACGGCTGCTGCCGCGGTGGTGGCGATGACGTCGAGACCGCCCGCCGCCTCCCACGAGAGCAGGCGGGGCTTCGGGACGAGCTGTCCGGCGGGGACGGAGACGTACTCGGCCTGGCTCGAGCGCTCCCACGACCAGCCCAGGACCTCGTCGCCCTCCTCGAACCCGTCGACGTCCAGGCCGATCGCGGCGACGGTGCCGGCGAGGTCGGTGCCCTGGCCGGACGGCAGTCTCGACGGGTCGTGGTCGTCCACCACGCCCTGGCGGATCGCGGACTCGCCGGGGTTGACGCCGGCGGCGCGGACCTTCACGAGCACGCGGCCGGGAGCGACGTCGGGGACCGGGACCTCGGCGACGTGCAGGACGGAGCGGTCGCCCCACTCGTCGAAGCGGACGGCGCGCATGGTGTCAGGGAGAGCAGTCATCCCGCGTCACGGTACGCCAGCGGGCCGCTCCCCGTCCGGAACGACACCTCATGGACCGCTCCATCAGCGCCCTCGTGGGACACTGACGCCATGCCCATCCTCCACAAGGACATGCAGCTGTGCATCTCGCTCGCCGCCCGCCCGAGCAACATCGGCACCCGCTTCCACAACTTCCTCTACGACGAACTCGGACTCGACTTCGTCTACAAGGCGTTCACCACGACGGACCTGCCCGGCGCGGTCGCCGGCATCCGTGCGCTCGCCATCCGCGGCTGCTCGGTGTCGATGCCGTTCAAGGAGGACGTGATCCCCCTCGTCGACGAGCTCGAGGAGTCGGCGCGGGCGATCCGCTCGGTCAACACGATCGTCAACGACGGCGGGGTCCTGACCGCCTCGAACACCGACTACGAGGCCGTCGCGTCCCTGCTCGACTCGCACGGGGTCGACCGCTCCGCCCGGGTCCTGCTCCGCGGGTCCGGCGGCATGGCGAAGGCGGTCACGGCGGCGTTCCGGGGTGCCGGGTTCGAGCACCTCACCGTCGTCGCCCGGAACGAGGCGACCGGCAGCGCCCTCGCCGACCAGTACGGGTACGCCTGGGTCGATGCCGAGGACCGTGCCGGCGACGCCGACCTGCTCGTCAACGTCACGCCGCTCGGCATGCGCGGCGACGAGGAGACGACGCTGTCCTTCGCACCCGACCGCATCGCGTCAGCGCAGACCGTGTTCGACGTCGTCGCGTTCCCCGCCGAGACCCCGCTCGTCCGGGCCGGTCGCGAGGCCGGGGCGCACGTCATCACGGGAGCCGAGGTCATCGCCCTCCAGGCGGCCCGTCAGTTCGAGCGGTACACGGGCGTCGCGCTCACCGCGGACCAGGTCGCCCGGGCGAGCGCCTTCTCGCGCGAGGAGTAGCGCGGGGCCGCCTCGCTCAGACGCCGCCATCTCGCACGGACGCCGCGGGATCCGGCGGCGTCTCGCGTAGGGCGCGGCGTCGCACGCACACGGGGGCGTGTCAGCGCTCAGCAGCGTCAGTGGCTGCGCGCGCGCCCCGCGGCGACCCAGCCGAGCCGGCGGGCGGTCTCGCGGTTCCGGAACCAGATGCCCGGCTGGGCGATGAACCCGGGGACGAGCGACCCCGGGCCCTCCGCCGGGTTCTCGCGGATCGTGACGCGGCACCCTCGGGGGTGCGGCTCGACCTCGACCTCGACGCGCGCCTCGCCCACCGGCCAACCCCGAGCCTGGATGACCATGCGGCGGGGCTCGTCGTACTCGAGCACGTGCGTCGTGTCGTTGATCACGAACGGCCAGATGCCGAACGAGTGGTGGATCTTCGTGCCGACCGCGGGCCAGCCGGGGTCCTCGCCGCGCATCCGGGAGGCTCCGACCACCCACGTCGGGTAGAGCCAGCCGTCGCGGAGGACGTCGAAGACCTCTTCCGGCGTGCAGTGGATGATCCGGACGTTCTTCGCCATGTCAGCTCCTCGGTGCCAGGTCGACGTCCACCGGCAGCCCGTAGGTGTGCCGGAGGGCGCTCTTCGCCGCGTGCCAGCCTGCCATGCCGTGCACCCCCGGACCCGGAGCCGCGGACTGCGAGGCCAGGTACATGCCACCGCCCATCCGCCACGGGTCACTCGAGAGCACCGGGCGCTTGACCAGCTGCCAGAAGCTCGCGGCACCGGCGGCGATGTCCCCGCCGGAGTAGTTCGGGTTGTACTGCTCCATGTCGGCGGCGGTCCGGCTGTTCGTCGCGACGATGGTGTCGCGGAAGCCCGGGGCGAACCGTTCGATCTGGCGGATGACGGACTCCTGGTGGTCGACCGTCGAGCCGGCCGGGACGTGCGCGTACGCCCAGAAGACGTGTCCGCCCTCCGGTGCCCGGCTCGGGTCGACGACGGTCGGTTCGGAGCCCAGGACGTACGGCCGCTCGGGGTCCTGCCCGCGCGCGACCTGCGCCTCGGCCTCGGCGATGTCGGCGCGGGTGCCGCCGATGTGCACGGTGCCCGCGCGACGGAGCTCGGGGTTCGTCCACGGCACCGGCTCGGACAGCGCGAAGTCGACCTTCGCCGCCGCGTTGCCGAACCGGAAGCGGCGCAGTGCTCCGCGTTTCGGCGACGGCAGCTGGTTCCCGGCGATGCTGAGCATGGTGGGGACGCTCGTGTCGAAGAACACCGCCTTGGCCGGTGTCAGGTCCCCGAGCGAGTGGACTTCACGGCCGGTCTCGATCGTGCCGCCGTGCGCGACGAGGTCGGCGGCGAGCGCGTCGACGATCGCCTGGCTCCCGCCGATCGGCACCGGCCAGCCGCGGGCGTGCGCGTAGACGCCGAGCGAGAGCGCTGCGGCCGCGGTGGCGAGGGACGGCATGTGCTGGATCGAGTGCGCCGCCACGCCGCTGATCATCGCCGGGGCGACCTCGTCGCGGAAGCGCAGGTTCCAGGCGCGGGAGCCCTGTTCGAGCGCGCGAAGGCCGAACCGGGCCACGGTCACCGGGTGCCGGGGGACGTGCAGCAGGGCGTCGGTGGCGAAGTCGGACACCTGGTCGGCGTTCCGGACGAGCGGGGCCATGAGCTGCCGGTACGCCCCGCCGTCGATGCCGAGGCTGTCCGCGGTGCGCTCGAGGTCCTGGTACGCGATGCCCGCCCGGCCGTTGTCGAGCGGGTGGCCGTACTGGACCTCGGGCAGTCGGAGCTCGATGCGCTGCTCCATGCCGAAGGCGCGGAAGAACTCGGACTGCAGTGCCATCGGGTGCACGGCCGAGCAAACGTCGTGCAGGTGACCCGGGAGGGTCAACTCCTTCGTCCGGGCACCACCACCGATGGTGTCGTCCCGTTCGACCACCTCGACGCTGAGCCCGGCGCGGGCGAGGGTCACCGCCGCGGCCAGCCCGTTCGGTCCGGCTCCGACGACCACCGCATCAACCATGCGGGTGAGCCTACGGAGCGGCGGCTGGACGTGGTACCGGCGCCCGATCAGCTCGTGGTGGTGTCCGCCTCGGCCGGGTCCGTGCCGTCGTCCGATCCGTCCGCGTCCGTCGGGTCGTCGTCACCGACCGGTCGGCCCGTGCCGACGGGGTGCTCGGCGACGAGTGCCGCGAAGTCCTCGTCCAGGAGCTGCTGCACGCGCTCCTCCCGCCCGACCTCGTAGTCGTCGGCCGGCCGCTGCGCCCATCCGAGTCGTCCGACGACGGTCGTGCCGATGTCGTCCCAGGCCCGGGCCCGAGCGGCGAGCACGATGCCGTCCACGAAGTACTGGTCGTCGCGACGGGCGTCGAGCCGCCGGGCGAGTTCCTCGTAGGTCGCCTCGCGCGTCCGGAGCTTGAGGTCGTCGCCGCGGCGGTAGTCGTGCTGGTGCTGCGACCTCCCGCCCTGCTTGCTCGACCGGACCCGGATCTCGCGCATCCGCTCGGCGTCGGCGCGCTGTTCCTCGGCCATCCGGTGGAGTTCCTGGCGGGTGGCGTCGGCGATGAGGGCGTGGTCGAAGTACCCCTGGTCGCGCAGGGCGTTCGTGATGATGCGGTTCGCGACGGCCACGGTGACGGCGGCCTTCGCGATGAGGAAGCCCTCGTCCACGGCGCGCTTCAGTTCGACCTGGCTGACGGGTCGGTCGCGCACGTCGGGCTTGCGTCGTCCGAACAGTGCCATGCGACGACGATACCGGCGACGGACGACGGTCCGCCCGGAGCCGGGCCCTGACCCGCGTGAAGACGGACGGGAGGCCCGTGCCGGTGTCGCCACGGGCCTCCCGTCCGTCGTGGGTCGCGCAGCGACCTCAGGGCTCCGTGATGAAGCCCTCCTCCACCATCCACTCGAACGCGACGTCCGCGGGCTCGCGCCCCTCGACGTCCACCTGGCGGTTGAGCTCCTGGAGCACCGCATCGGTGAGCTTCGGCGAGATCTGGTCGAAGACCCCCTCGAGCTGCGGGTACTCCTCGAGCGCCGAGGTCGACAGCACGGGGGCGACGTTGTACGCCGGGAAGAACCCGCGGTCGTCCTCGAGCACGCTCAGCCCGAGGGACTTGATACGGCCGTCGGTCGTGAAGACCTCGCCGAAGTTGCACGTCCCGCGGTCGGTCGCCGTGTAGACCGTGCCGGTGTCGAGGATGTCGACGTTGTCCTTCGGGATCGCGCCGTCGCCGGACCCACCCAGCGTCAGCCCGTACTTCTCGAGCATCGGCTTGAAGCCGTCGGCACGGGAGTTGAACTCCGACTCGACGCAGAACGTGCGCTGGTCGGCGGGCAGCTCCGCGATCTGGGACAGCTTCGTGATGCCGCCGAGGTCCTCGACCGCTTCCTTCCGGACGGCGAACGCGTACGTGTTGTTCATCGGCGCCGGCGCCAGCCAGGTCAGCCCGTTGCCGGCGTCCTCGTCCTTGACCGCCTGCCACTGCTCGGTCTTGTCCGGGATCCCCTCCTTGTGCCCCATGAAGGTCAGCCAGGCGGTTCCCGTGTACTCGTACGTCATGTCGGCGTCGTGCGAGGTCATGAGCTGCCGGACGGCCACCGAACCGGGCACGTTCGTCTCGTCGGTGACGTCGAAGCCCGCGGCCGAGGCGGCCAGCACGGCGATCTTGCCGAGCACGAGCTGCTCGGTGAAGTTCTTCGACGTGACGGTGAGCGGGGCGTCCTCGGGCAGGCTGTCGATCTGCTCGATCGTGCCGGGTGCGGCAGCCGGCACGAAGGACGCTGCGGGCTGCAGCCCGCAGCCGGCCAGGAGGCCCGTGGTGACGCCGGCCAGGGCGGCAGCGGTCAGCAGCCGGCGGGCACGGCGGGTGGTGGGTCGGCGGGTCATCGGAGTCCCTTCGGTCGGGCGTACGTCTCGACGATGCGGCCGAGCCAGTCGATCGACAGGGCGAGCAGGGCGATGAGGAGCGCGCCGGCGACGAGCACCTTCGGCAGGAAGAGGTTCACGCCGGTGGTGATGAGCAACCCGAGGCCGCCGGCACCGATGAACGTGGCGAGGGCGGCGGAACCGACCAGGAGCACGAGCGCGGTGCGGATGCCGGCGAGCATGACGGGTACGGCGAGGGGCAGTTCGACCTTGAGCAGCACCGCGGCGGCGCTCATGCCCATCCCCCGGCCGGCTTCGACGAGACGGGCATCGACGCTCTCGATGCCGATGATCGTGTTCCGCAGGACGGGCAGGATCGCGTAGAGCACGAGCGCGACGACCGCGGCCCAGAACGTGAACCCGAGCCAGAAGGCCAGGAGCACGACGAGGCCGACCGCGGGGGCGGCCTGGCCGAAGTTCGCGACCGCCAGGATCGTGCCGCTCGCTCTCCGCAGCGGGCCGCGCGTGAGGGCGATGCCGAGCGGGATGGCGACGACGAGCACGATGATCGTCGACACGACGGTGAGCAGGACGTGCTGCCAGGCCAGGTCGAGCAGCCCGGACGGGTTGAGGGTGCTGCGCTCGGTCGCGCTGAGGTCCGCGTTCGCGAGCCAGACCGCGAACGCGGCGAGGACGACGAGGATCACCACCGGCTGGATCACCAGCCCGCGCCAGCTGGTCCGCTTCCCGGTCGCCGGGGAGGCGGTGACGACGTCGCTCACCGGTCGTCCCGGCCGTCGGCGGGCACCGCGTCGGTGACGAGCGAGTCGTCGGCGGACCCGGCGGGCTCGTCCCCGAGGTCGACGGCCGGGCTGCTCGGCATCGTCTGGAGGGGGTTCGTGTTCGTCCCGACGGGGGTGTACGCCTGGTCCTCGGCGGCCGCGGCGCGGGTGCGGGTGATCGCTTCCATCACCGTCTCGACCGTGATGACGCCCTGGAAGGCGTCCCGGCGACCGGTGACGAGCGCGGCGCCGGCGCTCGAGACGAGCATGGTGTCGAGCGCGTCGTTGAGGGTCGATGCCTCGGAGACGACGGGCAGACCCGCCTCGATGCCCTCCGGGATCCGGTCCAGGCGCTCGAGCTGGCGGCGCGACGGCCACCCGATCGGCCGCTGACGCCGGTCGACGACGACGGCGTGCCCGTGGCCGCCGGCCTCGCGCATGCGCTGCAGGACGGCCTCGGTCTGCTCGCCCGGCGAGCAGGTGACCGCGTCGGCCAGTCCGACCTCGCGGACACGGGTGAGCGTGAGCTGCTTGAGCCCGGCGCCCGACCCGATGAAGTTCTCGACGAACTCGTTCGCGGGCTCGGCGAGGATCCGCTCCGGGGAGTCGTACTGCACGATGTGCGCGCCCTCGGAGAACACGACGATCCAGTCGCCGAGCTTCACGGCCTCGTCGAAGTCGTGCGTGACGATGACGATCGTCTTGTGCAGCTCCGCCTGGATCCGGATGAGCTCGTCCTGCAGGCGCTGACGCGTGATCGGGTCGACGGCACCGAAGGGCTCGTCCATGAGCAGGACGGGCGGGTCGGCGGCCAGGGCACGGGCGACACCGACGCGCTGCTGCTGACCGCCGGAGAGCTCACGGGGGTAACGGTCGCGGTAGGTGTCGGGGTCGAGCGACACCAGGTCGAGTAGTTCGTCGACGCGGGCGGCGATCTTCTCCTTCGACCAACCGAGCATCTTCGGCACGATCGCGATGTTCGCCGCGACGGTCATGTGCGGGAAGAGGCCACCGGCCTGGATGACGTAGCCCATCCGGCGGCGCAGCTCGTCGCCGTCGATCTTCGTGACGTCGTCGTCGCCGACGACGATGCGCCCCTCGGTCGGTTCGATGAGGCGGTTGATCATCTTCAGCGTGGTGGTCTTGCCGCAGCCCGAGGGACCGACGAGCATGACGATCTTGCCGGCCGGGATCTCGAGCGTGATGCCGTCGACCGCGGGCTTCGCCTGGCCCGGGTACCGCTTCGTCACCTGGTCGAGCAGGATGCTCCGGCCGGTGACGTCGGTGTCGGGCGCGGTGGTCGGGGAGTCAGTGCTGGACACGGATACCTCTCGAGGTGGTCAGGCGGCCGAGGCCGAGGAGCAGGAGGTCGAGGACCAGGGCGAGCAGCACGACGCCCACGGTGCCGACGACCACGGAGTTGAGGGAGTTCGCACCGCCGAGGCGGGAGAGCCCGGAGAAGATGAAGCTGCCGAGCCCGGGGCCGAGTGCGTACGCCGCCACGGCGGCGACGCCCATCACCATCTGCGCGGAGACCCGCACGCCGGTGAGGATGATCGGCCACGCCATCGGCAGTTCGACCTGCACGAGGGTGCGGAAGCGGCTCATCCCGATGCCCCGGGCCGACTCGACGACGGCGGGCGGGATCTCGTTCAGCCCGACGACCGCGTTGCGGAGGATCGGCAGCGCGGCGAAGAACGTCACGGTGACGACGGACGGCACGACGCCGAACCCGAGCGGCACGAGCAACAGGCCGATCACGGCGAACGAGGGCAGGGTGAGCCCGATCGTGGACACCTCGTTCGCGGCGGACCGCAGACCGGGGATCCGGTAGACGAGCGCCGCGAGGACCACGGCGATGACGGTCGCGAGCACGACGCACTGGACCACCAGCGAGAAGTGCTGCCAGGACGAGAACCAGATCTGGTCCCATCGCTCGGCGATGTACTGGAACACCGGTTCTCCGCTCCCTCCGGTCGGCAGTTCGACCCACGGAACGGGGCACGAACGGCCCCAAGCTACGCAGGTCCCCGACGTCCGGCCGACTGCGGGACAACCGTTCCCGGGTGAACACCCATCGAACGTGCGATGAGAACCCCTGATGAGAGCAGAGCTGTACCGGGCACCCTGGGAGAACGGTAACGATCAGGAGGGATCGTCGGCTACAGGCCCGATCCGCGCCCCGTGACCTTCTCGCGCACGGCGCACATCCGCTCGACGACCCGGTCCGACTCCTGCACCGCGACCCGCTCGGCCGTGAGCAGCAACCCGGCGACCTGCTCCGCGGTCCGTCCACCGCTGTCGTTCCACCGGGTCAGGTCCCGCACGCGGGCCATCCGGACGTCGGGAGCGGGGCACCAGGTCACCGGGGACCCTTCGGACACGGCGAGCGCGTGCCAGACGAGGTCGAGGGAGCGCTGCACCGGCTGTGCGTGCACCGCGTGTGGACCACCGGCAGCGTCGACCACGGCGCCGACCAGGCACGCCCCGACGAGGGGCCGGCCGGTGACCTCGGTGGCGGCGGCGCTCGAGGCGGTCCGGGTCCGTCCGCGGTCGTCGAGGTAGGCGAACCAGGCGTGCTGGATCCACCCGCGCTCCACGACGGCTCGTGCGTCCGAGAGCACGCGCTGCAGGTCGGCGAGTTCGGCCTGGTCCGCCTCGAGACGCCGCAGGTGGGCTGCGGTGCGTCGTGCGGCGAGGTGGTCGAGCGCCCGCCGGACCCGGCTGCGCCGGTCGGGGACGGGACGACGGGAGGGAGCGGCGTCGGTGGCGACGTCGTGCTGGACGCGGAACTCGAGGGTCATGAGGGCCCCTCCCGATCTTCACGTGCACGGATGGTGTGGGGAGACGGTAACCCCGGGCTCCCGGTGGCGGTAGCCCCCGTCGTCCCGTCGTGCGCGAAGCGGAGGACCGCTCGCTCAGTCGTCGAGGGCCGCGTCGATCGCCCGGCGTGCCACCGCACGGGCGGACGGCTCGTCACCCACGGCGAGGGCCGAGGCGATCGAGACGGCCCAGCCGCGCGCCCGCCCCCAGGCGTGCGGGTCGAGGCTGCCGTCCTGCGCGGTGAGGCGACCCCGGAAGTCGGCCCGGGCCTCCCGGTCGAACGTCAACCAGGCGGTCGCGAGGTCGACGGCCGGGTCCCCCGCCGTCACGTCGCCGAAGTCGACGACGGCGGACAGCCGGTCGCCGGTCGGCCCCGTCTCGACGAGCAGGTTGAACGGGTGCAGGTCGCCGTGCACCCAGACGGGAGGCCCGGCGTACCCGGGCAGGTCCGCCGCCGTCCGCCACGCGGTCGCGAGCTCGCCGGCCCGCGGCACGGGGTGTGACGCGAGCCGGGTGGCGACCGCCTCGGTCCTGGTGTGCAGCGGCACCGCACGCACCGGGTTGACCGGGGCGTCCGCCGGCGCCGGCACGTGCAGGGCGGCCAGGAACGCTGCGAGGGTCTCGGCCACCGACGTCCCACCGGTCCTGCTGCCGATCGTCTCGCCCGGGAACCAGGGCACGACGCTCCACGACCAGGGGAAACCGAGGGCCGGCCGGCCGGTCCGGACAGGGACCGGGACGGGGGCGAGGTCACCGACGAGGCGGGCGACCTCGGGCAGCCAGCGCTGCTCGTGCAGGGCGAGGGCCGCCGCCGCGGCCCGCCGAGGGAGCCGGACGGCGAGGTCGACGTCGGGACCGGCACCCGGGCGGACCGCGGGGCCGATGCGGACGAGGACGTTGTCCCAGCCGCTCGCGACGACCGTGAGCGACCGGTCGGCGAGGTCCGGGTGCTGGTCGGCCAACAGAGCGCGGACGAGGGGGACGTCGACGTGGACCTCGGCTCCGGGGGTGGGCACGACGGCGATCGTAGCCGGGCGGTCGTCCGGGTTCGTGTCGTACCGTGCCGACATGCATGGATGGCAGGAGCCCAGGCGGTGGGCCAGGACCGGTCGGTGGCTGCTGGTGCCGATCGCCGTGCTCGACTGGTTCGCGCTCGTGCCGCAGCCGGTGTTCGTCGTGGCGTTCTCGATCGCCGTGGTCGGTCTGGTCGGGATGGGTGCGGCGCTCGTCGTCCACGCCCTCGGACGCCGACGGGGCACGATGGCGGCGCTCGGGGTCCTCATGCTCCTGGGCGGCCTGGCGATGTTCGGACTCGACCCGTTCCCGGGCTCCGTGCCGTTCCTCGAGCCGTGGTGGCCTGAGGTCCTCACCCAGCCACAGCACGTCGGCAGCGCCTACTGGCAGCTCGCGGCGCTCGGCGTCGTCCTGACCGGGTTCGGGCTGCTCGCCACACTGCTCGTGGCGGCCTTCACGGACAAGCCGGGGGCCCCAGCGCGCTGAGGCTCCCGGTGTGCTCCGGTCACGTCGCGGTGCGTGCTCGTCGAGGTCAGCCCTCGGGCAGGAACCAGTCCCTCGGGTGGGGGTCGGCGGTCAGCTGTCGGCGCGGGCCGGTGGGGGCCGCCCACTGCGCCGCGTTCGCGAGGACCCGCTGGATGTCGGGGTGGTGGTACACCGGGTACTCCTGGTCGCCCGGCGAGAAGTAGAACACCTTCCCGAGCCCGCGGCGGTAGGCGACGCCCGAGCGGAACACCTCGCCACCGGCGAACGTCGAGAGGAAGACCTCTTCGTCCGGGCGCGGGATGTCGAAGTGCTCGCCGTACATCTCCTGGCGGTCGATCACGATCGGGTGCGGGACCCCGGCGGCGATCGGGTGCTCGGGTGCGATGGTCCAGACCAGTTCGCGCTCCCCGTCGTTGCGCCACTTCAGCGAGCACGTCGTGCCCATCAGGCGCGTGAACGGCTTCGAGTAGTGGCCGGAGTGCAGCACCACGAGGCCCATGCCGGCGTGCACGTGTCGGACCACCCGGTCGACGACCTCGTCCGCGACCTGGTCGTGGGCGATGTGCCCCCACCAGAACAGGACGTCGGTGTCGGCCAGGCGCTCCTCGGTCAGGCCGTGTTCGGGCTCCTGCAGCGTGGCGGTCGTGACGGTGTGGGTCGACGCGTGCTGGCCGTGGGCCGGGTGCGTGCCGTCGGCACCGTCCGCGCCGGGGGCGAGTCGGGCCTCCAGTCCGGCGGCGACGACCGTGTGGATGCCGTCCGGGTAGTGCTCGCGGACGGTCTCGTCGCCGCGGGTCTCGTGGACGTTCTCGTTCCAGACGACGATGTTCACCGGACCACCTCGACCTCGTGTCCGGCCTGCGCCGACGCGTAGATGGCGTCGACCACGCGGCTCCGGTGCAGCGCGAACTCGCCGTGGTGCCCGTCGTGCAGCCCGGAGCGGATGGTCGCGAGGAACTCCTCGATCACGCGCTGGTGGTGGCCCGCGGGGACCTGGACACCCGGGCGGGTGACCGTCGGGACGCCCTGCTCGTCGGAGTACAGGGTGACGGTGCCCTCGGTGGCGTAGTCGCGGACGAACAGCCGCGCGCCACCGGTCGAGCCGAGCAGCTCGACCTCGATGTCCTCGACGTCCTTCGAGTAGCTGGCCCACGACGCCTGGAGGAGCAGGCTCGCGCCGTCCTCGAAGCGGAGCAGGGCGCTCGCGAAGTCCTCGACGTCGAACGGACGACCGGTGGCGGCGGACACCGGGTCGCGGTCGCTGCCGCCGCGCCCGGCGCGACCGAGCTCGTTGTACGTGACGGCGCTCGCCGTCACCACGCGCGGCTCGCCCATCAGGTGCAGGGCGATGTCGAGCACGTGCGAGCCGAGGTCGATGAGCGGACCGCCGCCGGCGGTCTCCTTGTTGACGAACCAGCTGCGGATGCCGGGGATGCCGGCTCGTCGCATCCAGCTCGCGCGGGCGTGGTAGACGTTCCCGATCGGGCCGGTGCCGAGCGCGGCCAGGGCACCGTCATCGGTGGTGTCGACGGCGTCACCCGCCGTCTGCCCGCGGCGCAGGTGCGTCGCGAGGAACTGCACGTCGGCGCGGCGGCGGTGGTTGTACGCGACCTCGAGCACACGGTCGTTGCGGACGGCCGCGTCGACCATCTCCTGCGCCTGCTCGCCGGTGGTGGCGAGGGGCTTCTCGCAGAACACGTGCTTGCCGGACTCGAGCGCGGCGACGGCGATCGGGTGGTGCAGGCTGTTCGGCACACCGATCGACACGATGTCCAGGTCGTCCCGGGCCACGAGGTCCTGCCAGTCGGCGTACGCGTTCGGGACACCACGGCTGGTCGCGAGTTCGCGGAGCCGTTCGGGTTCCTGTCCGGCGAGGGCGATCACCTCCACGCCGGGGAGTGCGGTGAAGGCGTCGAGATGGGTGGTCCCGGCGAAACCGAGGCCGACCACCCCCACGCGCAGCGTCTTCGATGCATCGGTCGTCTGCGACATGCGTCAACGCTACCCAGATTCCGATCGAATCGATACGACCACATCACTCTGGTCTTTTCTGACCGTTTGACCTACCTTCAGATCACATCCGCGCAGGACGGCGGCACCAGGGGGTGTCGACGAGCGTCCGCGCCGAGGGATCAGGGGCTCGTCCGATGCAGCACCGCACCATCACCACCGCCGCCCTCGCGGCCGTGATCGCACTCGCCGTACCGACCGGGGCCTGGGCCTCGTCGCCCGGTGGCCACCACGCACCACCGACCAGGACCACGGTGTCGTACACGGCGAGCGACGCGGTCATCCCGAACCCGTCACGCGGCTTCGACCACACCACCGAGACGCACTTCCGCGCCGACGGGACCGGGTACACCCCGCTCGACGCCGCGACGCTCCGGGGGTACCGCGGCGAGGGCGTCACCCAGATCGTCCGGGTGTTCTACATGGAGGCGTTCGTCGACCAGCGACGCCTCAGCCCGGCGTGGCTCCGGCTCGTGCAGCGGGACTACGACACCGCGCGGGCGGCCGGTGTCGGCGTGATCACCCGCTTCGCCTACGTCCAGGGCGGCGCCTGGCCGTACACGGCACCGTACGGCGACGCCGACCTGCCGACCGTGCTCGCCCACATCGAGCAGCTCACGCCGACCCTGCGCCGGAACGCCGAGGTGATCCCGACCCTGCAGGAGGGCTTCATCGGCCTCTGGGGTGAGGGCTACTACACCGACCACTTCGCCAGCGACCCGGCCAACCCGGGCGTGCTGACCGAGGCGGACAAGGAGGCCCGACGCCAGGTGGTCCAGGCGGAACTCGCCGCCCTGCCGAGCAGCCGCTCCATCCAGGTACGGACCATGCAGATGAAGCAGGACGCGCTCCGCACCACCTCGGGCACCGCCGGGGCGCTCACGCCGCAGCAGGCGCACGACGGATCTGCGGCGTCCCGGATCGGCCACCACAACGACTGCTTCCTCGCCTCGCCCGACGACTTCGGCACGTTCCTCAGCGACCCGCTGTCACTCGACCAGGACTACCTGGCCGCCGAGTCGCGGTACGTGCCGGTCGGCGGTGAGACCTGCGCCGTGAACACACCGCGGTCCGAGTACCCGTCCGCCTGGGCCGAGATGGCGAAGTACCACTACAGCTACCTCAACCTCGACTACAACAAGGACGTCCTGGCGTCGTGGGGGGACGCCGGCATGACGGACGCCGCGAAGAAGCTCGGCTACCGGTTCACCATGACGTCGAGCACCGTGACCTCGGGCAAACACGCATCGGTGTCGGTGTCCGTCCGCAACGACGGTTGGGCGGCGCCGTACAACCCCCGGCCGGTGCAGCTCGTGCTGACGAACGGGCACCGGCGCGTCACCGTCCCCGTCCGTGCGGACGCGTCGTCGTGGCAGCCCGGGACGACCGCCACGGTCACCGCTTCGCTCGCTCGGGTGCCGTCCGGCAGGTGGCACGTCGCACTCGCGCTGCCGGCCCCGGAGCGGTCGATCGCTGCCGACCCGGACTTCGCGATCCAGACCGCGAACGTCGGGACGTGGGATGCCCGCACCGGCGTGAACGACCTCGACCAGGTCGTCTCCGTCCGACGCTGACGCGACCGCACCACGCCCCGGGCCCCGTCACGGCCCGGGGCGTCATGCGGTCCCCCAGCGCCGGTCCGCCACGATGGTCGACATGACGCCTCGATCCCTGTTCCGCGGCCTCGCGATCGCCGAACTCGTGACCTGGACGATGCTCCTGGTGGGCATGCTGCTGAAGTACGGCCTGGACGCCGGTGACTGGCCGGTCCGCATCGGAGGCGGGGTGCACGGCTTCGTGTTCCTCGCCTACCTGGTCGTCACGACGGTCGTCGCGGTGAACCAGCGCTGGTCCTTCGGGGCCACGGCACTCGGTTGGCTCAGCTCGGTCGTGCCGTACACGACGCTGCCGTTCGAGGTCGGCGTCGCCCGCCGCGGGATGCTCGACGGCCCGTGGCGCCGTGGTCCGGCCGACGGGGATCGCCCTGGTCCGCTCGACCGCCTGCTCTTCGTCGTGGTGCGTCGCCCCGTGCTCGCCGCCGTCGTCGGGGTCGTGCTCGTCGCGGCCGTGTTCGGCGTGCTGCTCGTGCTCGGTCCGCCGGTCCCGTCGCGCTGACGGCCGGTGCCGTCGCGCTGACGGTCGGTGGTCGGACGGCTCGCGCGGAGCGGCCCGCACGGACGCAAGGCCCGGTGCCAGCTGGCACCGGGCCTTGCGGTCTGCGGTGGGGTCGTGCGCCTACAGGCTGGCGAGCGCCGCGTTCAGCGTCGACGAGGGACGCATGACCGCACTCGTCTTGGCGTCGTCGGGCCGGTAGTACCCGCCGATGTCCGCCGGGTGGCCCTGCACGCCGTTGAGTTCGTCGACGATGGTGCGCTCCTGCTCACCGAGCGTCGTCGCGAGGCCCTGGAAGGCCGTGGCGAGTTCGGTGTCCTCGGTCTGCGCGGCGAGCTCTTCGGCCCAGTACTTCGCCAGGTAGAAGTGGCTGCCGCGGTTGTCGATCGAGCCGAGCTTGCGTCCGGGCGACTTGTCCTCGTCGAGGAAGGTGCCCGTGGCGCGGTCGAGCGTGTCCGCGAGGACCTTCGCCCGGGCGTTCCCGGTAACGCCGGCCAGGTGCTCGAGGCTGACGGCGAGCGCCAGGAACTCCCCGAGGCTGTCCCAGCGCAGGTAGTTCTGCTGCACGAGCTGCTGCACGTGCTTGGGTGCGGAACCACCGGCACCGGTCTCGAACAGTCCACCGCCGCCGAGCAGCGGGACGACCGAGAGCATCTTGGCCGAGGTGCCGAGTTCCATGATCGGGAACAGGTCGGTCAGGTAGTCGCGGAGCACGTTGCCGGTGACGGAGATCGTGTCCTCGCCCCGACGGATGCGCTCGAGCGAGAAGCGCATGGCGTCCTCCGGCGACAGGATCTCGATCTGCAGGCCGTCGGTGTCGTGCTCCTGCAGGTAGGTGCGGACGAGGCCGATCAGGGCCGCGTCGTGGGCTCGGGTCTCGTCGAGCCAGAACACCGCGGGCGAGCCCGTGGCGCGGGCACGGCTGACGGCGAGCTTCACCCAGTCGCGGATCGCGACGTCCTTCGTCTGGCAGGCACGCCAGATGTCGCCCGGCTCGACGTCGTGCTCGAGCACGGTCGCACCGGCGGCGTTCGTCACGCGGACCACGCCGGCGCCGGGGAGCTCGAAGGTCTTGTCGTGGGAGCCGTACTCCTCCGCCTTGAGCGCCATCAGGCCGACGTTCGGCACCGACCCCATCGTGGCCGGGTCGAAGGCGCCGTTGGCCCGGCAGTCCTCGATGACGGCCTGGTAGATGCCGGCGTAGCTCGAGTCCGGGATGACCGCGACGGTGTCGTGTTCCTCGCCGTCCGGACCCCACATGTGGCCGGAGGTGCGGATCATCGCGGGCATCGAGGCGTCGACGATGACGTCGCTCGGGACGTGCAGGTTCGTGATCCCCTTGTCGGAGTCGACCATGGCCAGGTCCGGCCCGGCGTCGATGCCGTCCTGGAACGCCTTCTCGATGTCGGCCCCGTTCGGCAGCGCGTCGAGCCCGGCCAGGATCGAACCGAGTCCGTCGTTCGGGGTGAGCCCGGCCGCGGCCAGGTCGTCGCCGTAGCGCGCGAAGACGTCGGGGAAGAACGCCCGGATGACGTGCCCGAAGATGATCGGGTCGGAGACCTTCATCATCGTGGCCTTGAGGTGGACCGAGAACAGGACGTCCTCGTCCGCGGCGCGCTGGATCTGCTTGCGCAGGAACTCCTCGAGCGCGGCGACGTGCAGCACGGTTCCGTCGACGACCTCTCCGGCGAGCACCGGGATGGGCTGCCCGAGCGTCTGCTCGGTGCCGTCCTGCCCGACGAACGTGATCGTCAGGGTGTCCTCGGCCGGAGCGACCCAGGTCTTCTCGTTCGACCGGAAGTCGTCGACGCCCATGGTGACCACGTTCGTCTTCGAGTCCGAGCTCCACCGGCCCATGCGGTGCGGGTGCTTGCGGGCGTAGTTCTTCACCGAGAGCGGCGCACGGCGGTCCGAGTTGCCTTCGCGCAGCACCGGGTTGACGGCGCTGCCCTTGACGCGGTCGTAGCGGGCACGGACGTCGCGCTCGTCGTCGGACGTCGGCTCGTCCGGGTAGTCCGGCAGGTCGTAGCCCTGCGCCTGGAGCTCCGCGATGGCGACCTTGAGCTGCGGGATGGACGCCGAGATGTTCGGCAGCTTGATGATGTTGGCCTCTGGCGTGCCGGCGAGTTCGCCGAGCTCGGCCAGGGCGTCGTCCAGGCGCTGCTCGTCGGTGAGCCGCTCCGGGAACTGGGCGATGATCCGGCCCGAGAGCGAGATGTCGCGGGTCTCGACCTCGACCCCCGCGGTCTTCGCGAAGGACGCGATGACGGGCAGGAAGGAGTGGGTCGCGAGGAACGGGGCCTCGTCGGTGAGCGTGTAGATGATCTTGGCCATGCTGGCGGGTACTCCCTTGTTCGCGCGGTCCGTGCCCCCCACGCTACTCGCGGCGTGAGATGTCTCGACATCAAGATACCCGCCCGGTGGACGGAGGCCGAGAACCGGGCACCTGTGGACAGGAGGTCCCCGGCGAGACGCCCCGCGCCTCCAGGCCGAGCGGAGCCAGGAAGGTCAGCCCGTCAGACCGTCAGCCGGAACACCCGCAGCCCCGCGGTACGGAGCCCGGCGGTCCCGAGCCGGGTCCGGAGGTTGCGGAACGGCCGACGGAACCCGGAGACCGCGGTGGCGGCACCGAGCTGGTGCAGCACCTCGGCCGTGAGCGCCCGTTCGAGCTTCGGTGCCAGGCGGGTCACACCGGACACCGTGATGACGATGCGCACGGCACCGGGTCGGAGCAACGGAGCGATGAGCTCGGCCGCCTCCTGCGCGCGGTGGAACGCCGGGTCGTCGCCTCGACGACGGATCGCGATGACCGCGAGTTCGGCCACTCCGGGGCCGTCCAGGTCCGGCACGTCGTCGACCCCGACGACGTGCATCCGTGCAGCGTCCACGCCGGCCCGGACCGCAGCCGACCGGAGGACGGGGAGCAGGTCCTGGGTACCGGCGAGCACGACCTCCGCCGACCGCAGGTCGATGGGTTCGTGCCGCTCCCGCGGCGATCGGGCCATGAGGGGTCCTCTCCGTCGCTTCCCCTGACCCTACTGACGCACCAGGCGGGAGGGCCGGATCACCCGTTCCGGCCCGGTCGACTCCCAGCGGGGCCGGGTCGCTCCCCCGCGGGAGTCGACCGGAGGCGACGGCGGAGGCCCGACGAACTGGGGCTGTACAAGCGGACAGCTTCGTGCAGAATGGTCTGCGGCCATGACTCCCCCTGACGCAGACCACCCCAGCAGCACGCCCGTCGTGCACCTGACCCGTCGCGCTGCCCTCGCAGCCGAGCGGGCCGGACAGGCTGGGCGGACGAAGGGTCCCGGGCGTGCAGCAGCAGCGGCGGCCCCGGTCGTGGCACCGGGAGCAGCTGTGGCGGCACCGGCCACCACGACCCCGGTGGACCGCGGCGCTGAGCCCGTCCGCAGCGTGGACGACCGTGCCGGAGCGTCGCGCGTCGCCGCTCCCCGGGTGCCGGAGCGGCACCCGGACACCCGCGTCCGCAGGGTCCCGCGCCGCCCGCGCCAGCCGCCTCACGGTGACGAGTGCCGTCGCCGCGCTCGTCATGTTCGGTGCCTCCGCCATGCCCGCGCACGCCGGCACGGGGACCGCCGCCGCCACGTCGACCCTCGCGCCCGCGGTCACCACCCAGGACTTCGCCGTCACGCAGGTCGCGCTGTCCAGCACGAGCCGTGACGGCTTCACGGTCGGTGGCGGCGTCGCCGCGGCCGACGCCACCGCGGGCGACACGGTGACGTACGGCGGCGCGGTCCGCTCGCCGTTCCCGGGCCCGGTCCGGATGAGCTCCGGCTTCGGGTACCGGTCGGCCCCCTGCGCCGCCTGCTCGTCGCTGCACCAGGGCCTCGACTTCAACCCGGGCATGGGTGCCCCGATCGGTGCCGTGGCCGCTGGCACCGTGCGGGTCTCGGGCGTGTACTTCTCGTACGGCGAGACCGTCATCATCGACCACGTCGTCGACGGGCGGAAGGTCTCGACCCTGTACGGGCACATGATCCCGGGCTCCTCCCCACTGCGGGTCGGCGACCGCGTCGAGCCCGGGCAGTTCGTCGGCAGCGTCGGGTCCTCCGGGGTCTCGACCGGCGCGCACCTGCACCTCGAGGTCCTCATGGACGGCACGCTCCCGGTCGACCCGGCTGCGTGGATCGCCGCCCACACCGGCCGCGCCCTCTAGCTGCCCGTCCCGACCGGACAGCTGCGGCACAGCAGTCCCGCGGCGTCGTCCCAGCGTCCCTGTGCAGGATCACAGGATGGACGATCACCACAGACCGCCCGCCCACCCCACGACCCCGCCGGTGTCCCGCTCCGTGCAGCCCCGCTGATGGGTGCCGACACCTGGATCGCCTTCGGACTCGTCGTCCTCTTCGTGCTCGTCGGTGGTGTCTTCGCCGCCGCCGAGATCGCCCTCGTCTCGCTCCGTGAGTCCCAGCTGCAGCAGCTCGAACACCGTGGACCGCGAGGAGCCCGGGTCGCCGCGCTCGGCCGAGACCCGAACCGGTTCCTCTCCGCCGTGCAGATCGGCGTCACCGTCGCCGGGTTCTTCTCGGCCGCGTACGGTGCCGCCTCGATCGCACCCGACGTCGCTCCGCTGTTCACGACACTCGGTCTCGAGCAGGGCGCCGCCGAGGCCGTCGCCCTCGTCGCGATGACCCTCGTCATCGCCTACCTCTCGCTCGTGTTCGGCGAGCTCGTCCCGAAGCGCCTGGCCCTCCAGCGCGCCGAGGGGTTCTCGATGCTCGTCGCACCGACGCTCGACCGCTTCGCCGTCGCCATGCGGCCGGTCATCTGGGTGCTGTCGACCTCGACGAACGCGGTCGTCCGACTGCTCGGCGGGGACCCGGACGCCCGCAGCGAGTCGATGAGCACCGAGGAGCTCCGCGGCCTCGTCACCGACCACGACGCGATCGACGCGCAGGGCCGACGGATCGCCCGCAGTGCCCTCGACGCCGGAGACCGCATCCTCCGCGAGTCGATGCGGCCGTGGTTCGACGTCGACGTCCTCGACGCCGACCTGCCGCTCGCCCGCGCGACCGACCAGGCGATCGACCGCGGTCACACGCGGTACCTCGTCACCGCAGGGTCACGGGACGACGTCCTCGGCTTCGTGCACCTCCGGGACCTCCTCCGGCCGACCGACCCGAGCGCAGCCGTCGCGACCGTGGTGCGTCCGGTGTCGGCCATGCCCGAGACGAAGTCCCTCACCGGGGCGATCGCGGACATGCGTGCCGACGGACACCAGATCGCCCTCGTCGTCGACGAGTACGGCGGCAGCGCCGGAATGGTCACGCTCGAGGCGCTGCTCGAGGACCTCGTCGGGACCATCCACGACGAGTACGACGACCGCACCCCGGCCCTGCACGACGAGGTCGACGGAGCGCTCGTCCTCGAGGACCTCGCCGCCGACGGCGGCCCCGTCCTGTCCGACGGCGACTACGAGACGGTCGGCGGGCTGGTGCAGGTCGCGCTCGACCGGGTCCCGAGCGTCGGCGACGTCGTCGAGGTCGGCGAGGTCCGGCTCGAGGTGACCGCCATGGCGGGTCACCGCGTCGCCCGCGTCCGGATCAGCGCGGTGCCGACGGCAGCAGCAGCCGACGCCGCCGAGTGAGCCGTCCCGGACGGGAGGCTCGGCACCGGACCGGTGTCCGGCCTCCCGTCCGGAAGGACCACGTCACACGCCGCCGTGACCGGCCCTGGCGGTACCTGTCCTGGTACCGGCTCCGCCACGTAGCCTGACGTCATGGGTATCGACGTCCGCAACGAGATCCGCGACTTCCTCTCCAGCCGACGAGCGCGCCTGACGCCGGACCAGGCCGGCATGCCGTCCTTCGGCGGCGGCACCCGACGTGTGCCGGGGCTCCGCCGGCACGAGGTCGCGATGCTCGCCGGCGTCAGCGTCGACTACTACACACGGCTCGAGCGCGGCACCCTGAAGGGCGTCTCGGAAGGGGTGCTCGACGGCCTCGCGACCGCCCTGCAGCTCGACGAGGCCGAGCGCGCGCACCTGGCGGACCTCGCACGCCTCGCGAACGCCGGGGTCAAGACCACCCACCGCGCGGTGCCGACCTCGGTCCGTCCCGCGGTGCAGCGCCTCCTCGACGCGATCACCGGGGCACCGGCCTGGATCCGCAACGAACGGCTCGACATCGTCGCGACGAACACCCTGGGGCGCGCGCTCTACGCACCCGTCTTCGCCGGTGCCGGACGACCGGTGAACACCGCCCGGTTCGCGTTCCTCGACCCGGCCGCGCGCGACTTCTTCCCCCGCTGGGAGCAGACCGCCCGGGACGCCGTCGCGGTGCTGCGGACGACGGCGGCCTCGAACCCGTGCGAACCCGGCCTCATGACCCTGGTGGGCGAGCTGTCGGTGAAGAGCGAGGAGTTCCGCACCTGGTGGGCCGAGCACGACGTGCACGTGCACCGCTCCGGCCGGAAGCACCTGCACCACCCGATCGTCGGCGACCTCGAGCTGTCGTTCGAGGCACTCGACCTCGTCGCGGACCCCGGGCTCACGGTGTTCACCTACGGCGCCGACCCCGGGTCGGAGTCCGAGCGGTCCCTGTCGCTGCTCGGCACGTGGGCGGCCACCGAGCTGGCCGAGCAGCGGGCGGCGACACGGTCGGCCGAGTCGGTCGACTGAAGCGACGCCCGCAGGCGGCCCCGGCGCGGGTCCTCCGCCGTAGGCTGACGACGTGACGAGGACTGCGGACGGATCAGCCGGGGACGCCGACTACGGCACCATCGGCGACGGGTACACCCGGTACCGCCGACCGGAACCGGCCTTCGAGCGGGAGATCCGGGCAGCACTGGGGCAGGCTCGTACCGTCCTCAACGTCGGTGCGGGTGCCGGGTCCTACGAGCCCCGCGACCGGGAGGTCACCGCCGTCGAGCCCTCCGCCGCGATGCGCACCCAACGACCCGCCGACCTGCCGGACGCCCTCGACGCCGCCGCCGAGGACCTGCCCTTCGCCGACGACACCTTCGACGCCGCCATGTCGACGTTCTCGGTGCACCAGTGGTCCGACCTCGAACGCGGCCTCACCGAGGTGCGGCGCGTCACCCGCGGCCCCGTCGTCCTGCTGACCTGTGACCCCGCTCGTGTCGAGGACCACTGGCTGACGGACTACGCGCCCGAGGTCATGGCCACCGAGGCCCGCCGCTACCCGTCGCTCGACCGCATCGCCGGGGCGCTCGGCGGCGAGGTCAGCACGACCCGGCTCCCGATCCCGTTCACCTGCGTCGACGGGTTCTCGGAGGCGTACTACGGCCGACCGGAACGCCTGCTCGACCCGGGCGCCCGCAAGGCGAACTCGGCGTGGGCCTTCGTCGACGAGATGACCGCGGCACGATCGGTCAACGCGCTCCGCACCGCGATCGAGGACGGCTCGTGGGACGCCCGGTACGGACGGCTCCGGGTGCAGCCGTCCTACGAGGGCGCGCTGGTGCTCGTCGTCGCCCGGCCGTAGGGTGAGACGGTGAGCAACCGTTCCGAGGAGGTCGTCGGCGCCTGCGCCGGCATCAGGGCCTGACGCCCCTGCCGTGTCGTCGACACGGCACCATCGTCGACCCCTCCAGAACAACCGCACCCCTCCGACGGTGCTCGCCGTGCACGGGACGCTCCCCGCGTCCGTGCCGTCACCGAGCCGTGTCCGGGTGCCAGAACGACAGGCTCACCATGCTCCCGCTCACCATCGAGGCCCTCCGCGCCTCCTTCGTCAACGCCTCCCGGCGCGAACTCGCCGACATGACCGTCCCCGACCTCGACGCCGTCGCGTGGGACGACCTGACGTACTTCGGCTGGCGCGACCCGAAGACCGCTCGCCGCGCCGCCGCGGTCATCCCGACGCTGGAGGGCGGCCTGGTCGGCATCCTCTTCCGGCAGGCCGAGGCCTCGCCGAGGTCCCGCGCCCAGTGCTCGTGGTGCCAGGACGTGAAACTGCCGAACGACGTCGTCTTCTACGCCGCGAAGCGCTCGGGGTCGTCCGGCCGGAAGGGCAACACGGTTGGCACCCTGGTCTGCCAGGACTTCCAGTGTTCGCGGAACGTCCGGCGGACGCCGCCGCCGGCGTACGAGGGCTACGACGTCGAGGCCGCGCGCCTGCGGCGGATGGAGGACCTGCAGGTGCGCGTGGCGACCTTCGCGGCCGAGGTCTGACGCCGACGCGCGGCACGCAGAAGACACCGTGGGCGGCGCCGCGCAACGCGATCGCGTTGCGCGGTGCCGCCCACGGTGCGTGGTGCGGGAGGGTCAGCGGCCGATGCTCGACATGTCGGGGTAGCGGTCTCCGGTCGGCAGCGGCAGCGCCGACAGGCGCTCGACCTGGTCGGCCGAGAGCGTGACGTCGGCCGCGCCGACGTTCTCCTCGAGCCGGGTGACACGCTTCGTGCCCGGGATCGGGACGATGTCGTCGCCCTGTGCGAGCAGCCAGGCGAGCGCGACCTGGGCGGGGGTGCCGCCGACCTCGTCCGCGATGCCCTTCACGGCGTCGACGATCCGCATGTTCGCGGCGAAGGCCTCCTCCTGGAAGCGCGGGTTCGCCGACCGGAAGTCGTCCTCGCCGAGGTCGGACGGCTTCGTGATCGCGCCGGTGAGGAACCCCCGACCGAGCGGCGAGTACGGCACGAGGCCGATCCCGAGCTCGCGCACCGTGTCGAGGACGTCACCCTCGGGGTCGCGGGTCCACAGCGAGTACTCGCTCTGCAGTGCCGTGATCGGGTGCACGGCGTGGGCCTTGCGGATCGTCGCGGCGGAGGCCTCGGACAGTCCGATGTGGCGGATCTTGCCCTCCTGCACGAAGCCGGCGAGCTGCCCGATGACGTCCTCGATCGGGACGGCCGGGTCGACGCGGTGCTGGTAGTACAGGTCGATGTGGTCGGTGCCGAGACGGCGGAGCGACCCCTCGAGGGCGACCCGCACGGACTCCGGCGCACTGGAGATCGACCGCGTCTGCGTCGGCGTCTGCTCGTCGGCCTCGTGGTGGTACAGGCCGAACTTCGTGGCGATGACGACGTCGTCGCGGCGGCCCTTGAGGGCTTCCGCGAGGAGTTCCTCGTTCGTGTAGGGGCCGTACGCCTCGGCGGTGTCGAAGAGCGTGACACCGAGGTCGATGGCGCGGTGGATGGTCCGGATCGACTCGGCGTCGTCGGAGCCGGCGCCGGAGTAGAAGGCGCTCATGCCCATGGTGCCGAGTCCGATCGCGCCGACCTGGAGATCGGCGAGCGTGCGTGTCTGCATGCGTGGTCCTTTCGTGAGGTCCGTTGTCTGCAGGTCCGGTGTACTCGCACGCGCCGTCGGGCAGGGAGGCCCTGGCCGTGCCCGTCTCGTCGGGAATGCCCGCGCGACCGTCGTGTTCCGTCCCGTTCCGACGAACCGGCAGACCGAGGACGGCCGCCGTCGGTGTGGTTCCTCCAACCACGTGGCGCCGACGTCGCCGCCGTGGTCGGATCGGCTGCGTGAACCTGACCTTCCGGCTCCTGCTGTTGACCCTGCGCGTCCGGCTCTCACCGCGACGGTTGTCCCTGTGGGACGAGTCGCGGACCCCGTTCCGCGTGACGCTCACCGACCTGGACCCACTGCGGCACGTCAACAACGGCAAGTACCTGTCGCTGCTCGACCTCGGACGGCTCGACCTCATGCTGCGGTCCGGCTTCTGGCAGGTCGTCGGTGCACGAGGGTGGTACCCGGTCGTGGCCGCGCAGACGATCACCTACAAGCGGTCGCTGACGCTCGGCCAGCGCTTCGAACTGCGCTCGCGGGTGCTCGGGGTGGACGAGCGGGCCGTGTACATGGAGCAGACCTTCGTCCGCCGGGGTGACGTCGTGGCCCGGGCCGTGGTGCAGGCCCGGTTCCTCCGCCGGACGGGAGGCACGGTCCAGCCCGACGAACTGCTCGCCGCCGCCGGTGGCGCACCCCGTGACCTGACCCTGCCCGACCGGGTGCGGGCGTGGGCGGACGCCGTGCGGGTCACCGGCGCCGGGCGGGCCTGAGTCCTACGATCGGGGCATGGAGATCGAGCCGTTCGTCGTCGCCGACGTCACCGCCTGGCGCGCCTGGCTCGACGGCCACGAGGACCTGTCCGACGGGGTCTGGCTCGTCCTCGCGAAGAAGGGCACGACCAGTCCGACGAGCCTGACCTACGTGCAGGCCCTGGACGAGGCGCTCTGCTCCGGGTGGATCGACGGGCAGAAGCGCGGGTTCGACGAGGACACGTTCCTCCAGCGGTTCACGCCGCGGCGGCGGGCATCGCTGTGGTCGCAGCGGAACGTCGGACTCGTCACCGCACTGATCGAGGCCGGGCGGATGCGCCCCAGGGGCCGTGCGGAGATCGACCGGGCAAAGGCCGACGGCCGGTGGGACCGTGCGTACGCGGGTGCGGCGACCGCCGAGGTCCCGGACGACCTGCGGGCAGCGCTCGACGCCACACCGGCCGCCGCCGGACTGTTCGCGGAGCTCGACGCGACGAACCGCTACGCCGTGGTGCACCGGGTGGTCACCGCGCCGAGCCCGGGAGCGCGGGCGAACCGCGTGACCAAACTCGTCGGGATGCTGGAGCGCGGGGAGACGCCGTACCCCCGTCCCCGGGTGGACCCTCAGGACGGCCGAGCAGCCGGGGCGTAGACCGGGAGACATGACCACTGGCACTGACACCACGAACCGTCCGGCCGCATCGTCCGGCACCTTCCGCATCGGCGGGGACCTCGAGGTCAACCGCCTCGGCTACGGCACCATGCAGCTCACCGGCCCCGGCGTGTGGGGACCGCCGAAGGACCACGACGAGGCGATCCGCGTCCTGAAGCGCGCCGTCGAGCTCGGCGTGAACTTCTTCGACACCGCCGACTCGTACGGCCCCTACGTCGCCGAGGAGCTCCTCAAGGAGGCGCTGCACCCCTACGGGGACGACGTCGTCATCGCGACCAAGGCCGGCCTGACCCGCACCGGCCCGAACGAGTGGCCGCCGGTCGGCCGCCCCGAGTACCTGCGCCAGGAGGCCGAGATGAGCCTCCGCCGCCTCGGCCTCGAGCGCATCGACCTGTTCCAGCTGCACCGCATCGACCCGAAGGTCCCGCTCGAGGAACAGATCGGCGAGCTGAAGAAGCTGCAGGACGAGGGCAAGATCCGCCACATCGGGCTGTCCGAGGTCTCCGTCGACGACGTGAAGGCCGCGCAGGAGATCGCCACGATCGTCTCCGTGCAGAACCTCTACAACCTGACCGACCGGTCCGCCGAGGAGCTCCTCGACTGGTCGGAGGAGCAGGGCATCGGGTTCATCCCGTGGTTCCCGCTCGCGACCGGTGGCCTGACCGGCGAGGACTCGCCGCTGACGGAGCTGGCGAAGTCGAAGGACGCCACCCCGGCGCAGGTCGCCCTGGCCTGGCTGCTCAAGCGCTCCCCCGTGATGCTGCCGATCCCGGGGACGTCGAGCGTCGACCACCTCGAGGACAACCTCCAGGGCGCGACGATCGAGTTGAGCGACGAGGAGTTCCAGGAGCTGTCGAAGCTGCACAGCTGACGCACCGACGACACGACGGGAGGCCCGTGGCGGGATCGCCACGGGCCTCCCGTCCGTCGTCAGGATGACATCGGACTGGTCCGCTTGCCTCCGCATACCGGGTATGTGCATACTCGGTATGCCCGAGGGGAAGTGCTCCGGCGGGTCGAGGGGACACGATGAGCGTTCGCATGGGCGTACTCGCACTGCTGGTGGCCGAGCCGGGCTACGGCTACCAGCTCCGGGGGGAGTTCGAGCACCGGACCGGGGGCAGCTGGCCACTGAACATCGGCCAGGTCTACACGACGCTCGACCGACTGGAGCGCGACGGCCTCGTGGCCCGCGGGGACGCCGACGACGACGGACACGTCGTCTACACGGCGACCGACGCGGGCCGCGAGGAAGTCGACCGCTGGTTCAGCGAACCGGTGCCGTCGAAGCGCGGGCGCGACGAACTCGCTATCAAGTTCGCCATCGCGGTCACCGTGCCGGGCGTGGACGTGCAGCGCCTCGTGCAGGTCCAGCGGACGTCCGCGGTCCGGGCACTGCAGGACCTGACACGACTCAAGCGCACCACGGACCCGTCGACCGAGCTGGCGTGGTCGCTCGTGCTCGAGTCGATGGTGTTCCAGGCCGAGTCCGAGGTCCGCTGGCTCGACCACGTGGAGTCGAGCGTGGCGCGGTACCAGCCGGCACCCCGTGCAACGGTGGACCAGCCCGACGACGAGGACGCGTACGGCAGCGAGCCCACCGGCCGTCGCACCGGCGAGGCCGTCCGATGACCTCGACCCCGCTGCTCGAACTCGACGCGGTCGCCGTGCAGTACGGCACCGGCGCGCAGGCCGTGACCGCCCTGGCCGGTGTCGACCTGACGATCCGCCCGGGCGAGATGGTCGCCGTGATGGGGACCTCCGGATCGGGCAAGTCGACCCTGCTGTCGGTGTCGGGCACGCTCCTGCCGCCGACGAGCGGTGAGGTCCGCATCGACGGCGAGTGGGTGTCGGACCGTCCGGCCCGGGAACTCGCGGCCCTGCGCCGACGGGTGCTCGGCTTCGTCTTCCAGGACTTCAACCTCATCCCCTCGCTGACCGCGGTCGAGAACGTGGCACTCCCGCTCGAACTCGACGGCTGGCGCACCGGCCGTGCCCGGAAGGCGGCGGAGCTCGCACTGGAGAGCGTCGAGCTCGGACACCGCCTCGACGCCTGGCCGGACGACCTCTCCGGCGGGCAGCGGCAGCGCGTCGCGATCGCCCGCGGCGTCGTCGGTGACCGGAAGCTCGTCCTCGCCGACGAGCCGACCGGAGCCCTCGACTCGCAGACCGGCGAGGTCGTGTTGCGCATGCTCCGCCGACACGTCGACTCCGGGGCCGGCGCGCTGCTCGTCACCCACGACGCCCGGCACGCGGCCTGGGCGGACCGGATCGTGTTCCTCCGCGACGGCCGCATCGTCGACGAGACCGCCTACGCCGGCGTGGAGCTGGCCCTGTCGGACGCGCAGGACCGGTCGTGAGCGAGCGGCCCCGTCGGGACACACACCGTCCGACGATCCGCAGCCGCTCCCCGTTCGCCGTCCGGCCCGCGCTCCTGCTGGCCCGGCGTCTCGCGTTCGCCCGGACCGGTCGCGCGGTGCTCGTCGCATCGCTCATCGGGCTGCCGATCGCCGGGCTCGCGGCGGGCAGCGTGCTCATCGCGTCGACGACACAGAGCACCGAGGAACGTCTGAACGTCGAGCTCGGGCGGTCCGCCGCACTGCTCGAGTCGAACGGCCCCGACCTGATCGGGATGCGGCAGGACCCCGTCGACCGCTACACCGCCGAGACGCGGCGCGGCAGTCCGCTCCAGCGGTACCAGGACGACCCCACCAGCACCGAGGCCGACGCCCCGGCCCCGCCGACAGCGGACCTGCTCGCCTCGGTCCCGGCGGGAGCCGCGTCCATCCCGGTGCGGGAGGGCTCCGCGGTCGTCGCCGGGCCGCAGGTCCCCGTGACCGTCACCGCGGTCGAGGGACAGACCTGGGCCGGCGCCCTCCAGGGGCACTGGGACCGGATCGACGGCGCCGTCCCGCGCGACGCGGACGAGGTGCTCGTGTCACCGGCCACACTCGACCGCCTGCACGTCGCCGTCGGCGAGCCGCTCGAGCTCAAGGACCCGGTGCAGCGGCAGGTCACGATCGTCGGTACCCTCCGCGACCTCGGCCAGCCGTCGTCCACCCTCGCCGTGTTCGGCCCGTGGGGGTCCCTCGGTCTCAGCGACGACGACGCCACCCAGGTGTTCCTCCCCGACCGCAGCGTCACCTGGCCCGAGATCCAGCGGTACAACGACCACGGCATCGTGGTCGAGTCGCGGGCCGTCGTGCTCGACCCGCCCTTCGCGAGCCGGAGCACCGGTGGTGGGTACGACCCGATCGTCAGTTACGGGTACGTCGGCCTCGCCGGGGCGTTCGCCCTGTTCGAGGTCGGCTTGCTCGCCGCGGCGGCGTTCCTGGTGAGCTCCCGCGCGGACACCCGGTCACACGCGGTGCTGGCGAGCGTCGGCGGCGACCGGCGCTTCCTCTTCGCGGTCGTGTCGTCCTCCGGTCTCGTGCTCGGGGCCGTCGGCGCGGTGTGCGGCACCGTGCTCGGCATCGGCGGCGGTGTCGCGGCCTTCCACCTGCTCGACTCGGGCGACCGTGCTCGGTACCCCGGGGTGCACCTGCCGTGGCTCGTGCTGCTCGCCGTCGTGGCGCTCGGGGTCCTGGCCGGATGGGCGGCCTCGCTCGTCGCCGCCAGGAGCGCGAGCCGCGTCGACGTCGACAGCGCCCTCCGTGGTGCGACCCGTCCCGCGCCCGTGTCCCGTCGTCGCCGGGCCGCGGCCGCCGGACCCGTGCTCACCGGACTCGGCATCCTGATGACGATGGCCTGCGGCGTCGGCGTGCTGATGCTCAACGACCGGCCGGTGCAGGACGACCACCTCGCGCTCGTGGTCGGCGTCGGTGTCGCGGTCGGCCCCTGCCTGGCGCAGCTCGGCATCGTCCTCGCGGCCCGTCGGCTGCTCGCCGGGGTCGCCCGGATCGGGGAGCGGCTCGGTCTGCCCGCCCGGATCGCCGTCCGCGACGCCGTCCGCAACCCGGTCCGGACGGTCCCCGTGCTCGCGAGCGTGATGAGCGTCGTGTTCGTCTCGACCGTCGTGCTGACCTTCGCGGCCGCTGGACAGGCGCAGACCGAAGCACAGTACGAGTTCTCCACCGCGAAGGGCGTGGGCACCGCGTCGGTCACCGGCGAGGGGGTGGATGCCGCCCTCACCGCTCGGGCGCTCCGGGTCGTGCGCCAGGTCCTGCCCGACGCCGACGTCCGGCTGCTCGGCGAGGGCGTCGAGACCGGCTCCGACGACGTCCCGGTGACCCTGCCCGTCGACGAGCACCGGCCGGATTGCTCCCGCAGCAGCACCGGATCGTGCGACGACTGGCTGGCATCGCCGGACGCCTCGAGCCCGCACGTCCTCACCGGTGACGTCGACGACCTCGCCGTGCTCCTCGGTCACCGGCCGTCCCGGGCCGCACGCGCTGCGCTCGAGCGCGGTGACGCCGTCTCGATGCGGCCCGAGTACGTGCGGGACGGCGTCGCCCGGCTCGACACCCGTCCGCTCTCGCAGTTCACGGCGTACGGCGAGCAACCGTCGGCGCCGCCGGTCAGGTCGACGACCCTGCCGGCCGTGGTCGAGCACACCGACCAGCCCCTCCACCTCGGGCTGTTCCTCACCCCGCAGGGCGCCGAGCGGCACGGGGTCGCGACCGAGCGCTCCTTCCTGGTCGGGTCCTTCCCGGGCGGCCTGCCCGACGAGCAGGCGGACGCGCTCGCGGCGACCTGGCAGACGGCGGCAGGAGCGGACGCCGACCTCTGGTACCCGTGGTTCTCGGTGGAGACCGGACCCGAGGACCCGTTCCGTCCGATCGCCGTCGTCGTCACGCTCCTGGCCGGGATCGTCACGCTCGGCGCCACCACGGTGGCGATCGGGCTGGCCCGGGCCGACGGGCGGCGTGACGACGAGGTCCTCGACGCGGTGGGCGCCTCCCCCGGTGTCCGGCGCCTGGTCTCGACCTGGCAGGCGGCGGTGCTCACCCTGGTCGGCTCGCTGGTCGGTGTCGTGCTCGGGACGCTACCGCTGCGCGCCCTGACGCTTCGGTTCACGCCGACTCCGGACGGCGTCGTCCACATGCCGTTCGCCCTGGACCCGGTGTCGCTCGCGGTGCTCGGACTCGGGCTGCCGGTCCTCGTGACCGCGGGGGTCTGGGCGGTTGCCGGACGGCGACGCCGGGTGGCGGTCCGCCGGACCGCGTGACGGACGGGAGGCTCGCTGCCGGCTGGCTGCGCGCCTCCCGTCCGGCGGTCACGCGGCCTGAGGCGAGCGCGTGGTCCGCTAGTCGGTGAGCCGGATGAGCAGGGGCAGGAAGAGCCCGGCCAGCCAGGACAGGACCAGCACCGACGCGCCGACCGCGAGGACCCGTCGGCGTCGGCGCTGCCGCGGGGTCTCGTCGACGCCCCAGACGCCCGCGCGGACGAGGACGCGGTTGGCCTCACCGACCAGACGACGGACCTCCGGGTCCTCCATGTCGAGGCGGCCGGCCTCGGCGTGGTCGGCGATCGCGGTGGCTTCGTCCACCGTCAGCGCGGTGTCACCGGTCGGCCGGTCCCTGCGTCGCATGCGCACCACGGTAGCCCGCCGGTGGGGTCGTCGACACCCCGGAACGGACACGGCACCACGCAGGTGCGCGGCGCCGTGTCCCTCGCGCGGTGTCGTGCACCGCGACCGGCTACTCGGGGAGCGGCTCCGCGTACGTGCGGAAGTCGCCGCGCTCGGTGTGGATCGCCCAGAGGTGCTCGGCGATCGCGGCACCGGAGTGGGCCTGTTCCCCGTCGTCGATCCCGAACGGGATGATGAGCTGGCCGACGTGGACCTGCTCGTCCCGCACGGCGTCGTGGAGCAGCTGCGCGTAGGCGCTCTCGCCGGCGAAGGCGACCGACGTGCCGGTGACACGGGCGCCCGGACGGACCGCGCTCCCGCCGTTGACGAACAGGATCGTGCCGTGGCCGATCGCGCGCATGCCGGGCAGGACCTGGCGGACGGCGTTCACCGAGCCGTAGACGGAGAACTCGATCGGGCCGACGAGGTCCTCGGCGGTCGTCTCGAGCACCGGCCGCATGTACTCCTTCGCGGGCAGCGGGCTGTACTGCAGGACCTCGATCGGGCCGAGCTGCTCGGTGGCCTGCTCGAGCGCGTGGCGGAGGGAGTCTCCGTCACGCACGTTCGCGGCGAACCCGGCGGCCTGGTGGCCCTGCTCGCGGAGCGCGGCGGCGAGTTCGTCCAGGCGGGCCTGGTTGCGGGAGATCAGTGCGACGGCGAAGCCCTCGCGGGCGAAACGCTCGGCGACGGCGAGCCCGAGGCCCTTGCCGGCGCCGACGATGGCGATGGTGGTCATGTGGTCCTCCAGGGACTGGTGGTGGTCGGTCCACTGAACCAGGCGGCCGCGTGCGGCAGTCAGGTCCGGTCTGGTCCGCACGCGTCAGCGGACACGAGGGCGTCGATGCGGGCGGGTCGTCGTCGGCCGGACAGGTAGTCGTCGAGCGTCTCCCGGCGTGCCCGGAGCCGCTCTTCCTGTCGGAGCAGGTCGTCCCGGACCTGCTCGACCCGGGCGAGGAGTTCCGCCGGCGGCGATCCTGCCCCGTCACCCGCGACGCAGGGCATGACGTCACGGAGGAGCCCCGACGAGAGCCCGGCCGCGAAGAGGTCCTGGATGAGCGCGACCATCTCGACCGCGTCCGGGTCGTAGTCCCGGTACCCGTTCGGGCGCCGTCTGCTCGTGATCAGCCCCTCGTGCTCGTAGTACCGCAGCGCCCGGGTGCTCACACCCGTCGCCTCGCTCAACTCGCCGATCCGCACGACCCCGCCGCCCTCCGCTTGACCTTGACGCTGACGTCAATGTCTACCGTACCGACATGACCACAGCAGCACAGATGCACGACCGCACCGCCCTCGTCACCGGCGGCTCCACCGGGATCGGGGCCGCCGTCGCCGGCGCACTCGCGCACGCGGGGGCACACCTCGTCCTCGTCGCCCGGGACGCCACCCGGCTCGAGCAGAGCGCCGACGGCATCCGCGACCGCCACGGCGTCACCGTCACGACCATCGCGCTCGACTTGGCGGAGGACGGAGCCGTCGCCCGGCTGCTCGACCGCCTGACCGACGACGGGACCGAGGTCGAACTGCTCGTCGCCAGCGCCGGCGCGGCCTCGCGGGGCCTCGTCGTCGAGAGCGACCCCGCGGCCCTCCGCCGCATGGTCGACCTCAACGCCGGAGCACTCACGGAACTCACCACGGCGGTGGTGACCCGGATGGTCGAGCGCGGGCACGGCTCCGTCGTCACGATCGCGAGCACCGGCGGGTTCGCCCCGGCACCGGTCCTGGCGGCCTACGCGGCCTCGAAGGCGTACGTCCTGTCGTTCACACAGGCGCTCTGGGCGGAAACGCGACGCAGCGGCGTGCGGGTCGTCACCGTCAGCCCCGGGCCGACCCGGACCCCGATGAACGCAGCCACCGGACGATGGGGTCGACGACCCGAGCAGGTCGCCGCGACCGTCCTCGCCGCGCTCGACGGGTCCGGACCGTCCGTCGTCGACGGGCGGGCGAACGCGCTCTTCTCGACCGTGCTGCGGCTGCTGCCGACCCGCGCCGTCACCGCGCTCGCCCTGCGGGTGCTGGCGCGGTAGCGGGTGTCCGGGCGGCTGCCGGTCGCGCCTGCCGGGCGCGGTCGCGGCTGCCGGCTGCGGGTCGCGGTCGCGGGTGGCGGTCGCGGTCGCGGTCCACCCAGCGGTTGCGCACCTCCGCGGGGTGCAATCGACGGACACCGCACCGGGAGGCACACCATGGCCAGGACACGTCGTACCGTCACGGCGACGAGCGTCACGCTCGTCGCCCTGGCCCTCACCGCCTGCACGGGTGCGGACCGACCCGACGCGGACCGGTCCGACCCGGACCGCGCGCCCCGGGCCTCCGCCCCGGTCGACCTGGCTGCCGGACAGTCGGCGCCGGACGGCGGGACGACGGACGTCGTCACCGGATTGGAGGCCCCCTGGTCCGTCGCGCGCACCGGCGATGGTCCCGACGCGCTCATCAGTCTGCGCGACTCCGCCCAGGTGCTCGAACTGACGGCCGACGGCGAGCGCCGCACGGTCGGCACGGTCCCCGGCGTCCGGCACGGCGGCGAGGGCGGCCTGCTCGGACTCGCCCTGCACGAGGACGACCTGTTCGTGTACTCCACCGGCGAAGACGGCAACCGCATCGAGCGCTACGACCTCGCCGGATCGGCCGGTTCGTACACGCTCGGGGACGCTACGACGCTCATCGACGACCTGCCCGCGAACACGTTCCACGACGGCGGGCGGATCGCCTTCGGCCCGGACGGCATGCTCTACGCCAGCGTCGGGGACGCCGGCGCGAGCGAGGACGCCCAGGACCGGGAATCGCTCGCGGGCAAGATCCTCCGCCTCACCCCGGACGGCGACGTGCCCGACGACAACCCCTTCCCCGGCTCCCCCGTGTGGAGCCTCGGCCACCGGAACGTGCAGGGCCTCGGGTGGAGCGCGGACGGGACGATGTTCGCGTCCGAGTTCGGGCAGGACGCCCGCGACGAGCTCAACGTCATCGAGCCGGGGAGCAACTACGGCTGGCCGGAGGTCGAGGGCACCGGCGGCGAGGACCAGGGGTTCGTCGACCCCGTCCAGCAGTGGTCGACCGACGACGCCAGTCCGAGCGGCCTCGCCGTCGTCGGGGACACCGTGTTCATCGCGAACCTGCAGGGCCAGGTGCTCCGCGGCGTCCCGGTCGACGACCCCGGCACCGCGCACGAGTACTTCGCCGGGGAGTACGGCCGGATCCGCACGGTGCTCGCCGGCCCGGACGGCACGCTCTGGTTCGTGACGAACAACACCGACGGCCGTGGGGACCCGCGCGACGGCGACGACCGGATCGTGCAGGTCCCGCTGACCACGGGTTGACCGACCGAGAGCCGACCGGGTGACCGGCCGGCCCCTCGTCACGTCGTCACGTCGTCACGTCGCGTCAGGGGACGAGCCGCGCCGCCCGGTACCGGTCGAACAGCCGCGTGAAGGAGTCGAGCGTCCGGTGGTGCTCGGTGAACCCGGCGAGCCGGCTCTTCGACATGTCGGTCATCACCTCGATGTCGCGGCCGAGGTCGGCATCCGTGTGCCACCACGACGCCAGGCGCTCCAGGTCGGGCTCGACGAGGCCGTGCCCGGCGACGATCTCCGCCCACACCGGAGCGGCGTCGGTCATCTGCTGCTCGAACGGCCGCGGCGCCGAGTCGAACCCCTCGGCCTCGACGCCCAGGTGCGCGGCGATGCGCGGCCACATCCACCGCCAGCGGAACACGTCGCCGTTCGCCGTGTTGAACGCCTCGTCAGCGCCCGCGGGATCAGTGGACGCCCACACCATCTGCGCGGCGAGCAGGTCGGCGTCTGTGACGTCGGTCAGGCCGTTCCACTGCGTCTCGCTGCCGGGGAAGACCATCGGGCGGCCAGTGTGCCGGCTGATCGCGGCGGCGACGGCGATCGTCAGGCCCATGTTCATCGCGTTGCCGACGGCGTACCCGAGGACGGTGTGCGAACGGTGCACCGACCAGGTGAAGCCCTGGCGTGCCGCGGCGGCGAACAACTCGTCCTCTTGCGCGTAGTAGAAGTTGTCGACGTCCAGCCGCGGCTCGTCCTCGTGGAACGGGGTGTCCGGCATCGCGCCCTGGCCGTACGCCTCGAACGGGCCGAGGTAGTGCTTCAGGCCGGTCATCAGCGCGACGTGCTGCACGGGCGCACCGGACAGTGCGGCGAGGAGGTCCCGCACCATGCCGCCGTTCACCGCGATGTTCTCGGCCTCGGTCGCCTGGCGGGACCATGCGGTGAAGAACACGTGGGTCGCCGGGATGTCGGCGAGCGCCGAGGCCAGGGACGCCGACGACCGGAGGTCGGCCGACCGCCAGGTCACACCGGGTCGTTCGGCACCCGGACGGCGCGAGAGCGCGGTTACGGTCCAGCCGTCGCTGACGAGGTGGCCGACGATCGCCGATCCGGCGATGCCGGTGGCGCCGACGACGAGGGCGTGCGGAGTCGCGGTCATGCGGGTCCTTCCGGTGGGGAGCGGTGGACCGGAGACAACACCTGTCGCCTGGGCGTATTCCGCCACCGGACGGTCCCGAAGACATGGTCCGCGCGAGGAAGGGTGCGACTTCCGCGGAGTCCTGGCCGCTCCGGCGGCAAGTGGTGGACGTCCGGTCCGGATGTGGTCATCCTGAAGCCGCGGACCCGCCCCACACTCGTGGACAGGCGGGTCTTGCTGTTGAGGTCGGCCGACTGCCGTTCCGGACGCGGGCCTGATGACGGTCCAGCCGTCGTCGACGAGGTGGTCGACGATCACCCATTCGACGAGGCCCGGGAGGCCCGGCTCACGTCGCGCGGGCGGGATCCAGGTGCAGTCTGCTCGCCGCCCACGAGACGACCGTGGGGACGTGCGTGGCGACGACGACGGCCGCGCCGTCGGCGGCGAACTCGCCGAGGAGGTCGAGGACCATCTGCGCGTTCCCCTCGTCGAGGGCGCTCGTGGGCTCGTCGGCGAGGACGACGTCGGGCTGCTTCACGAGGAGCCGTGCGAGGGCGACACGCTGCTGTTCCCCGCCGCTGAGCTCGTACGCGCGGTCGGTCGCCCGCCCCGCGAGTCCGACCCGCTCGAGCGCCGCGGCGGTGGGGAGCCCGCGGCCGCCACCCCGGCGTGGCACGCGCCCGATCTCGACGTTCGCCTGCACGGTCATGTCCGGCACGAGCCCGAAGTCCTGGAAGAGGTACCCGAGGTGATCACGCCGGAGCAGGCGTGCCCGGCGTCCACTCCGGGCTGCGGTGACGCCGGCGATGCTGACCGTCCCGGCGTCGAGCACGTCGATCTGCCCGATGCAGTCCAGGAGCGTCGACTTCCCGGCGCCGCTCGGACCGGTCAGGGCGAGGACCTCTCCCGCTGCGACGTCGAACGACAGTGCGTCCCACAGGGTCCGACCACCGCACTGCTTGCGGGCGTCCCGGACGGTGATCATCACGACCCGGTCCCCCGGAGTCGGACGACGGACCGGGCCGATCCCACCATCACGATGACGGAGACCACGCTCACCGTCAGCACGACGAGCGCGGCCGCCGCCGCTGCCGACCCGGCGGCCTGCGCCGCGGGGTCGAGCACGGAGACCGCACCCGAGCCGTCCGGTCTGCGCTGCCACCAGGCGTCCACCGTCACGACGGCGGCGACGGACAGGAGGGCGCCTTCGACCGTGAGGAGCAGCCGGTGCGTGTGGACGAACGACCTGCCGGCGGCGGCCTCGGCGAAGACCGACCGTCCGTGACGTCGCAGGTGCGCGGTGACGGCGAGGGCGGCGAGCACGACCGCGACCACGGCACTGCTGATCACCGTGAGGACGTCGACGACCACGAGGGTCCCCGCATGGCGCTGCTGCTCGGCGGCCGCCTGCCCGACCGACACGACAGCGCTGAACTCGTCGCGCAGGCCCGAATCGTCGATCGCCCGGTCCGCCGCTCGCTCGGAGGTGAACACCACGTCCCCGGTCGACAACCAGGCACTGAGCTGGTCAGGGGTGAACACCCGGGAGGGAGTCGGCACGACGACGACCACGGCCTCCGTGAGCCAGGACGCCGTGGAGGCGTCGCCCGGGTACGTGTAGACCCGCTGGGGAGCGAGTTCGCCACCACCGATGCTGTTCTTCTGCGCGGGCGACGCTCCTCGGAGTTCCCACTCCGTGAGGGCCCGGACGAGCGCCGCGCCGTCGATGTCGGAGCCGGAGGGTGTCCACACCGTGATCGCGTCCCCCGTGCCGGTGACCCGGTCCCCCGCAGCCGTCCGGAGGTCCTGTCGCCGCAGGTACCCGGCGTCGACGAACAGGGCCGGCACCGTGCCGCGACCGATGCCGGTCGAGACCTCGGCGGCCGCGGACAGCAGCGCCCGGTGCTGGTCGAGCGCTCTGCCGGCGAGATGCCCGATCCGGTCCCAGTACGGCTGCGTGTGCGATCCGGGGCGCGGGTCCGGCGTGACCCAGAGCTGGACGGTGTCGCCGGCGGCCCGGCGTTCCTGTTCCGCGGATCCCGCCCGGGCGACCGCCACCGCGGACGTCAGGTCGAAGACCGCCGCCACCAGCACCACCACCGCCGGGACCCGTGCGAGCTGCGCCACGAGGACGAGCGCAGACGACGGTCGGTCACCACTGAGTGTCCGCGCGATCGACCGTCGGGAGGCGATGACGGTGCCGAGCGCGTGCGCGGTCACCACCGGGACGAGCAGCGCCGAACAGCACACCGCGGCCGCAACGGCGAAGGTCGCCCACACCGCGAGCCCGTTGTGGACCCAGAGCCCCAGCGTGACGACCGGCGCCAGGACGGCCGTGATGATGAGCGTCGTCCGGACCTCCGTGACCTCGCTGAGCACGACCGAGCAGATGCCGCGCCCGTGCAGTCCCCGGACGGCCGTCCTCCGCGGGGCGCCGACCGTCCCGACCAGGCAGAGCACGACACAACCGAGCACCAGTGCGCCGATGAGGCTCCCGGTTCCCTCCGCTCCCGCGGTCACGCCGAGCCGGGTCAGGGCGGGGACGCGCTCGGACGTCGTCTCGAAGCCCGCCGCGACGAGGGCGTGCTCCGTCGCACCTGCCGCCTGCTCGTCGCCGACGACCTCGTACGCCCCTGCCGGGTCGTACCGGTCGAGTGCCGACATCGGTCGCACCGCCGTCGTGATCGACGGGTCGAACTCGGCGTAGCCGTTCCGGAGCCACGCAGCTCCCCGCGTCCCGGGGGCATCGGTCACGAGCGCTGTCCGTCGTCTCGTCGGCGCCGAACGATCGGCGACCGTCCGGACGATCGTCGCGTCGTGCTCGCGCGCGACGCGTTCGAGCGACTCCGCGACGACGCCGTTCGACGTCGAGCCGGATCCCACGGCGGCCGTCACGACGGTCGAGACATCGACCACGCCGGTCTGGCTCAGCTGTTCACACCCGAGGAAGGCGAGCACGACGGCCAGGACCGGTGGGACGACGTACGCCAGCCGCACACTCCGCACCCGCGCCATGCTCAGCAGTTGTGGTAGTACGCCTTGTTGCCGCTGCGGGCCTTCGGCGTCGTCGCCAGTGCGTACCGGCCTCCGGGCACACCGCTGACGCGCTTGCTCTTCAGCCCGACGGCCGTCGCGCCATGACAGCGTCGTTCGCGGAAGTAGTTCGACCAGGTGTCCTCCCGACCGACCCCCCACTGCCAGAAGCTCCCTCCACCGCCGTCGTCACGTCGGCTCGCGGAGCCCCGCACCTCTCCGGTGGTACCGCTCCCTCCCGTGATGACGACCCCGCCGGATCCCGGTCCGGACCCGAGGACGTCGTCTGCCGACGCTCCCACGGTCGGTACCACGACCAGCCCGGTCGCCAGCAGCAGCCCGGTCACCACTGCGCTCTTCCTGTTTCCCACGTGTCTCCTCTCGCGCCCCGCTCGGGGCTGCGTGGAGCGTGTCAGGCGTGGACGGCGGCAGCCAAGAATGTTGCATACCGCCCTGCCGACACCGTGGTCTCAGCCCGGGTTCGACGTCCGGTAGCGCAGTTCGACCGCTCCCCCGTCGAACACCGTCGTGCCGACGAGGTCGAGCACACCCGTGTCGGAGCCGACGGGCAGGAGCGGCGTGCCGGCTCCGAGCGCGATCGGCATCACCGTGACGTGGAGTTCGTCGAGCAACCCGGCCTGCTGGTACTGGGCGGCGAGGACACCACCACCGACGATCCAGACGTCACGGCCCCCGGCGGACGTCACCACCTGGCCGTGGTGGTCCCGCACGTCGCCGCTGACCACACGGACGTCACCGTCCGTCGGGACCTCGAGGCTCCGCGACGAGAAGACCCAGGTCACCCTGTCCTGGTACGGCCACGTGTCGTCGTGTGTGCGGAGCCACTCGTACGTCGTGGCCCCCATCGCCAGGGCGCCGACACCGGCGGCGAAGCGGTCGTGGTGTTCCTGGAACGCGTCGAAGCCGAACTGCAGGAGCCAGTCGAGGTCGTCGTCGGGTCCCGCGACGAACCCGTCGAGGGACGCCGCGACGGAGTAGATCGTGCTCATGCCGGGACGGTACCGAGCAGCACCGACAGCGGCGTCCGCCCGCTCCGTCTCAGACGACCAGCGGCCCCGCGACCACCACCTCGTCGTTGTCGACGAGCCACCGCACCGCGTCGAGCACCGTCTCCTCCGCGGTGTACCGCGGCGCGTAGCCGAGCAGCCGCCGCGCCTTGTCGATGCTGAACACGTGGCTCCGGGACAGGTGCTCCCAGCTCGCGTCGGCGTGCTCGGCCGGCACCGCCTCGCGGAACCGGTCCCAGGAGACGGACTCGAGCCGGGCCTCCTGGCCGAACCAGGACGCGGCGAGCGCGGCGTACCCGCGTGCCGTGAGCGCGGTCGGGGCGACGACCGTGAGGTCCTCGCCGGCGACCGCGTCCCGGTGCTCGACGGCCAGTTCGAAGGCCTGGGCGACGTCGTCGGCGTGCACGTGGTGCATCGACTCGGCTCCGAGTCCGGGGACGAGCAGGGGTTCGCCGGCGGACAGCGTCTGCCAGACCGCGGGGTCGAGGTTGCCGACCGGACCGATCGGCGCCCAGCCCGGCCCGCTGATGTGTCCGGGGTGGAGCGACGTCGTGACGACACCACCCGAGGCGGTTTCCTTCTGGAGCAGACGGGCGATGGCGTCCTTCTGGGTGCCGTACTCGCCCTGCGGCGGCGTCGCGTTGTCCTCGGTGACCGGCAGCACCGCGCTCGGCCCTGCCCGCCAGATCGACCCGCAGTGCACCAGGTGGACGTCGGTGCCGCGCAGCGCCGAGACGAGCGCCCGTGCCGACTCCAGGGTGAAGCAGACCAGGTCGATGACGACGTCCGGCCGGAGCGCGACGATGCGGTCGCCGAATGTGCCGTCGCGGTCCTCCTGCTCACGGTCGGCGGTGACCTGCTCGACCTGCTGCCACTCCGGGGCGTCGACGTAGGCCGAGCGCGTGCCGCGGCTGATGGTCACGACGTGGTGTCCGGCACGCACCAGTCGCGGAACGAGGAAGGTGCCGATGTGACCGGTCGCGCCGACGACGACGATGCGCTTGCTGCTCATGCCGTCACCGTACGCGCGGTGCACCTCTCCCCACGCGGAGCGGATGAGCGGACGGGCTCCTCGGCGGGCAGGGGCTACCGTCGGGGTCATGCAGCGACGCACCCTCGGCCGTACCGGCCGCGACGTATCCGTGATCGGTCTCGGCACCTGGCAGTTCGGCGGTGACTGGGGTCCGGTCGCCGCGGAGGACGCCTTCGCAGTGATGGACGCCTCCGCCGAGGCCGGCATCACCCTGTTCGACACCGCCGACGTGTACGGCGACGGCCGGAGCGAGCAGCTCATCGGCCGCTGGACGGCCGCGCATCCCGAGGCCGACGTCACGGTCGCCACGAAGATGGGCCGCCGGGTCGACCAGGTCCCCTCGAACTACGTGGCCGGGAACTTCCGCCAGTGGGTGGACCGGTCGCGGGAGAACCTGGGTCAGGACACGTTGGACCTCGTCCAGCTGCACTGCCCGCCGACCGCCGTCTTCGAGGACGATGCGGTCTACGACGCCCTCGACGCACTGGTCGCCGACGGGTCGATCGCCGCCTACGGCGTCTCCGTCGAGACCGCCGACCAGGCCCTGACCGCGATCGCCCGTCCCGGAGTGGCGAGTGTGCAGATCATCCTCAACGCGTTCCGCCTCAAGCCACTCGACCGCGTGCTCCCCGCCGCCCGGGAGGCCGGGGTCGCGATCCTCGCCCGTGTCCCGCTCGCCTCGGGGCTCCTCTCCGGCAAGTACACGACCGAGACGACCTTCGCGCCGGAGGACCACCGCACCTACAACCGTGACGGCCAGGCCTTCGACCAGGGCGAGACGTTCAGCGGCGTCCCGTTCGAGGACGGCGTCCGTGCCGCGCAGGAGTTCGCCGCTTCCCTGCCCGAGGGTGTCTCGGTCCCGCAGGCCGCGCTCGCGTGGGTGGTCGCGCAGGACGGCGTGACCGCCGCGATCCCGGGTGCGCGGAACGCCGAGCAGGCCCGGTCGAACGCGGCCGCCGGCTCGCTCGAGCTGCCCGCCGACCTCGACGCGACGGTCCAGGACCTCTACGACCGCTGGTTCCGCGCCACGGTGCACGAGCGCTGGTAGCCGCCGACACGACGACGGACGGGAGGCCCGGCTCAGCAGGTGAGTCGGGCCTCCCGTCCGTCCGTTCGCGGGTCAGGCGCCGCGGACCACCGCACGCGAGCCGGCGATGACGGCGGCGTCCTCAGCGACGGCGACCACCGGGTCCGGCAGGACCGTGCCGACGGCCTTGCGGGCCGCCCAGGCGACGTAGGAGCCGACGAGCGCCCCGATCGCGCCGACGATGGCACCCTCGATCCGCAGGTCCGACTTCCCGGACTTCGTGGTGGTCCCGAACGCCGCACCGACGAAGGCGCCGGCGCCGATGCGTCCGAGCAGTGCGGGGAGGGCGATGCGGTTCGGGGTCTTCGGCATCTTGTCGCCGATGATCTCGCCTGCGGCACCCGCGACGAGCCCGGCGCGGCCGAGCGACGAGTCGAAGGTCTTCCACTTCTGCCAGTCGCCGGACAGGCGCTTGTCGCCCTGGTGCAGGCCGAGGACGGCGAGCGGGGTGGCCGAGCGGCCTCCGCTGAGGACCCCGAGCAGCAGGGCGCGCGTGAGGGTGCTGGTGGTCCGGCTCTTCTTGGACATGCGGGTGGTCTCCTTCGTTTCCCTGCCGGCGTCGTCGCGGTCCGGACGCCGCCGTGGTGCGGACGTCAGCGCGGTGCGGACGTCGGCACGTGCCCGACGCTACTCAGCGCGGCTGGTGGCGGTCAGTGGTGGGCGGGCACGGCGACGGCCACGGCACCGCGAGCGTCGTCCGGGACCACCGCGGCGGCGTCGTCCATCGCGGCCGTCATCTCGGCGAAGAAGGCGCTCATCTCCGCGATCGTCGTCGGGGAGAGCCGGTCGGCGGCGGCGATCATCCGCGCGTGCACGGCGGTGAGGTTCGACCGCACCGTCTCGTCGCCCGAGTCCGTCGCGACGAGCAGGAACCCGCGGCCGTCGTCGGGGTCGGTCTGCCGGTCGACGTGTCCGGCTGCGACGAGTCGCTTCACGAGGGCCGTGGTCGAGGCGGTCGTGATGCCGAGGTGTGCGGCCAGTCCGGTCGGCTTCACCGCGGTGCCGCGCTGTCGGGCCTGCAGGAGGAACCGGACGGCGGCCATGTCGGTGGCGCCCATGTGCATGGTGTCGCGCGTGCGCTGGCGCATGGCGACCTCGGCGGACCGGTAGCGGCGCATGGCGTTGAGCAGCTCCACGCCGCTCTTCGCCGCACGGTCGGGGTACCAGTACCCGGACTCGTCGTAGGTCCTCGCGTCGACCATGGCGTCCACCTCGTCCTCGGTTGCGGGCGCAGCCGATCCCCAAGGAGTACCAGGACCGGGCGGGCCGGACTCAGCCGGGTCGCAGCGGTGTCCCCCGGTACGGCGGGCCGGAACGGGAATGTCCGCGGCGGCCCGCGTGTAGAGATGAACACCCCCGAACGAGAAGGAGTCCGCCGTGATCGACGACGACCGCACCCCTGGCCAGCGCGACGACCTCGCCCGCCACCCGCACCTCCACCTGCAGGACGACGACCACGCGGGCTTCGGCCGCTGGCTCGGCCTCATCAACGCCGGGGACTGACCCCGGGCCAGCACGCCGATGCCGGTACCGCAGTACAGGCGGACCCCTTCCAGGAGGCCCGTCACCCGTCCGTCGGACCGGTGACGGGCCTCCTGTGCGTTGCCCCCGGCGGGCAGCGGGAGGTCGGCCGCCACGGGTACGGTCGGAGCGTGCACGGGGTCGGAGTGGTCGACGAAGCCGGGCGGCTCCGGCTGCTCGGCACCGCGGTGGCCGGTGCCGCGTTCGCGCTCGTCCTCGTCATGCTCGTCCTGTCGTCGTTCCGGACCGCGACCCCGCAGGTGCTCGTGTCGGTCGGCTTGCCCGCCGCCGTCGCCGGCGCCGTGGTGGCCGGCTGGTTGCTGCTCCGCTCGTGGCGCGCCGAGGGCGGGTACGAGCGCGTGGTCATGGTCGAACGGTGGGTGACCGATCGTCGCGTCCCCACCGAGGTGCCCGCCGACGTCTGGGTCCCGCGGCTGCAGGCCCAGGCGGACCAGCAGGTCGGCGGCTGGGGCAAGATCGTGCTCTGCGTCTTCTGGAGTGCGATGACCTGGTCCATGCGCGACCAGCACGGCACGGTGATCACCCTGCTGCTCCTCGGCCTCTGGGCCGGACTGGCGCTGTGGAGCGCGCTGTGGGTGATCCCGCGGGCCCGGGTCGCGCGGGACATGCTGCGGCAGGGCGTCATCGCGCGGGACTGAACCCGGTCAGGAGCCGTTCAGGCGGTGTACCGCGCCGACGACGGGGACTTCCGTACACGGCGTGATCCGTACAAGCTCCCCGTCCGCTCGCAGTCCTCCGTCTACCGTGACCGCCGGTCCGGCGCGTGCCGGACCGGTGAGGCGGAGGGCCCGGATGACGAACACGACCACTGACGACGACCGGGTCCCCGGCGTCCCGCCGGCCATCCCGGAGGGCACGGGCGACGCCGAGAAGGCCCGCTCCGTCAAGCGGCACGTCACCCGGGTCGCGTTCGTCGCGGCGCTCGGCGGGCTGCTGTACGGCTACGACACCGGCGTCATCTCGGGCACCCTCATCGAGATCGGCAAGGAGTTCTCCGTCGGCTCCGCCGTCAAGGAGTTCATCACCGCGTCGATCCTCGTCGGTGCGATCCTCGGCGCCTTCCTCACCGGGCCGGTCTCGGCCCGGGTCGGCCGACGCCGGACCATCCTGCTCATCGCGGCGGTGTTCATGCTCGGTGTCCTGTTCGCCGCGGTCTCGCCGAGCCCGGTGTTCCTCGTGCTCAGCCGGCTGTTCCTCGGGCTGGCTGTCGGCGGGTCGACCCAGACCATCCCGACCTACATCGCGGAGATCGCCCCGGGGCCCCGGCGAGGGAGCCTCGTCACCGTGTTCAACTGCGCCATCGGCGTGGGGATCCTCGCAGCAGCCCTCGTCGGGGTCACGCTCAACGGCGTCGTCTCGTGGCGGTTCATGATCGGTGTCGCCGCGGCGCCCGCGATCGTGCTGCTGCTCGGGATGCTGCGGTTGCCGGAGAGCCCACGGTGGTTCGTGTCGAAGGACCGGGTCGGACCGGCTCGCCAGGTCCTCCGCTGGCTGCGGCCGACCAGCCGCGCCGCGGAGGACGAACTCGACGAGATCCGCCGGCTCGACGACGCCGAACCGGACTCGGGGAAGGGGCAGTGGTCGCAGCTCCGCAAACCGTGGGTGCGTCCGGCGCTCGTGGCGGGTCTCATCGTGGCGGCGTTCACGCAGTTGACCGGCCTCGAGATGATGATCTACTACACACCGACCATCCTCACCGACGCCGGGTTCCCGCACGTCTACTCGCTGTGGGCCAACGTCGGCGTCGGCGTCGTGTACCTGGTGATGACGTTCGTCGGGTCGCGGGTCGTCGACCGTGTCGGGCGTCGGCGGTTGACGCTCGTCATGCTCCCGGGAGCGGCGATGAGCATCGGGCTCTTCGGGGCGCTCTTCTTCCTGCAGGACGGCAAACCCTCTCCGGTGCTGACGATCGTGCTCATCCTGGCGTTCATGTTCTTCCAGGCCGGGGGCATCCAGGTGGTCGGCTGGCTGATCGGTTCCGAGATGTACCCGCTGCGGGTCCGGGCCGCGGCCACGAGTCTGCACGCCATGGTGCTCTGGGGTGCGGACCTGCTCGTGACCTCGACTGCCCTCACCCTCACCGGGTGGATCGGGCTCGGCGGCACGATGCTCGTGTACGCGGCCCTCAACGTGCTCGGGTGGGTGCTCGTGTTCCTTCGGGTCCCGGAGACGAAGGGACGGTCGCTCGAGCAGATCGAGCAGTCGCTGCGTGACGAGACGTTCCTGCCGCGGGCGTCACGTCGGTCCTGAGGGACGGGCACCGCGGACCCACGCTGGCGGCGACGGACGGACGGGAGGCCCGGGACCGACTGGTCCCGGGCCTCCCGTCCGTCGTGTGGTCGCGTCGCGACCGACGATCAGTTGTAGTTCGCCAGCCGGTTCGGGGCGGTGTTGCCCGCCGGCGTCGGCACCGCTCCGCCGACCCCGTTGATGATGCTCGAGATGGTGCCCACGTCACCGAGGGACACCGTCACCAGGCTGTGTGCACGGACGCCGGGCGTCTGCGGCACCTCGAAGGCCCGGTCGGCGCGCACCGCCTTGTTCGTGTTGAAGAAGCAGTAGACACCGCCGCCCCAGATCTCGTGCTTCGTGACGTTCGACGCCACCTTGTACGCCGCGTACCCGGCCCCGGTCGGACTCTGCCACGAGGCGTTGTCCGGCACGTCGTACGGCATCTCGTTCTGGAAGAAGATTGTCTTGCCGTTGTCGCCGTTCCACTGCACTTCGTACTTCTGGTAGTGCTCGACGAAGAGCCCGGTGGCGAGGACGTCGTTGCCGTTCACCTCGACGCCGGTGGCACCGGTGTTGACCGTCCACCCCGTGGGTGCGCCACCGTGGTCGGCGCGCCACGCCCAGATGTGGTCGATCAGGGTGTCGTCGGCGTTGACCCGCAGCGAGGTGCTGGCTTTGCCCTGGATGCTCGACCCGACGCGGAAGAAGACGTCCTGGATGCTCTGCGGGTTCGCCGCGTGGTCGATGTGCGAGTCCGCCGTGCCCAGTCGCACCAGCTGCGTGCTGTTCTGCGTGCCGGCGTCCACCACGAGGTTCGACACGTTCACACCAGCGACGTCGTTCGACACCAGGACGGAGTTGCCCTTGGTCGGCACGAGCGTCGGGAAGCCGATGCCGGTCACGACGGTGTTCGCCCGCTGCACGTTGATCGCCGCGTCGAGCTGGTAGGTGCCCGGGGTGAAGAACAGGTTCAGCCCTTGCGCGAGCGCACTGTTGATCGTCGCCGCCGTGTCACCCGGGTGCGCGACGTAGAAGTTCCGCATCGGGATGTCCGTGCCCGCGGTGTTCGGCCAGGTGACACCGCTCGAGTTCTGCCGGAGCGAGGGGACGAACACGTGGTACTTGTTCGACGAGTCCACGTACAGGTAGGGCTTCTCGCGCGTCGTCGGCGTGGTGGCGAGCGTCGTGTAGCTCTTCGAGAAGTCGTTCGCCGGGGCACCCTGCACACCGGAGAACGTCATGTTCCAGTTGCCGCCCTGCCACGAGCCGAGCGTGGAGTTGCGCGTGTACCACTGCTGCTGCGAGCCCGAGGTGACGGTGCCGTCGACCTTGCTGTCCGCGATGTACCCGCCGGACGAGTAGCCCTGGCCGCCGTCCTGGTTCGAGGGACCCATCGTCAGGTTGCCCTTGATGTGCACCCGGCGCATCGGGGCCGCCTGCGACACCGCCCAGCGGTCGGTGCCGCCCTCCGGGACGACCGCGACGTTCTCCACCGACCGCCAGAAGTTCTGCGTCGCGTTCGACTCGTCGCCCGCGTTCCAGCCGGAGTCGACGTTCACGGCTCCCGTGATCGTGACGTCGTCGGGGTTCTTCCCGAGACCGGCGACCGTCGTGTAGAAGCCGAGGTTCGCCCAGACCCGGTTGTAGCTGCCCGGCTTGAACATGAAGACGTGTCGCTGCGACCCGAACTGCGCCGTGGTGCTGCGCAGCTGCGCGTTGAACGCGGCGTCGACGTCCGCCTGGATCGTCGAGGTCGGGGTCGATGGGCTGTAGACCTTGACGTTGCTCCCGAAGTCCGGGGTGTCGCTCGTCGTGACCGCCTGGGCCGAGATCGCCGGGACCAGTGCCCCCACGACGCCGGCACTCACGGCGAGGGCGACGAGACTTCTCATCCGTCGTTGCATGATGCTCGATTCATGACCAGTGCGGCCCCGTTGCCGCACGGACGTGACGGTAGACCCGATCGAGCGCGTTCCACAGTCGGACGAACGGCGGACAAGTGCAGCGCCCGGAACGTGTTCGGCCGCCTGATCACCACCCGAAGGCGACCAGACGGCCGGGCTCACCACCCTGGGTGAGCGAGCAGAGCGCGGATACCCGGTCCACGCCCTCCCGCCATCCTGCCCGATCGCGGAGCGCTCCACCGCCCCCACTCCACGGGGGAGACCGGTTGTTCCCGCATCCGGCGCCCTGCTCAGGGCGCCGAGGCGACCGGGATGTCCCAGTACGTCGGCTGCTCGTACTGCTCCGACCAACCACGCCGCATCCGGGCGGCTGCACGGTCGAACGCGTCCACCGGGTCCGTGTCACCCGTCAGCAGGGCCTGCAGCCGGAGGCCGTCGTACAGGGCGAGCAACTGCTGCGCGCCCCGCTCCGGGTCCATCGTCGCCGGTTCCCGGCCGTCGCGGACGTCCGCGGCGAGCGCGGTGCGGATCGTCTGCCGGAAGTTCCGGTAGGCGGACCGGTAGTAGTCCGCACCGTCGACCTTCGGGTCCGTGGCCGCGGCGAGCGAGGAGGCGAGCAGGCGCATCAGGCCCGGCTCCTCGACGTGCGCGGCCAACAGGGCGTGCATGAACGCCACCGTGCCGCGTTCGGTGATCATCGGGAGCAGGGGTGCCGACACCGCGCGGGACCAGCGCTCGACGGTCGCCGCGAGCAGGGCGTGCCGGTTCGGGAAGAGCCCCTCGATCTCGGACACACTCATCCCGCTGCGCTCGGCCACCGCCTCGATGGAGAAGCTCGTCGTGCCGCCGTCGTGCAGGACCGCGATCGCGCCGTTCAGGGCGCGGGTGCGCGGGACCTCGTCGTCAGCCGCGTTCTGGTTCGTCAGCGGTGCGAGCGGGTGCTTGCGGAACCATTCGAGCAGGGCGCGGGCCCGCGAAGCACCGAACTCGGCATCGCTCGGCCGCTGCGCGGCGAACAGGTCGCTGAACCCCGGGACCTCGCGCATCAGCGGATCGAGGGGCTGGAACGCCATGGACCAGTCCGGGAAGGACCGCTGCTGCACCGGGTCGTCGCAGAGCACCCGGACGTTGGTGTGCCGCGGGTCGAGCCGGATCTGCTCGAAGCGCTCGTGGACGACGTCGTCCTCGCCCTCGATGATGCCGATGCAGTTGCTGTCGCGGTGCGCGAGCATGCCGGTGATGCCGAGGCGGGTGTTCTTCTCGCGGCCGACCGCCAGGATCTGGGCGAGTTCGGAGTCCGAGATCGGTCGGGTCTGCGTGCTGGTGTAGACGAGTGTGCGCACGGTCGGCCTTCCTGGTCGTGGGCAGGGCGGTGTGCCCTGGGACGAGTCAAGCGCGCGACCGGTGGCGGCACCAGTCCCGTGTTCGGGTCGCGTGGCAGGACGGCGCGGCAGCGCCGGGCCGGAGGCGCGGGGTCCTCGTCCTCCCCCGTGACGCCGGGCGCAGGGATCGGTACAGTCGGGAGCGTGCGCTCGCGAGGGGGCACAGGGGGAAGGACATCATGGGGGACATCCAGTACGACGAGGCGACAGCGGACGCGCTCGTGAAGGCATCGACGGCAGCCGCCGAGAAGCTCCGCGGGCAAGCCGCTGGCCGTCGGTCCGCCGTCGAGCAGGGCACGGACGACTTCTCCGGTGCCTACGCGACACGCTTCGAGGAATCGGCGCAGATCGAAGCCGAGGACCGGCCGAAGCTCGCGTCCGTGCTCGACGACCTGGGCGACCAGGTGAACGAGGTGACCGCAGCGGCGAAGCGGGAACGGGAGCGTCAGGCCGACCTGGCCGCATGGCAGGTCCGGCAGGACGAGCGGGAGCGCAAGGCCGCGGAGTCTCCCCTCGGCGTCTTCGAGGTGCCCGCGGGCATGGGGTTCGACTTCAAGCCGTCCGACACGCCCATCGCACCGCCGGCCATCTCGGCGTCGTTCTCGGCACGAGGGCGGACCCGCACCGGGGACGGGACGTCCGGGGGAAAGAGTTCTGCCGACCCCGACCACCTGCGGTCCTTCGCGACCGCCTACCGTGCGCTGGACCGGGGCGCCGCCGAGGAGTTGAGCACGCTGCGGAGTGCGTGGCACGGCTTCACGGGGTCGTGCGGATGGGCGCGGATCGAGTCCGCCACCTTCCTGACCGGGTTCGATCGGCTGCTCGAGGAGAACGGCGAGGACGCCGCGTGGGCGGAACGCATCGCCGAAGCGTTCGAGCGCGCGGGCGGCCACGGTTCGCTCTCGAACGCGACGCTGGACGTCTCCGCTGCCGCCGAGCTCCCGGCGGCCTTCGAGAAGATGCTGGATCCTGACCTCTCCCCGGCGGAGGTCGCGGAACTCTGGGCGAAGCTCGGCTACTCGAAGGCCGACGAGAACGACCTGAAGGCCCTGCCCATCCCGGTGCTCAGTCGGCTCGGGAACCTGGAGGGCGTGGACTACTGGGCGCGGGACACGGCCAACCAGGTCGTCCTTGAGACACGCATCACCGAAGCGGCGGAACAGGTCGAGGCGCTGAAGACGACGATCGCGTACGACAACGGAGCTGCATACCTCCGCGCCTCGACGAACCTCGACGCGCTCCGCGACATCGACGACGCGCTGGACAAGCGCAAGAACCAGGGCGATCGGTACCTGATCTCGCTGACCGAGGACGTGCCGCCACTCGCAGCAGTCTCGATCGGCGACCTCGACTCTGCGGACAATGTGACCTGGGCCGTGCCCGGGATGGGCTCGGAAACGACCGGGATGCGTGCTTGGACCACTTCCGCGCAGCACATCTACGACCAACAGGCCGACGGTGGCGCGGAGGACCGCGCCGTCATCGCTTGGATGGGCTACAAAGCACCGCCCGTCCCAGTGATGTCGGGCAGCCTCGACTTCGGCGTCCTCACCAACGGCGCTGCGGAACCAGGTGGTGACAACCTCGCGACGTCGATCCGTGGTCTGGATGCAGTCCGTGCCGGGGATGAGATGCCGACCACGAACGTCGTGGCACATTCCTACGGCTCGACCACCGCGGCCTTCGGCCTGACACAGCCCGGCGTCCATGTCGACACGTTCACGACGATCGGCTCTGCCGGTATCCCGAACTCGATCCCCGAGGCCGACGACCTCCACGCCACCCACGTCTACGCGGGGCAAGCCCGCAATGTCTGGGCAGTGCCCGGCGACGAGAAGGGCGACCAGTGGGCCGGATCTGGACGGCTCAGCCCCGTCCACAACATCGACCCGACGTCGAGCGAGTTCGGAGCCACCGCGTTCGGCGCCGACGGTGTCGCTGGCGTCGATGAGCTGAAGGGCGTGAAGGACCATGGCGTCAGCACGCCCGACGGTGAGGGGTACCTCGATCCCGGTACGGAGTCGTTGACGAACGTCGGCTTCGCGACCACCGGACAACCGGAGCGGATGACTGAGTTCGTGCCCAAGGGGCTGACCGACTTCGAGCAATCCATGCTGGACCAGATGATGAGAGCACCGTGAGCATGCCCCCACGCCAAGATCGACCAAGCCGCATCGGTATCGCAGCCTTGATCGCGGTCTCCGCGATGCTCAGCATCACCGGCTGCGGCACCAGCACCAGCACCAGCACCAGCACAGGAGGCACCACCGTGGAACCCGCCACTGTCGAGAAGGACGTCGTCGACATCGTCGAACGGTCCGCCGCCGTCGTCGGGGGCACCTGGAAGGTCTACAGCGGGCCTTCCGTGGAGGCCTGCGGCGAGGGAGCCGAGGACAGAGCTCGGTACGTCTACATCATGGAACGAACCGGCACGGAGGGCACCGCCCCGAAGACAGATGTCCAGACCATGCAGGACTTCTGGGACGGTGAGGGCATCACGACCACCCCGTACCGAAGCGGTGGCAGCGATCCCCTCCTCGGCATGCGGGGCAAAGGTGGCCCGACCACGTCCATCGCCTTCAACGCCTACCCACAGCGTTACAGCATCACAGCGGTCTCGGGATGCGCAGACGGCGACGTCAGTGATCTGCGGAAGAACGAGTGAGCGGGGCCGACCGTCGAACACCAGGCTTCGTGAGGAGCAGCATCAGCGCCGCTCTCGTCCTGACGGCGTCCCTCACCATTGCCAGCTGTAGTGACAACCCCGGAGGCACCACCGTGAAACCGTCCGATGCGAAGAAGTCGATCGTCGACCTCGTTGAAGAGTCCACCACCGCGGTCGGCGGCGAGTGGACGCTCTACCGCGGTCCCGCAGCTGAGGTCTGCGAGCAGCCCGGCGGCGGAGAGGGCGCACACTTCGTCTACATCCTCGAGCGGGAGGGCGCCGACGGGTCCACACCGGCAGCTGACATCAGCACCGTCGAGGAACTCTGGAAGAGCAAGGGGATCACGACAGAGCGCTTCCAGAGCGGGAGCTCGGACCCCTTGACCGGCGTGAACGGCGTAGGTGGTCCCGTCACCTCGGTGGGCTTCGACGCGTACCCGCAGGGCTACACCATGACCGGCGTGTCGAAGTGCTCGGACGGCGACGTCAAGGAACTGCGTCGCGAGGAATGAAGGGGATGGGCGTGAGGGTGCTGTGTCGATCGCAGAGCAGGATGACCACCACCGTCGCTCTGGTCCTCGTGGGTGCGTCACTCGCACTCACCGCTTGTGGGAACGACCCGGCCGGACGCGCCATGACTCCCGAGCGAGCGAGGGACGCCGTCGTCGATCTCGTCGAGGAGTCGACCGAGGCGGTCGGAGGCGACTGGGTACTCTACCGCGGCCCTGATGCCGAGGTGTGTGAGCAGCCGGACGGGAGGGACGGCGCTCGCTTCGTCTACATCCTCGAGCGGGAGGGCGTGGACGGTACGGCACCTGCAGCTGACATCAGCACCGTCGAGGAGCTCTGGGAGGGCAAGGGCATCACGACGGAGCGCTTCGTCAGCGGTGGTGTCGACCCACTCACCGGTGTCCGTGGCGGCGGCGGTCCGGTCAACACGATCGGCTTCAACGCCTACCCGCAGCGCTACAGCGTCACCGGCGTCTCGACGTGCTCCGACGGCGACGTGGCCGAACTGCGACAGGCGGAGTGACGCCCCCCTCCGGCACGCCGCACGGCACCCCACGCTGACCACAGCGAGCAGGGCCGCACCCTCCCGGGTACGACCCTGCTCGGGGTCAGCTCGCCGACCTCACTCGATCCGGCGACGACGACGTGCCACGGTGATCCCCACGCCCGCCGTCAGCAGCAGGAGTGCCGCGAGCGCAGCCGAACCGATCTCGGCGCCGGTCCAGGCGAGGGACCCGGGACGGTCGGCGATCGAGCCGCCGGTCGAGCCGGAGCCGGAGCCGCCACCGACGGTGTCGATCGGGCCGTTGCCCGTCCCGCCGCCCGGCGTACCGGCACCCGGGGTACCGGCGCCGGGAGCACCGGCACCGGGCGTACCCGCACCCGGGCCGGGCGTCGGGCTCGGCGCCACGGGAGCAGCCGCGACCGTGATGACCACCGGGGCGGACGTGGAGGCGTCCGCGGTCTCGGTGGCCCCGAACACCGCCACCAGCGTGTGGTCGCCGACGCTCAGGCCGTCGGCCAGGGTCAGCGTCGCGACGCCGTCCGTCACCTCGGCGGTGCCGAGGATGGCGGCAGCGGCACGGGCACGTGCAGCCGGGTCGCCGTCACGGAACGTGACCGTGCCGTCGGTGTCCCGGCCGGTGACCGTGGCGGTCAGGACGACCTCGTCGCCCTCGACCGGCTCGGTCGGCGTGACGGACAGGACCGTCTCGGTGGGTGCGAGGACCGCGATGGTGACCTGGGCCTCCCGGCCGGAACCGGCACCCTCGGCGGAGAGGGCGAGTGCACCGAGGTCGGCGTCCTCCGCGACCCGCAGGGTCGAGGTGACCACGCCCGCTGCGTCGGCGACCACCGTGTCGGTGATCGTCGTACCGGAGCGGAACGTCACGGTCTCGCCGGCGCGGAAGCCCTCGCCGGTGAGCTCGACCGAGCCGCCCGGTGCGACGGTGTCGGCGGACGTTCCGAGCGTCACCGGGGTGACCGCGCCGGCGCGTTCCGCGCAGACGTCGCCCTGCGCGCCCACGGTCGGCAGCTCGGTCGCCGGTGCCGTGACACCGTCGTCCTCGCGGACCGTCAGGTTCGTGAACGCCGTGGCGCCCATGACCGCGTTGCGGGTGTTCGTGACGCTCACCTTGAACGCCGAACTCGGCGTCGCGGAGACCGCGGTGTTGCCCGCGGTCGGGACGGTGACGGCCTTGCAGGTCTCGCCGGGCGCGAAGGTCACGCGCTCCATGCCGACACCGACCGAACCGGTGGCGGAGCCGAGCACGCTGACGTAGCCGGTGATCGGCCGGTCGGAGGCGCGGGACAGGTACACGGCGACGTCGGCGGTGCCGGGGCCGTCACCCTCCTCGACCGTGGTCGGGGCGACGTTCACGGTGGTGCGGGTCGCCGCGACGGCGGTGCCGACGCTCGGCGTGTCGAAGGCGAGGTCGGACAGGTACACGCCACCGGTCCCGGTGCCGTCCGCGCCGACGCCCGCGGTGAAGCGGACCTCGCGGACGTTCGTCAGGTCGACGCCCGTCATCGAAGCCGTGGGGATCGTGAGCTGCTGCAGCACGATCTTGTTGAGCGTGGTGTTCGTGCCGCCCGGCATCCGGTTGACGGCGAGAGGGTTGATCGCCGACGCGGCGGTCGACCAGCTGCCTCCGGAGCCGTCGAGGACCGTGATCCGGAAGTCGGTGCCGGTGGGCACGGCTTCGTCGGGAGCGGTCTTCAGCGTCATCTGCGTGCTGCCGGTGACGTTGCGCGCGGAGGCGGGGACGGAGACGCGGAGTTCACCGGTGCTCGGCACCGCGGGGTCCGTCGTCGAGGCACCCGTCCAGAGGAACCGCGTGGTGGGGAACGTCGGGACGTTCGGGGCGAACGAGCCCGGCGTCCAGTGCGGGACCTGGGCCGAGGCCTTCGTCGTGGCGCAGAACGGGTTCGACTGCGGCAGCGTCCGACCGGTCAGGTTGGTGCAGACCGCGGCCGTGGCACCGCCGACCGTGCGGATGAGCGAGCTCGAGGTCGTGAAGTCGGTGACGAGCTTCGTCGTGGACGAGGGCTGCGCGGCCATGGTGCGGACGTCGGCGTACGGCGTCGCGGTGGTCGACGGCTTGACCGAACCGTCGAACATCGACTGGAACTGGGTCTCGCCGCCCATCGTCAGGCGGAAGAAGCCGGTCATGTAGCTGACGCCGACCTGGTACTGCTGCGCCGCGGTGAGGCGGGTGGGGTTGGTCGTCGAGCAGGTGGACGTGGTGTCGCTCGTCCGCCAGTCGTCGCCCGTGGCGGCCGGGTACAGGCCCGGGGTCCACACGGTGTTGAAGAAGTTGTGGTTGGCGCCCATCACCCAGACGGCGGACCGGAGCACGTCGTCGTCGAAGGCGTGCCGGGAGTCGTCGATGAAGTGCTGCCCCTGCTGGTTCGACACGTCGCCGTCGCAGTACGGCAGGAAGACGGACGTCGGGACGTCCGGCAGCGTCATGCGGCCGAAGTCGACGGGGGCGAGCGGCAGGACCGCCTCGATGCCGTACGGCTTCGGGAGCGCCTGGTTGAGGGTCGCGGCCGAGACGACGCCCTCACCGCCGCGGGAGTGACCCATGACACCGACGTGGGTCAGGTCGAACCGGCCCTTCAGCGATGCTGCCGTGACGCCGGAGGCGGCGGCCGGCTGGTCGGCACGGGTGGTCGCGCGGACGAGTGCGTCGTCGAGCGTGCGGGTCGTGGTCGTGCTCGGGGCGGCGTCGGTCGCGGTGGTGACGTCGTCGTACGAGACGGCTGCACCGGCGTCGGCCTTGCCGAGCATCTCGAGCGTGTCGAGGACGAGCTGGCCCCGGGCCTCGGCGCCGTAGTCGAGCGCGAGCTGGTTGTCGTTCGAGTTCACGGCATTGGCGGCGATCGACACGACGTTGTAGCCGCGGGTCGCGAGTGCGCGCGCGGTGCCCTCGTAGCCGAGGTACGAGCGGACGTTCATCTGCGTGGGACCGCAGGGCCAGCGCAGCGGGTTCGCGCCGGTGCCCGAGCAGGAGGTGTGCCGACCGTGCAGCAGCACGACCGTCGGTCGCTGCCCGGCCGCGCTGGTCAGGTACATCTTGCCCGTGAGCTCGCCGCGGATGCCGCCGATCGCCGCGAGCGGGACCGCCTGGTCACCGAAGTCGTACTCGGCCTCGGTCACCGTGAAGGCGCCGGGGGTCGAGGGGTCCTCCACCGCGGCGGCGGTCGCGAGCGACTTCATCTGCCGATTGAGCGTCCGGTTCTCCGGGACGGGCGGGGTGACGGGCGCGGTCGTCGTCTCGGTCGCCTTGTCCTCGTCCCCGCTCGACCACGCCTTGGTGACGTCGCTCGCGTCGGCGACGGACCGGTCCGCGGTGAGGACCTGGAGCGTCTTCCCGTCGGCCGACTCGGTCGCGAAGCCGATGGGTTCGCCGTCGACGACGAGCGTGGGTGCGTCGTCGACCATCGGCAGCGGCTCGTCCAGGTCGAGGGACACCAGGTAGCCGCCGGGGGTGGTGGTCACGTCCCAGTCGCTGCCGGAGGCGACGACCGGGTCAGGGGTGGGCGCCGCGAACGCAGGGACTGCGGTCAGGGCGAGGGCGGGAGTCAGCGTGGCGGTGATCGCCAGGGCGGCGAGCCGACTCCGGGACAGGGATCTGGACAAGGGTCTCCTCGAGTGAAGGGGTTCTCAGAGGAAGCTTCGAGGCACCTCGGGATCCGCTGGGCTCGGGAAACGGGGTCGTAACGAACAGTTGACGGCCGGGAAACACTGCACGTGTCGCTCAGCCGGAGAACGCAGGCGACCGTCCGGACGGGCTGGCGGTCAGGGCGCCACGAGGAGCGCGTCGGTCTCCTCCGCCGTCGGCGCCGTCGCCGGGCCCGGCCTGGTCACCGCGAGCGCCGCCGCCGCGTTCGCACGCCGGACCGCGTCCTGGAGGCCCGCCCCACGTCCCAGCGCCGCCACCAGCACGCCGGCGTGCGCGTCACCCGCACCGTTGGTGTCGACCGCCACGACGGGGAACCCGGGGACCAGGACCGGCGCGCTGCCGTCCTCGACCACCCAACAGCCGTCGGCTCCGTCCCGCACCAGCGCGGTGCCCCGCGCTGCCGCTGCGACGGCGGTGGCCGCCTCGGCGAGGGTGGCCGACGTCGGGGACATGAGGCGGGCCTCCCGGCTGTTGGCACTGACCACGTCGGACCGGGCGGACACGGCCGACAGGGTCGACGCCGGCAGGGTGTCGACCAGCGGTGACGGGTCGAAGACGACCCGGACCGACGGCGGGACGGTCTCGAGCCAGTCCGTGATCGCCGCTCCGTTGACCGGGTGGGCGAGGCCGTAGCCGGAGACGAACACGACGTCGTCGTCACGCAGCTCGACGCGGTCGAGGTCGGTGCGGGTGAGCTGCCCCTCCGCGCCGACGCTCGTGACGAAGGTGCGCTCGGTGGTGGCGTCGACGAGGGCCACGCAGTACCCGCTGTCGACGTCGGCGAGGCCGGGCTGCACGACGGTGACGCCCGAGTCGGCGAGGGCCCGGCGGACGACGTCCCCGAACGGGCCGGTGCCGTACTGCCCGGCGAAGACGACCTCCATGCCGTCGCGACGGGCGGCGACCATGGTGTTGAGGCCGCCGCCGGCGGTGATCTCCGACGCGTCCGCGATGACGTCCCCGCCCGGCTCGGGCAGCGCGTCGATGCGCATCACGATGTCGACGATGACGTTGCCGACCGAGACGAGGCGGCCCATCAGACGGTGTGCTCGGTGTGCGGGAGCGGAGCGGACTGGTCGGGCTGCTCGTGCAGCGTGCCACGCGGCCCTCCGGTGAGCAGGTAGACCGCGGCCGCGACGACGAACGTGACGACCCAGCCGAGGCCGTTCGCGCCGATCCAGGTGTCCGAGAACGCCCCGACGAACACCGGGTCGGCGTCGCCCACCTGGACGTTCGTGAACAGGAAGCCGACGACGATCGCGCCGACCCAGGCGATGACGGCCCGCCAGGCGACCCCACCGGCGTACCAGTAGCGGCCTCCGCGGCGGAGGTCGAGGAGCGCTGCCGGGTCGTACCAGGTGCGGCGGACCATGTCGGCGATGAAGACGCCGAGCCACGCGGTGATCGGCACGGCGAGGACCGAGATGAAGGTGATGAACGGGGCGTAGAAGCCGTCGGCGACGAGCATGAAGTACATGGCGCCGAGCGTGGTGATGACGACGTCGACCGCGACCGCCCACACCCGCGGCACCTTCACGCCGAGGGTCAGCGTGGTGAGGCTCGCCGAGTACACCGACAGGTGGTTCGACAACAGCAGTCCGCCGAACGCGGCGATGAGGTACGGGACGGCCATCCAGCTCGGCAGCATGTCGCGGATCGCGGCGACCGGGTCCCCGGCCTGGGCGAGGGTCGGGTCGCCGGCCGAGACGAGGGACCCGAGTCCGACCAGGACGACGAGCGGGATGCCGGCACCCGCGGCACTGGCGGCGACGAGCTTGCCGGCGCGGACGCTGGTGCGCGTGTACCGGGCGATGTCGGCACCGGCGGTGGCCCAGCCGATGCCGGTCCCGGCCGCGATGGTCCCGATGCCGATCACCATCGCGGCGACGGGGCCGGCGGGCTGCGCACCGACGACGTCCCAGTCGATGCGGGCGACCAGGAACACGGCGACGAAGACGTTCAGTGCGCCGAAGACCCACGTCGCCCACTTCTGCACAGCGACGATGAACGCGTGACCGAGGCCCGAGATGAGCACGGTCGCGGCGACGAACAGCAGGATCGCCACGATCGTGACGACCGGGTGCGCCTTCGAGCCCCCGTCGGTGCCGAACAGGATCGTGAACAGCGACAGCAGCACGAACGCGGCGGTCGTGGTGTTCACGGTCTCCCAGCCCAGGCGGCTCAGGAGCGAGATGAACGTCGGGCCGATGTTGCCGCGGACGCCGAACACCGCTCGGCTCAGGGTCAGACCCGGTGCTCCGCCGCGGCGACCGGCGATCGAGATGACCCCGACGACGGCGAACGACCCGGCGGCGCCGATCACGGCGACGAGCAGCGCCTGCCAGACTGTCAGCCCCTGGAACGCGACGAGTGTGGCGCCGAGGGGCAGGCCGAGGATCGAGATGTTCGCGGCGAACCAGACCCAGAACAGCGCGCCCGGTGTCCCGGTGCGTTCGGCGACGGGCACCGGCTCGATGCCGCGCTGCTCGATGGTGGTCAGGGTCCCGGCGCGGGTGGTGGCGTCGGTCGGGGTGCTGGTCATCAGGTCCTCTTACGTCATCGGAAGGGTGCGAGGGGGGAGCCGGGCGGCGGCAAGGGGGGAACCGCCGCCCGGCGGTCAGGGGGCCGCTACCGGCGGGTGCCGGCGCGGAGGTCGAGGAGCTGCTCGGTGAGCTCCTCGAGGTGCAGGTCGTTGACGGTCTCCACCTGCTGGACGGCGTCGGCGGACCATGCGGTCGCGCCGTGCACGGCGCCGAGGACGGCGCCGGCCATGGCGGCGATCGTGTCGGTGTCGCCGCCGATGCTCGCCGCGGTGCAGACGGTCTGCCAGGGGTCCAGGTCCAGCGCCACGAGCGCGAGTGCGGCGACGACGGACTCCTGCGAGGCGACGCTCGTGCCGATCAGGCCGGACACGACGTCGATGCGCTCGGCGTCGGGGACGGTCGACAGGTACCCGCGCGCCCAATCGATGCGGTCGGCGATCGAGCCGCCGGCGACCCAGTGGCCCCGGGTCTCCCCGATCCGGGCTGCCGCGACCGCGAGGTCGAGCGCTTCCGACCGGGTCGCGCCCTCGACGCCGGCCGACACGGCCGCCGCGACGGCACTCGCCCCGGCGATGCCGAGCCCGGTGTCGTGCGTGACCCGGCAGGCGTCCTGGACGGCGTCGACCAGCGACGACAACCCGGTGGTGCCGGAACCCAGCGGTGTCGCGATGCCGACCGGGGTGATGCGCATCGCGGCGCCGTTCGTCGTGCCGGTCGACCCGGCTTCGGACGCCGGGACCCCGTCGAGGATCCGCTGCACGGCGGTCTTCGTGCTCGGCCCGAGCAGGTCGAGGGAGCCCTTGTCGGCCATCGTCCGCTCCCAGTCGATGAGCGCCCGGGCGAAGTCGACCGGGTCCAGCCGGCCCTGCCCCTGCACGAGCAGCTCCGCCACGAGGACGGCCTGCTCGGTGTCGTCGGTGATGCTCGCGGCCGGCATGCCGTGGGCGATCCGCTGGTTCGGCCCGGCGTCGACGAACCCGTCGATCACGCCGTGGTCGGTGCGGATCTGCTCGAGCGACATCGACTGCGTCGGCATGCCCAGGGCGTCCCCGATCGCCAGGCCCCGGAAGGCCGCGAGTGCGTGCTCGGTCAGGCTGCTGGTCGTCATCGTGCGCTCCCGAACGTCATGTGGATGCGGAACCGGCTCGGGTCGAGGAGGCTGTCGACGGCCTCCACGAACGTGCCGTCGGCCGTGCGCGAGACGCGGCGGCTGTGGAGGAACGGCTCCCCGGCGGCCCGGTGGAGGAGCGCCGCGTCCTCCTCGGTGAGCGGGAGCACGTCGACCCACTGCTCGGCGAGCGCCGGCACCAGGCCCGTCTCCGCGATCGTGGCGGTGAGCGACCCGTCGACGAGACCCTCGTCGACGGCGCGGGCGAGCCTCCCGTACGGCGGCACCAGGCTGCGTTCCAGGGAGATGTCCGGTCCCCCGGCCACGTGGCGGACGCGGTCGACGGCGACGAAGTCGGCGTCGTCGAGCCCGAGTTCGGCGGCGAGCGCCGGTGCGCTCACCACGGCGATCCGGAGGACGCGGACGGCGACCTCGGTGCCCGTCGCCTCGAGGGACCGGGCCCAGCCGCTCCGGGGGTCGAGCGCGGCACCGTCGAACGTGACCACCGAACCGATGCCGCCGCGGATCGCGATGTACTCCTCGTCGGCCAGGTCGGCCAGGGCGGCCCGCACGGTCCCACGGCTGACGGCGAATCGCTCGGCCAGGTCGTGCTCACCGGGCAGGCGCTGGCCCGGCACGTACCGGCCCGTCGCGATCGCGTCGCGGAGGGCGTCGGCGACGAGGCGTCGCTTCGGTGGGACGGGCATGCAGGCAAGGTTACATGTACAAGACCTGTGCAGTCGAGGCGTCCGCGAAGAGCCCGTCATCCCGGAGCGCTCACGTCGGAGTCGCCGACTTACACCCCGTTCGACGGGCTCAGGTTCTGCTCCGCCCACCGGGTGAGTTCCGTGATGGCCGGCCGCATGGCAGCACCACGCTCCGTCAGTTCGTACCGCACCCGGACCGGCCCGCCGTCCGACACCGTGCGCGAGACCAACCCGAGGTCGACGAACTCACCGAGCCGCTCGGTGAGGACCCGGTCACTCACCCCGGGGACGGCGCGCTTGACCTCGTTGAAGTGCAGCGGGCCCTGCATCAACGCGCTGAGGACCATGCCGGCCCAACGCCTCCCGAGCAGGGTCATCACCTGCGACAGCGGTTCACTCAGGGTGTCGCAGAGGTCCCCCGGAGTGCTCGAGGACAGGGTCGGGTCTGGAGTTGACATGGCGCTCCTCACTCACTTACTTTTTGCAGGTTGCTTGCAAACCGCAGGTGACTAGTTTGCCAGAGGAGCGCACCCATGACCACCACCACTCTCGAACAGCGGATCCGCCGCCTCGAAGACCGGGTCGACATCGCCGCCGTCGCGGTCCGGTACGCATCCGCCGTCGATCGGGCCGACTGGGACCGCCTCCGCGACCTCTTCACCGACGTGGTCCACGTCGACTTCAGCGAAGCCGGGATGCCGGCGGCCGACTTCGCCCGCGACGACTTCGTCGCCTTCGCCCGTCAGGGGCTCGAGGGGTGGGACGCCCGCCAGCACCTGAGCACCAACCACGAGGTGGACTTCGACGATGCGGACCCGGACACCGCCGTCCTGCGCTCGTACATGTTCGCCCAGCACCACATGCAGGGCGCACCGACCTTCGTGATGCACGGCTCGTACGAGCACGTGGTCGTCCGGTCCGACCAGGGCTGGCGGATCACGCGACTCGTCCAGCACCTGTCATGGACGGACGCACCGCCAGCGGGCATGCTCGCCGGCTAGTCGTCAGGAGCGCGCGATGTGCCGGGTCGGGGTCCTCCGCGATGAGGCATGCTCCGCCGTCCGCCGGCGCGGCGGCCGTTCGTGTCCTCGTCACACCGGGGAATGCTCGATCCGGTGGCCCTGGCGACGTCGCCGGACATCACGGGATCGGCACCGCATCCCAGACGCCGGCGAGCCGGAGGGCGAACAACGGCGGCTCGTCGTTCGGCCGGAACGTGGAGCTCATGCCGAAGTCGAGGCCGCCCGACTTCGGCACGTCGACGCCGGCACCGATCGGCTCGGACGCATCCACCGGGTTGATCGAGTCAGCCGACGCGAGCTTGTCCTCGAGTTCGCCGACCGAGGTCTCCGGCAGGTCGAGCTGTCGGAGCACGTCACGGTACCCGGCCACGCCTGCCGTGGCGCCCTCCACCGGCACGGTGTGGACGTCGAGGTGGAACAGCCGCCCCTCGGGCAGGGTCACCTCGCCCGACCGATCCGTCATCTCCTCGTCGTTGTCCAGCGCGTCGAAGATCACCTCGGTCGCGGTGACGCGGACCTCCCTGCCACCGGGCAGCAGGAACCGCACGGGCCGTCCTCCCGGTGCCGTGGCCGAGTAGGCGCCGACGAACGGACTGGCCCCGTCGGTCTCGATGCCGAACGCCTCGACGGAGGGCGGCACGGTCAGGTCCCACGTCTCGACGCCGTCTCGACGGCTCATCGCCGTGGGTGCCGGACCGGTGTGGCGCACGCCGTTCGCGACCGAGACGTCGCTGCGGGACGGTGCCGGCGTGGGCCCGCTGATGACGGGGACACATCCGGTGAGCAGCGCGACGGTCACGGTCGCGATCGCCAGGACGGACGCACGACGGCCCACCCGCGCCGTGCTCTCGTCGCCGACCGTGTCCGGCCGCCGGTCGTCGTCCATCGTCACTCCCCCGGTCTGCTGACGCTGGTCCCCCTCCGGGACCGACGTCTGCTCCAGCTTGCCGCGCGCCGACGGTCCGTGTCCGGCCTCCGGCCTCCGGCCTACCGTCACGCAGGCGGTCGCCTGCGCCGGACGGGAGGCCGGGCCCGGCCTGGCCACGCGCCTCCCGTCACGCAGGCGGTCGCCTCCACGGACGGGAGGCCCGGCCTGGCCGCGCGCCTCCCGTCCGCGACGCGCTCGCGACTACAGGACGACGACCGTCGTGCCCGCCGCCGTCGCGGGCCGGTCCATCGCGGCGAGCGCCGCAGGCGCCTCCTCGAGCCCGATCGTCCGTCCGACCAGCGGTGCTGGGTCCAGGCGGCCCGCGGCGATCTCGGCGAGCATGGCCGGGTACTCGTGCGCGGACATACCGTGGCTGCCGAGCAGCTCGAGTTCGAGGCCGATGACGCGGCCGAGGTCGACCTGCGGGATGGCGTTCGCCCCGGCGAGGAGCCCGACCTGGACGTGCCGACCGCCGGGACGGAGGGCGGCGATGCCCTGCCGGACGAGCGAGGCGCGTCCGAGGGCCTCGACGACGACGTGCGCGCCGCCGACCGTTGCCGTCCGGATCTGCTCGTCGACGTCGTCAGACCGGGCGTCGACCGTGGTGGTGGCGCCGAGCGTCCGGGCGAGCGCGAGCGCCTCGGCGGAGACGTCGATCGCTGTCACCTGCGCACCGCGGGAGACGGCGACGACGATCGCCGAGAGCCCGACTCCCCCGCAGCCGAACACGACGACGTGCTCCCCGGGGGCGGTTCGGGCGCGGTTCACGATCGCGCGGTAGGCGGTGGCGAACCGGCAGCCGAGTCCGGCGGCGGTGGCGTCGTCGATGGCGTCCGGCACGGCGACGAGGTTCGTGTCGGCGTGGTGCACGACGACCCGCTCGGCGAAGGACCCGGGGCGGTCGAACCCGGGCTGGGTCTGGTTCGGGCAGATGCTCTGGCGTCCGGCGACGCACGTGGGGCAGGTGCCGCACGCGTTCACGAACGGGGCGGTGACGCGGGTGCCGGGCTGCCACTGCCGGACCTCGTCCCCGACCTGCTCGACGACGCCGACGAACTCGTGTCCGGGGACGTGCGGCAGCGACACCGTGTCGTCGTGCCCGTGCCAGGCGTGCCAGTCACTGCGGCAGACGCCGGTCGCGACGACGCGGACCACGGCGGCGTGCGGCGGGCACTCCGGGTCGGGGACCTCGGTGACGACGGGCGTCGCGGAGAAGGCAGTGAAGGTGACGGCGCGCATGGGCACGATCCTTCCACCCGGTCCCGCGGCCTCGGCCTCAGCCTCAGGGCAGCGCGGCGAACACCTCGTCGACGGTGTCCTCCATCGGCCGCTCCCCGGTCCCCGCCGCCCACTGCTCGAGGGCGACCTGGAACACGAGCACGCCGAGTTCCGCGACGACGGTCGCCTGCAGCGGGGTCTCCCCCCGCTCGATGAAGGCGGCCCGGGCGGCGCGGACGAGGTCGGACCGCTTGCGGGCGTCACGGTCGCGGAGTTCGTCGTTCCCCTCGATGATCCGGCGCCATGCGGCGGTCTGCTCGTGGTTCCCGTCGAAGCGCGTGGCCGCGACCTGGTGCAGGACGCGGCGGACGACCCGCATCGGTTCGAGGTCGTCCGGCGCCTCGGCGATGAGCCGCGCGGCGGTCTCCGGGATCTCGGCACCCGCGAAGACGACCTCGCGCTTGTCGGCGAAGTGCCGGAAGAACGTCCTGGTCGTCAGGCCCGCACGAGCGGTGATCTGCGGCACCGTCGTTGCGGCGAACCCCTGCTCGGCGAAGAGCTCGAACGCGGCGCGCTCGAGTCGTCCTCGTGCATCCGGAGCCCATCGCATCGTCCGATGGTAGCTGATGACACGACGTGTCATGAGGCGTACGATGACACCACGTGTCATCGCGCTGATCGGCACCGGAGAACGAGGAGCTCGCATGACCGCCGACGATCCCACCACCACGAACGCAGCACTCTTCCTGCTCAGCCCCCGCGGCCCCTTCGAGGTCCGCCCCACCCCGGTGCCGAGCCCCGCCGCAGGTCAGGTCGTCGTCCGCGTCCGTGCCGTGGCCGTCAACCCGGTCGACGCGATCACCGGCCCGCTCCGGCGCCTCGTGACCCCCTGGGTGCGCTTCCCGACGGTCCTCGGCAGCGACGTCGCCGGCGAGGTCCTCGCCGTCGGGCCGGACGTCACGGCCCTCGCGGTCGGCGACCGGGTGACCGCGTTCGCCGCCGGCCAGGAGAAACCGCGGAACAGCGCGGCCGAGGGCGGGTTCCAGCGGATCGTGACGGTCCTCGAGCGCGTCACCACGCGCCTCCCGGACGACCTGTCCTTCGAGCAGGCCGCGGTCCTGCCGCTCGCGCTGGCGACCGCGGCCGCGGGCCTGTACGAAGCCGACCAGCTGGCCCTCCCCCTGCCGGGCGACCGCGCGGACCGGAGCGACCAGGTGGTCCTCGTCTGGGGCGCGTCGACGAGCGTCGGGAGCAACGCCGTCCAGCTCGCCCGTGCCAGTGGCTCCACGGTGGTGGCGACCGCCGGTCGGGCGAACCACGACCTCGTCCGCTCCCTCGGCGCCGAGACCGTCCTCGACTACCGGGACGACGACGTGGACGCCGAGGTCGTCGCTGCGCTGCGAGGCCGTCGGCTCGCGGGCACGATCGCCATCGGCAGCGGGTCACTGGGGCACGCCCTGCGGATCACCCGTCGCGCACCCGGCGCGAAGCGGATCGCGTCCGCCTACCCCGATCCGGTGACCGCTGTGCGGTCGCGGATCGCGCGCCTGGGCGGCATCCGCGTCTCCGCCATCTGGGGCGGTACCCCGGTGGTCTCCCCCGTCGGACCGGCCGTCTTCCGCGACTTCCTGCCCGGAGCGCTGGCCGACGGGCGCTTCCGCGCAGCCCCGGAGGCGATGGTCGTCGGACACGGACTGGAGGCCCTCCCCGGCGCCCTGCAGACGCTGCGGGACGGCGTCTCCGCCCGCAAGGTCGTGGTGGCGATGGACGACTGAGTGTCCCCGCGGCGCTGGCCACGGAACGCGGATCCCGTGCCGCTGGCCGCGCCGGAGGCGGGCGGAGGGAGCGCGCCAACGCTGGATCTGAGCGGATGTGCAGGTTTTCGGGGTGACGTCCATCCCCCGAACGTGGGTGGAACCCCCTGCTGATCCCCGGCTTAGCGTCCGTCCTGAGAGTCACTCAAACGGAAGGACCACCATGCAACGACGCGTGGGAATGCGATTCGCCGCGATGTCCATCGCCGCCGGGACCGCCCTCGGAGGTGCGCTCGTCGTCGCGAGCCCCGCCGCGGCAGCACCCGGGGACGCCGCAGCCGTCGGGATCAGTGCCGACGTCGCAGTACCGGATCTCGCGGGGATCGTCGGGCTCACCGCCGACGCGTCCGCCGGTGCCGTCTCGGTCGCCGGCACCGGTACCGACGAGTTCGACGGCGACGCCGCAGCGCTCGTCACGGCAGCGGTCGCCGACATCGGCGCGGGGGTCGTCACGACCTCGGCCAGCAGCGACGCCACACGCTCCACGGCGGCCGCGGAGATCGCCGGCGCCTCGATCGAGCTGTTCGGACTCGACGTCCTGACCGCCGACGCCGCGACGGCCACCGCCACCTGCCCGGTCGGCGGTACCCCGACGAGCGACGCGCTCCTCACCGGCCTGACCGTGTTCGGCCAGGGGGTCACCCTCGACGTCGACACCCCGACCTTCTCGAACGCGACGGCGCTGACGGGCGCCCTCGCCGGTGTCACCCTGACGGTCGACCTCGCCCGCACGACGACCACGACCGGCACGACCGCCACCGCCACCGCGGTCGTCGCCACCGTCACCCTCGACGGCACGGCCGCCGGCGTCACCCTCACCGACGACGCCGTCGCCACGGTCGTCCTCGCGCAGGCGAACTGCGAGACCCCGACCGCTGCGGCCGCGCCCGTCACGGTCGCCGACATCACCCCCGGCACCGGCCCCACCACCGGCGGCCAGACCGTCACGATCACGGGCTCCGGCTTCGGCGACGACACGACGGTCACGTTCGCCGGCGTCCCCGCCACCGACGTCACCGTCGCGGCCGACGGCGCCTCCCTGACCGCGGTGACGCCCGCCGGACCCGCCGGCACGACGACCGCGGTCGTCACGAGCGGCGGCACCTCGGACAGCCTCCCCTACGTCTACGTCGCCCCGACGGTCACCGCGCTCGCGCCGGCCGAGGGTCCGGCTGCGGGCGGGACGACGGTGACGATCACCGGCACCGGCCTCCAGGCAGCTGACGAGGTCCGCTTCGGCGACACCCTCGCCGACGTGCAGTCCGTGTCCGACGACGGCACCACCATCGTCGTCACGGCACCGGCCGGCACGGGTCTGGTCGACGTCACCGTCGGCTTCCCCGGTGACACCCTGCTCACCGCTCCGGTGCAGTTCCGGTACGCGGCAGCCGCCGCCACACCGACCGTGACCGGCATCAGCCCCGCCGCCGGCCCGACCGCCGGTGGCCAGACCGTCGTCGTCTCGGGCACCGGCCTCGCCGGCACCACCGAGGTCACGTTCGACGGCGTCCCCGCCACGATCGTCGGCACGCCGACCGACACGAGCGTCACCGTCACGACGCCGGCCGGCACGACCGGCACCGCCGACGTGGCCGTCACCGGACCGGACGGCACCGCCGTCGCCGCTGACGCCTACGCCTACCTGCCCGTCCCCGCCGTCACCGGTGCCACCCCCGGCTCCGGACCGACCACGGGCGGCACGACCGTCACCCTGACAGGTGACGGCTTCGTCCCCGGCGCCACGACCGTGACGATCTGCGGGGTCACCATCGACCCGGCCGACGTCACCGTCTCGGAGGACGGCACCGAGCTGACCTTCACCACCCCGGCCTGTGCCGCGGGCAGAGCGGCCATCACCGTCAGCACCGCGGGCGGTACGAGCGACGACGGGACGGCGTTCGCCTACCTCGCGGCCGGTGGCGCCACCGGAGGCACGGCTGGTGACGGCACCACGGGCACCGTCGGCGACGGCAGCGGCACGACCGGCAGCCTCGCGTTCACCGGGTCGGACCCGCGTGCGGGCATCGCGGCGGCGCTCACGCTGCTCCTGCTGGGCGCGGCGACGGCGGTGTTCGGGTCCCGCCGACGCCGGTCGGTCTGACCGGGCGCACCCGGCCGACCGACACGAGGGCCGGCTCGCATCCCAGCGGATGCGGGTCGGCCCTCGTGGCGTGCGTGCGGTCGGTCCTGCTCCCGGGACCCGGAGGGTCGGGGACGCGCTGGTCCCCACGGTCCTCGGTCGGACGTGCGCATGGCCACAGGCGCAGTGGACGCACGGGCCGGGCACTCCCGCCGCGGAGCGCTGCCGTGGACGGCGTGCTCGACATCTGCGCCGGAAGCGCCCTGGCTACTCGGTCGTGACGTCGACCTCCTCGTGGCCGAGCGTCTCCGTCACCACGTGGTCGTCGGTGACCCGGTGCGTGCTGAGGGTGACGCGCTCCACCGGGACGACGGTCTTCGTCACGGTGACCTGTTCCTCGTGCAGGACCACCACGATCGGCTCGCGGACGGGGACCTCGGCGCCGGGCAGGCGGGTCCCTCCGGTGATCGGCTCGCGTGTGAGCCGGACCTCCTCGTGACTGACGTCGACGCTGATGGTCCGCTGCTCGCTCACGACGACCCGCTCGAGCCGGACCCGCTCCGTCGCATGGAGCTCGGTCCTGACGGCGAGGCGCTCCTCGTGCCGGACCACCTCGATGTCGTCGTCGTCGGCGGCGGACGGGCGTCGCGGGGTGTGGGGCGAGGTCATGGTCTCCTCCGATGTGGACACGGGTTCGCAGGGTCAGCCGGACGCGGCGGCGGCCACCCGACGTGGGCCGGGGGCCGCCGCGGGCGGTGCCTAGGAGCGGGAGTCGCGGTCGGCGACGGTGCCGTCGGTCGTGGTGGTGCGGACTTCGGTGTCGTCGAGCTCGATCTCCTCGTGGGAGACGTCCTCGTTGACGGTCTGCTGCTCGGTGACGGTCTCGGTGCCCAGACGGACACGCTCGACGGGGACGGTCTCCTTCGAGGTGACGATGCGCTCCTCGGTGAGGACGACCTCGTGCTCCTCCTCACTGAGGTCCGGACCGGCGAGGGCGTCGGCGGCGTTCGCGTCGGTGATCGGCTCACGGCTGAGGGTGACCTCCTCGTGGCTGACCGGGACGGTCTTCGTGACCTGCTCGGTGACGACGTGCTTGCGCAGACGGGCACGGCCGGCTCCGACCCGCTCGGTGCCCACGTGCAGGCGCTCCTCGGAGCGGGTCATCGCGTCGTCGGTCGTCGGGCCGGACGTGTCGTGGCCCTCGGTGCCGTGGGTGTTCACGCCGCGGTCGGCGTCCTGGTCGTACAGCGGTGACTCGTCCACGGAGGCGTCGGTCATGCCGTAGTAGGAGTAGAGCGCCTGCTCCTCTTCGTCGCTGAGGGCGCCGTCGGCCTCGACCCGCGGTGCGTCCTTGACGAAGGCCTTGTCGTAGGCGATGCGGACGATGCCGGCGTCGAAGTTCGCCTCGGTCAACGGCGCGAAGGTCTCCGAGGTCCCGAACAGACCGGTCCGGATGGTCACCCACGTCGGGGCCTGCGTGTCGTTGTCGACGTAGACCTGGCCGACGGTGCCGATCTTGGCTTCGCCGCTGCCGTAGACGTCGGCGCCGATGAGGTCGTTGACGCTGCTGCTGTCGATCATGTCGTGCTCCTTTTCCCCGGGGTACCCGAGGGTCGATGAACAGTGGGTCCTCGATGGCCGGGGAGCCGGACACGAGCGTCCGCTCGGCCCTGCCTCGAGGAGGCTTACACCGTAAGCGAGTCCGAACTTACGACGTAAGCCCCGGTAGACTCACAGGTTCGGTGACGCCGTACTTCCGGGCGCCGACCCACGACCGGGAACCGTCCCGGCGACGACCCCGGCGGACCTGGAGGCAGTCGTGACCGCGAACCGACCGAGCACGACCGGACCCAGACTCAGTCGCGAGTTGATCGTGGACACCGCGCTCGCCCAGATCGACCGCTCCGGCCCACAGGGGTTGTCCATGCGGTCCCTCGCACAGGACCTCGGCGTGGAGGCGATGTCCCTCTACCGGTACGTGCACGGGAAGGAAGACCTGCTCGAAGGCGTCGTCGCGTCGCTGATGAGTGACCTCACCGCACGCCTCGACGACGCGCAGCCCGAGGCCGAGCACTGGCAGGGGTTCCTGCAGACCGTCGCCCACGAGGTCCGCCGGATCGCGACGGACCACCCGAAGGCGTTCCCCCTCGTCGCGACCCGCCATCCTGCCGCGCCCTGGCTCCGTCCGCCCCTCCGCAGCATCGAGGTCGTCGACACGTTCCTCCACGCGCTGACCGAGCACGGGTTCAGCGACGCACAGGCGGTCAACGCCTACCGGGCCTTCAGCAGCTTCCTGCTCGGGCAGCTCCTGTTGCAGTCCGTCGTGGCGGGAGCCGAGGCGGGGCCCGCGGAGGAACCCCTGGACGAAGGCGACGCCGACATCCCGGAGGGCGACGGGAACCTGTCCCTCGACGTCGCTCCGGAGGTCCGACGCCTCCGCCCCCTGCTCAGCGAGGACCGCAGCGACGAGGAGTTCGAGGTCTCGCTCGAGGCGCTCCTCGACCGGTTGGACCGCGAACTGTCGCAGTGACGCGCGCGACCGTCAGCGACCGCCCTTGCCGAGCAGCGCGACGAGCGCCGTCGCCAGCCAGTGGTCGACGTCGGCAGGGACCGGCCCTGCCCCGGTCCACGGCACGTCGCCGCGCGCGATCGCCGCGAGACTCCGGGCCTGCAGCGACAGCCCGAGGTCCATCGCCTGGATCGGGTTGCCGCCCGCGGCCGTGAGGTTGATCATCCGCGTCCCGTGCAGTGTCACGACCTCGCGCCCGTCGACCAGACGGTGCAGGACCCGCGCGTCCGGGTCGGAACCCGGCCCCGACAGGGAGGTGGTCTCCGCGGTCACCGCGGTCAGGGCCTCCAGGTCGAGCTCGAGCCCTTCATGACCGACGCCCGCGATGACGACGCCGTCGCGGAGCATCGCGATCTCGGCGGAGCCGACGACGCCCCGTGCGCCCGTCGCCAGGAAGAGCAGCTCGGTGTCGGGCAGGACCGCAGCCATCGGCCCGACGCGGTGGCCGCGCATGATCGCCTCGAGCGCGCGGAACGGGTCCGTGTCGACGACGCTCACGACGGCGCCGAGGCTCCGGAGCGTGTCCGCGACGCCCTTGCCACACGGGCCGTACCCGACAACGGTGGCGCGGGCGCCGGGCACCATCGCGTTCGTTGCGTTCATGAACCCCTGCACGATGCTCTGCCCGACGCCGTGCTCGTTCTCGACGATGAGCTTCAGTCGGCTGTCGTTGATGACCACGACCGGGAAGTCCGGCGCCTGCGGCAGGGCGCGGATGGCGATGCCGCCGGTGGTCGTCTCCTCCGTCGCGCCGAGGAACGTGCTCGACCGTGGTGCTCCCCTGCTCAGCTTCGCGATGAGCTCACCGCCGTTGTCCATCACCAGGTCCGGGAGGGCGGCGAGCAGTTCGTCGAGGTTCCGGTCGTGCTGCTCGGCGTCGTCACTGCGGCCACCGATCACCGTGATGCCGAGGGTCCGGAGCGCCTCCGCCGTCTCGGGCACGGTCGTGCCGACGTTGCCGGTGATCGTCACGCGGGCGCCCTGATCGAGCAGCCATCGGCACAGGACGGCGGTCTTCGGCTCGATGTGGATGCAGATGCCGAGGTGCAGGCCGGCGAACACCGGAGCGTCCTGCTCGATGCTGGCCGCGAGGAGCGGCATGGAGCGGGTCGCCCAGTCGATCGCCGGGGAGCCGGAGGGGGTGAGGGTGCGTGCGGGCATGACGGTGCTTCCTGTTTCCGAGCGGTGGGTTGTGCGGGTCGAGCCGGCTGCTCCCCCGCCTGCTGCGCAGGAATCGGAGCCGCCGGCCTGGAGGCGCGGGGCGCGCCCGTCACGCATCTACGGATGGAGCTCGCGGCGGCTGTCGTCGCTGCCGTACAGGTCGGCCTTCTCGGCGGAGACGATCGGCGTCCAGCCCGGGCCGGAGGCCGTCGCGCGGCACAGCAGCGTCGTGCTGGTGGTGCGATCGCGCGTGGTCATCGGGGCTCCGGAGGCTCGTGGGGACGGGTCGATCCTGTCACGTCCGGTGGGTGGCATGGCCGTCGCTCGCATCTGGTCGCTCACTAGGGTCACTGCTGTGAACGCACCCTCACCGACCGTGGCCGCCTTCTGGGAGGCGCGTCGCCGCGACTCCCCCGATCTGCCCGAGACCGTTCCCCTCGCATGGGCGTTCGGTGCGACACCGGAACACGCGGACGCCCTGCTCGACCTCGTGCTCGCCGGCGTGAAGGACGGAACAGCATCCTCGCTCTGGGACTACGAGGCCACCGGTGAGCCCCTGCCGGAGGTCGGCGAGTACAGCATCATCCTCGACGGCACTGACGAGCCGCGAGCCGTGCTCGTGACGACCGAGGTCCGGATCGTACCGTTCATCCGGGTCAGCGCCGAGCACGCCCGCGCCGAGGGTGAGGGCGACCGGACCCTGGCCTACTGGCGTGCGGCGCACGAGCGGTACTGGCGGGAGCACTCGGAGAGCCCGCGGGGGTGGGCGTCTGACATGCCGGTGGTGTGTGAGCGCTTCCGGCTGCTGTGGCCGGATCACGCCGAGGGGCCCAGCTCGTCAGTGTCCTGACGGAGCGGACGGCGCATCCAGGACGTTCACACGTCCTGGTCGAGCTCCGCCCGCGTGGGCGGGTCCGCCCCTGGTCGCGACACCGTGACCGCTGCGCACGCCAGTGCGAGTCCCGCGAGTCGCTCGAGCTCGGCGCCGTCCAGGTCCCCGGGCTCCACTCGCCCGGACAGGACGCCGACGAGCAACCCCGACATGAACGAGTCGCCGGCCCCGATCGTGTCCACGACCTCGACGGCGGGTGCGGGCGACCTGCGGCGAGCGCTCCGGGACGCGATCGCACACCCGGAGCCGCCGAGGGTCACCGCGGCGAGCCCCACCCCGGCCGCGAGCAGCCCGTCGAGGACCGCGTCGACGTCACGGTCCGGCCACAGCCACGCGGCGTCCTCGTCACTGAGCTTGACGACGTCCGCCTCGGCGACGAGCGGCGCCAGCGCCGCCAGGACCGCGTCCCGGTCCGGCGTGATCGTCGGCCGGACGTTCGGGTCGAGGGAGCAGAGCGTGCCCGAGGGTCGGCCGCGAACCGCGTCGAGGACCGCGCCCGCTCCGGGCCGCAGCACGGCCCCGATCGACCCGACGTGCACGAGGGGCGTCCCCGCCGGCACGTCGACGGGGTCGAGCCGCCAGTCGAGGTCGAACGCGTAGGACGCGCCGCCGTGCTCCTCGATCGTCGCGACCGCGGTCGACGTGCGCCCGATGCGCGTCGCGTCGACCGCCACGCCGCTCGCTGCGACGTGGGCCAGGACCGCGCTGCCACGGTCGTCGTCGCCGAGCGCGCAGACGAGCCGTGCCGGCGTGCCGAGTCTGGCCAGGCCGACCGCGACGTTCATCGGACTCCCACCGGGCTGCTCGACGCGCCCCGCTGGTCGGTCGACCACGTCGACGAGGGCCTCACCGATGACGACGGTCTCCATGCTGCTCACCTTCCGGCAACGGGTTGAGGATCGGGAGCGACGCGGGTCCTGCGTCCCTACCGCGAGGGGACGGCCTGGAGGCGCGGTGCGGGCCCGCACCGCGCCTCCAGGCCGTCAGGCGGTCACCTCGGGACGCGTGCCGCCGCCGGGGGCAGCGTCGGGAACGGCGCGTGCGGTCCCGTCTGGTACCAGTAGGCGACCGTGCTGATGTCGTCGGCCCGCTCGAACAGCCCGTGGTCCCAGGTGCCGATCTGCTGCACGGTGACGCGCAGGTCCTCCTCGAACCAGATCGGGTCCGGCAGGTGCCAGCGGTACAGGGCGTGCATCGGCGCGACCGCGTGGATGAACTCGGACGCCCCGGTGGTGTCACGACTGCTGCAGAACGGGTAGCCGAAGTACGGCGCACTGAAGGTGAGCGGCACGGGCTCGGGGTCGGCACGGAGCTCGTCCTGGAACGCCCACGCTCCGCCGGCGTAGTCCTCGAGTCCGGTGCTGCAGAGCGACGGGAGCTCGTCGTCGCCGTCCACGAAGAACTTGACCTCGCCCTCACCCCACCAGAAGCGGCTCAGCGAGGCGAGGGCGACGTAGGTGCCGACGTACCGCCCGCGGCCGCGCACCCCGTCGAGGATGACGTGGTCCTCGCCGAGCGCGGTCGTGCCGTTCGACCGCCGCCACTGCGCGTGGAAGTACGGGGTGTCGGCGGCGATGTCGTCACCGGTGGTCAGGTCGACCTGGAAGAAGACGTGCTCCAGGTCGGCACCGTGCTCGCTCGTGATGGCGATGCGAGCGTGCTTCCGGAACGGCATCGGGAAGTAGCTGTTCATGCCGGCGGTCGGGGCGACGGTGATCGGTTCCGACGTGACGAGCGCGCGGGTGGCGAAGCCGTTGCAGAAGAAGTCGCCGAGCGGGACCTCGACCGAGGGTTCGTCCTCGTCGTCCCACCAGGCGCGCAGGACCAGGTCGCGGAGGACGAACGGTCCGGCCTCGGTCTTGTCGGTCACGGTGATCCAGATGTGCCGGATCACCCCGGGCCCGTCGATGTCGACCAGGTCCACCGTCCCACCGGCGGGCAGTGCGGCCCAGGCGCTCCCCTTGCGGCCCGGACCGAGGTTCGACGAGGCCGAGGCGGCGATCCCGAACGCCCCGGTGGGGTTCTCGGCGTTGATCGATCGGGACCGCACGCCGGCGGGCGGCGCGAGTTCGGACAGGGTGGGGAGCATGGATCCTCCGGGGGTCGGTCGGGTGGTGGTCACTTGACGGAGCCGACGGTGACGCCGCGGCTCAGGGTGCGTTGGAAGACGAGGAAGAAGACCAGGGTCGGGAGCAGGGAGAGCAACGACCCGGCGTTGAGCGCGGTCAGGTTGATGCTGTTCTGCCCCTGCAGGGTCGCGAGCGCGATCGGGACGGTCTGCGCGGACTGGTCGGTGAGGAGCACGAGCGGGATGTAGAACTCGTTCCAGGTCCAGACGAAGAAGAACACGACGAGCACCGACAGCGTCGGGCGGAGGACCGGGAACACCACCGACCAGAGGATGCGGAAGCGTCCGGCGCCGTCGAGCGCTGCGGCCTCGAGCAACGACTGGGGGATCGTGCTCATCACGCTCGACAGCAGGTACGTGCCGAACGCGGCCTGCAGCACGGTGAAGACGATCACCACGCTCCAGATCGTGTTGACGGTGCCGGTGGTCTGGGCGCCGTAGAACAGCGGGTAGATGAGGGACTCCTGCGGGAGCATCGTCGCCAGCAGGAACACCGCGAGCATCCAGGTGCGACCGCGGATCCGGCCGATGCCGATCCCGTAGCTCGTCACGAGGGCGAGCGCCGTCCCGAGCACGGCGACGAGTCCCGAGATGACGATCGAGTTGAGCAGTGCCCGCGGGTAGTCGACGAGGGACAGGTACTGCTGGAAGGCCTCGGTGCTGAACTGCTCGGGCAGCGACAGCGGACCGTGGGCGGAGTAGTCCGCGCCGGTCTTGAAGGCGTTGAGCACGAGGAGCAGCAGGGGCGCCAGCATGAGCAGGGCGAACACCGCCGCCACGGCGAGGACGACCCAGCGGGTGACCCCGCGCTTCCGGCGGGCGCCGCGGCCCCGCTGAGTCCGTCCTCCCGGAGTCTGGGCGGCCCGATCCTCGGTCGGAGCGGTCTCGTCGGAGGTGGACAGAGTGGCGCTCATCAGGCGTCCTTCCCCTCGGCGTCACGGCGCTGCAGCCACATGAGCACACCCGCGATGACGAAGATGACGATCGCCATGACCGTCGCGATGGCGGACCCGTACCCGACCTTCGACAGCTCGAAGAAGTTCCGGTACGAGTAGTACGACGGCACGACGGTGGATCCCTCCGGCCCGCCGCCCGTCAGGATGAGGATCGGCGCGAAGACCTTGAGGGCGCCGACGGTCGCCGTGATCACGACGACGAACACCTCGGGGCGGATCTGCGGCAGCGTGATCGCGGTGAAGCGTCGCCACCAGCCGGCACCGTCGAGCGACGCCGCCTCGTACAGTTCCGGGTCCACCCGCTGCAGTGCCGCCATGAAGACGACCACCGGGTAGCCGATCTGCAGCCAGACGAGCACGAGCATCACGGCGAAGATCGCGATGTCCGGGTTGCCCAGCCAGTCCGGTGGACTCGTGTTCCCGAACGCGGCGAGCACGCTGTTGAGCAGCCCGTTCTGGGTGGCGAGCACCCAGCTCCACACGAAGCCGGCGACCGCGATCGGCAGGATCTGCGGCAGGTAGTACAGCGCGCGGAGCGTCGCGGCCACCTTCGGCCCGAATTCGCGGCCGAGGTGGTCGAACAGCATCGCGGCGAGGACGAGCCCGATGATGGTCGGCACCACGACGATGCCGACGATCATGAACACGGAGTTCCCGAAGGCGAGCCAGAACTGTGCGTCGGCGAGCAGGTCGACGTAGTTGCCGATCCCGTACCAGCGCATCGGCGCCAGTCCGCCCTTCCACTGGAAGAGGCTGTACCAGACGTTCATCGCGAACGGCACGATCACGATGGCGAGCGTGCCGATGATCATCGGTACGAGGTACCACCAGTAGGAGTGCTGCCGGGTGCGACTTCGGAGCGCGAGTGTCGTCATGACGATCTCCTGACGGGGGCGCCGGTGGGCGCCCGCCCGGTGTGGGTGTCGGTCAGCCCTGGTCGACGGTCTTCTTGCCGTCGTCGTAGAAGGACTGCAGCTCGGACAGGTACTCGTCGGCGGTCTCGTTGCCGTTCGACATCGCCGACATGTTGTTCTGGATGAAGTCGAGGAAGCCGGGCACGGGGTAGTCCGGGTAGAAGGTGAGCGTGTCGTCACGCACGACCTCGTCGAAGCGCTCGGTGTACGCCTTCGTGACGGGGTCCGAGATCGACGCGGTGTCGCCCGCCAGCGGCAGGCCGCCCTGTTCACCGATCTCGTTCTGGACCTCGGGGCTGAGCGTGGTGTCGATCCAGTCGTAGGCGAGTTCCTTGTTGCCGGCCTTCGCCGGGACGCCCCACAGGTGGCCGGATGACCCCATCGTCATGTTCGCGCCGGGGAGCGTGAACGAGCCCCACTCGAAGGACGCCTGGTCCTTGACCCGCGCGAAGACGCCGTTGTTCCAGATGAGCATCCCGGTCTTGCCGCTCAGGAAGTTGACGTTCGCCTGCTCGAAGTTGAGGCCGCCGAGGTCCGTGCCGACGTAGCCCTCGTCGATCCATTCCTGGAACTGCCGCGTGCCCGACTTCCACGGGTCCTTCGAGAAGTCGACCTTCCCCTTGAGGAACATGAAGTCGTCGATGTCCTCCCGGTCGGCTGCCGCGGAGACGAGCGAGTACCAGATCCACATCTGGTTGAAGCCCTGGTTGACCGCTGCCGACGACGAGATCGGCGTGATGTCGGCGTCCTTGAGCTTCTGCAGGGCGGTGGTGAACTCGTCCATCGTCTTCGGCTCGGCGGTGATGCCGGCCTGCTGGAACTTGTCCTTGTTGTAGTAGAAGGTGACGTACTCACCGACGTTCGGGACGCCGTACCAGTTGCCGCTGCCGGCCTTGCCCTGCTCGTCGTACTTCGCGAACGACTGCATGGAGCCGGTGACCTTGTCGTCCCAGCCGCGCTCCTCGACGGCGTCGTCGAGGTTCTCGAGCAGCCCCTGACTGGCGAGCTGCCCACCGTCGGCATTGCCCTTGTTGAACTCGACGACGTCCGGCACCTTGTTCCCGCCGAGCACGAGCTTGGCGTTCTTGCGGAACCCGTCGAAGCTCGTCGTCTGGAACTCCACGTCGACGTCCGGGTGCTTCTTCTCGAAGATCTCGAGCGCGAGCTTCCAGCCCTGGCCCTGCGCCGTGCTGGGGTCCTCGTACTGCATGATCGTGAAGGTCTTGCCGTCCGAGCCGGAGCCGGACGCGCTGCATCCGGTGAGGGCGGCCGCGGCGAGCGCGATCGTGGTGATGGCGGCGGTCCGCAGGGACCGACGTCGCGTGGTTCGGTGCATGGTGCAGCTCCTTTGCTGATGACGTGGACGACCGCGCGCAGGCGCACTCGACCACCGCGACGTGGGGCGCGTCGCGTTCGGGTGGGTGTCGGGAGGACTGGTGCGGTACGGCTCAGGGGGGATCGCGGGGCGGCGCGACGGAACTGCGCACCACGATCGGACAGTGCATGCGGTGCCCGACGGGTGCGTCACCGGTCGCGGGTGATCCGTCGATCCGGCGGAGGATGCGCTCGACGGCCCACTCCCCCATCGCTCGGTGCGGGAGCTGCACGGTGGTGAGTCCCGGGTCGAGCGCTTCGGCGACGAACTCCTGGTTGTCGAAGCCGACGATGGACAGGTCGGTGGGGACGGTCAGTCCGAGGCTCCGGGCCACCTGGTAGAAGCCCATCGCGATCTGGTCGCCGAAGCAGAACACCGCGGTCGGCCGCTCGCCGGCCGGTCGGTCGAGGAGGGCGTGCGCGGGCGCGATGGCGCACGCGGTCGCCGCGTCCTCGGCGGTCACCATGAGCGCGGGGTCGGCCGGGAGGCCCGCATCGGCCAGGGCGCGCCGGTACCCGCGGGTGCGCAGTGCGTCGGCGATCGGGTAGGCACGGACGGTGCAGAACCCGATGCGGCGGTGTCCCGCCTGCACGAGGTGGGTCACGGCGTCGTACGCACCGCGCTCCTCGTCCGGCACGACGAAGTCGGTCGGTGCAGCGTCGGGGCCCGCTCCCCCGGACGCTGCGCCGCCGTCGGCCGGGCCGGTGTCGGGGCGGCCGTCGAGCAGGACCACCGGGGTGCTCGACGGCACCTTCGGTGCCTCGACGGTCCGGTGGTACGTCGCGGCGACGATGAGTCCGTCGACGTTCCGCTGCAGCAGCGACTGCACCGCCGTGGTCTGCATCTCCTCGTTGCCGCCGGTGTCGACGAGCATGAGGACGTAGCCGCTGCGCCAGGCGGCCTCCTGCGCGCCGGCGAGCATCGCGCTCGAGAACGGGACGGTCGCGACCCGGTCGGACACCAGGCCGATGGTCTGCGTCTGCTTCGACTTCAGTGAGCGGGCGAGCTGGTTCGGCACGTAGCCGAACGTGTCGGCGAGCTCCCGGATCCGGCTGGCGACGTCGCGGTTGACGCGGCCGGCGTCCCGGTCGTTGAGCACGAGCGACACGGACGACACGGACACGCCCACCTGGGCGGCGATGTCCTTCATCGTCAGCATGCGTCGCTCCTTCGCGTCGATCGGTTGACGCGGGGTCGTCAATCGATTGATGCGACCGTAGGAGCGTCAAACGCGTTGACGCAAAATCCCGTTACCCGATCGTGACCAGCACCGTCGTGAGGGGCGGCGGAGGCGGGCGGACGGGGAGGGGACCGATCAGGTGCAGCAGCCCCGGAACCACGGCGGCCGGGAGGATGAGCGTCCGGACACGACTCCTCCTCCCGGCCTCGCGGCCACCGGGGCGTGGGTCGCGCTGTCTCAGGCTGCTCGGCGCTCGGCGACGGGGCGCCGACGCAGCCCGGCCTGCAGGACTGCTGGCGGGGCGTACTGCTGGTCGAGACGACCGACGTCCGTGCCCGGCGGGACGATCGCGTCGATCCGGTCGAGGACCTCGTCCGACAGCGCCACGTCGGCGCCCGCGAGCAGGTCGTCGAGCTGCTCCATCGACCGCGGACCGATCAGCGCGCTCGTGACTCCGGGGTGTGCGATCGCGAACGCCATCGCGAGGTGGGTCATCGGGATGCCGACCTCCTCGGACAGCGCGACGACCTGCTCGACGGCGTCGATGCGTCGCTCGTCCTGGTTGTGCCGGAACAAGCCGACGCGGGCGAGGTCGCTCTGCTGGCCCTTGCGGAACCGCCCGGTCAGCATGCCGCCGGCAAGCGGGCTCCAGACGAGAGTGCCCATGCCGTAGCGCTCGACGACGGGCAGGACCTCGCGCTCGATGCCGCGGTTCAGGATCGAGTAGGTCGGCTGCTCCGTGCGGAAGCGCTCGAGACCCCGGTGTTCCGAGGTCCACTGCGCCTCCACCTGCATCGACGCCGGGAAGTCGCTCGTGCCGATGGCGCGCACCTTGCCGCTGCGCACCAGGTCGGTCAGCGCCGACAGGGTCTCCTCGAGGTCGACCGTGTCGTCCGGTCGGTGTGCCTGGTACAGGTCGATGTGGTCGGTCTGCAGACGGCGGAGCGAGTCCTCCACCGCACGCATGATCCACCGGCGGGAGTTCCCCCGGCGGTTCGGATCGTCCCCCATCGGGCCGTTGAACTTCGTGGCGAGCACGACGTCGTCACGGCGACCCGCGAGCGCCTTGCCGAGCAGGGTCTCCGAGCCACCCTGCGAGTAGCGGTCGGCGGTGTCGATGAGGTTGATGCCGGCGTCCAGTGCCCGGTGGACGATCCGGATCGAGTCCTGTTCGTCTCCGTTGCCGATCCGGCCGTCGGTGCCGAGCATCATGGCGCCCAGCGCGAAGGGACTGACCTGGATACCGGTCTTGCCGAGGGTGCGGTACTGCATGGGATCCTCCTGTCGATGGCGTCCCGGGTGCAGATGTCGTAGTCTGACGCGAAGTGGAACGCTCTTCCGGAACTATACGGAACGCCTTTCCGTTTCCGCAACCCCGGACCGAGGAGGACCTGTGCGCGCCGACGCCCGCCGCAACCTGGACGCTTTGATCGACGCCGCCAAGGCCGTGTTCGCCTCCGACGGCGTCGACGCCCCCGCGAAGGCCATCGCCGACCGCGCAGGCGTCGGCGTCGGCACCCTGTACCGCCGCTTCCCACAGCGCTCCGACCTGGTCGTGGCGGTGTTCCAGCAGGCCGTCGAAGCCTGCGCTGACGCCGCCGACGACCTGCGCGCCGCACACGCTCCGGACGAGGCGCTTGCTCGGTGGTTGCAGCGGTTCACCGAGTTCGTCGCCACCAAGCGGGGGCTCGCCGCCGCACTGCAGTCCGGCGACGCCGCCTTCGAGGCCCTCCCCGCCTACTTCATCGGACGGCTCGGCGGCACCCTGACGGAGTTGCTCGACGCAGCGTCAGCAGCCGGAACGGTCCGCGCCGACATCGACGCACCCCAGCTCCTCCGGGCCGTCGCCGACCTGTCCCACGGTGCGGCGACCCCCGAGCAGAGCCAGCAGCTCGTCGGACTCCTGGTCGACGGGCTCCGCTACCGCGCCACCGTCTGAGCAGCACCGGGCGTGGAGCGGAGGACGCCGAGGTCGCGTGTCCACGCCGCGGGGAGCCGCTTCGGGTACGTCTGGGTCGCGCTCGCCCTGGTCCTCGTCGCCGCTGGGATGCGCCTCGTCGGTGTCGTCGCGGGCACCAACGTGATGACCGGTCTTCCGGAGAACCGCACCACAGTCGGTGCAGCGCTCGTGGACACGTCCAGCCAGGCTGCAACCGGTATCGGGCTCGCCGTGACCGGCACGATCCTCGCAGCCCTGTTCACCGGCGACATCTCCGCCACCAACTGGACCGCGCACCAGGCCGCCGCGTTCCAGACGGGCGTCACCGTCGCGGGCTTCGCCATGACCGTTGCCGCAGCGCTCCTCGTGGCGGTCGGCATGACCCGGGCGCGATCCGCACGGCAGGCCCGGTGAGCCCTGATCGACGTCGACCAGCGAGTGACCTACGGCTGGCGACGGGTGGTCGCGCTCTCGCTCGTCGCTCGGTAGCGCGCGGCGATCGTCCCGAACGCGGCTGCGAGTTCTGGCGGGCCGACGACCTCCATCGGCACCTCGAACCTGCCGAACGACGCTGCGAGTGCACCCCATGACCACGAACCGACCTCGAGAGCGCATCGGTGACCGTCGATCGCGGTCACGGTTCCGTCCCCGGCGAACGGCAGGACCTCGTGCGCGGGGAGATCGAGGATCACCGTGCCACGGCAGGGCCACTCGTTGACGTCAGAGCCCTTGAACCGCCCTGACACGAACTCGTCCACATCTCCACCGGGCACCGCGCGCGGGGCGAACGGCGGACCGTTCGGGGTCCGCGGTCGAACTCGATCGACGCTGTAGAGTCGCCAGTCCTCACGGTCGAGGTCCCACCCGAGCAGGTACCAGCGTCCGTGCGAGGTGACCAGGTGTGACGGTTCAGCACGGCGCGGCGGGAGAAGCGGCCGGTCCTCCGCTGTCGCATCACGAGGGACGTAGTCGAAGCGCAGTGTCTCTCGGTCGCGGATCGCGGTGGCGAGGGTGACGAGCACGTCGAACGAGAGGTTCACGGGGGCGGCATCGCCGGCGCGGCCGACCGCTGTCACCTCGAGCGCGTCGAGCCGATGCCGCAGTCGGGACGGCATGACCTGCCGTATCGTCCCGAGCGCACGGATCGCTGCCTCTTCGATGCCGGCACCGATCGCTGGCGCGGTCTGCAGGGCGATGGCGACCGCGACCGTCTGGTCGTCGTCGAACAGCAGTGGCGGCAGTTCGCTTCCCGCGTCGAGTCGGTAGCCACCGTCCGGGCCCATCGTGGCCCGGATGCTGTAGCCCATCCCACGCAGCCGATCGATGTCCCGACGAACGGTCCGGTCGCTGGTCTCGAGGCGACGTGCCAAGAGCGACCCCGGCCAGTCGCGACGCGTCTGGAGCAGCGACAGCAGGCGGAGCAGTCGCGTGGTCGTCGTCATGACGGCAACACTAATCACGGTCTAGGACAGGAACAGACCTACATGGCTGTGACAGTTGCGGCAGCGGGTCAACAGGACCCGGACCTCGTGAAGGAGCAACGATGACCATCCAGACGACCACCCACCTCAACTTCCGTGGCGATGCTCGCGCGGCGCTCGAGTTCTACCAGTCCGTGTTCGGCGGCCACACCGTCATCAACACGTACGCGGACTTCGGGATGCCGACGGAGGTGCCCGGGTCCGACAAGGTCGTCTTCGGGCTCGTCGCTGCCGACAGCGGCTTCCGCGTCATGGGCTACGACATCCCCGGCCAGACCGGAGGACGAATCGCCGGCGACGGTTCCACCCGCCGCGAGAACGGGACGACCGTCACCGACCAGGCGCTGTTCGTCTCGATCGGCGCGGAGACCCTCGAGGAACTCCAGGGACACTGGGACGCCCTCGCTGTCGATGCCGTCATCGTGGAGCCACTGGCGGCGTCGGCATGGAGCGCCGGTTTCGGCATGCTCACCGACCAGTTCGGCGTCACCTGGAGCATCAGCGTCACCGCGTAGATCTCCTCGCGGCGCGAGCCCGTCTGGCTCGCGCCGCACTCCGCACCCACGCTGACCGACGCAAGACCGCGACGCGCGCGACGGGTGCTCAGGGGGAGCGCGGGGAGCGCGGCCGGTAGTCGCATGGAGCGCCACTGGAATGACGAACGCCGCCCTGGTAGGGCGGCGTTCGTCATTCGGTCACTGTCACTGTTCAACAACGGGAACGTCGCGCGGAGATCCTGAGGGTCTGCTGCACGGATAGGTGACAGTTCTAGTCACGCCGCCAGTACGACGTTCGTCTTCATGATGGTTTCGAACCCGATGGGCGTCAATCGGCCGAGGCGGGCCTGACGGCGATGCCGGTGGTAGGTCCGTTCGATCCACGTCACGATTGCGATTCGTAGTTCTTCACGCGTTGCCCACGCGCGTCGGTTCAGGACGTTTTTCTGCAAGAGCGCGAAGAAGCTCTCCATTTCGGCGTTATCACCGCAGGAAGCGACTCTGCCCATCGACCCGACCATGCCGTGGCGGGTCAACGCCCGACGCAGCTTCCGGCTCGAAATTGCGATCCCCGATCCGAATGCAGGACACAATCGGCCACGTCGCCACGCATCCGGACCGCGTTCTCCAACGCAGTCACGGCCAGCTGCGACTTCATTCGGGAGTCGATCGAGTACCCCACGATGCGTCCGGAGTAGGCGTCCTTGACCGCGCAGAGGTAGAGCTTGCCCTCCGCGGTGTTGTGCTCGGTGATGTCGGTCAACCACAGCCGGTTCGGCGCCTCGGCTGTGAACACGTGCCGGACGCGACCGTGGTCGTCGGTCATGGTGCAGAGGGCGTCGTGGACCGCGGGGCCGGGCTTCTTCCCGGTTCTGCCACGCTTCTTCCCGAACACGCTCCACCAGCCGTTGTCCGACGCGATCGTCCACGCGGTCCGGTCCGCCATCGGTTCGCCGGCATCGCGGGCCTCGTCGACGAGGAGCCGGTACCCGACCTCGGGATCGTCCCGGTGCGCATCGAACAATGCGTTCGCCCGATATGCCCGCACCACCTCGCTGCGTGAGACGGGAGCCGCCAACCACCGGTAGTACGGCTGACGAGCAAGCTGCAACACCCGGCACGTCACCGCGACGGGAATGCCGTCTGTTCCACCCCGGGTTTAGTGGAGGCTCGGTAGTGCCTCTTCAACGGTAGTCGGAGCGGGGTTGTGACGGTAGTGGGCGTGTTCGAACTCGACGGGTGGGATCATGCCGAGTTCGCCGTGCAGACGGCGGTGGTTGAACCAATCGATGTACTCGACGGTCGCGATTTCGAGGTCCTCGATGCCCCGCCACGGTCCCTTGTTGCGGATCAGTTCGGCCTTGAAGATCGAGTTCACCGCCTCCGCGAGGGCATTGTCATAGCTGTCGCCCTTCGATCCGACGGACGCGACCGCACCGGCCTCAGCGAGTCGGTCCGTGTAGCGGATAGCTCGATATTGAACTCCGCGGTCGCTGTGATGGATCAGCCGTGACAGATCTCGACCTTCGCGTTGCCGGGTCCAGATGCCCATCTCGAGGGCGTCGAGGACGAGGTCGGTGCGCATGTTTTTCGATAGCTGCCAGCCCACGATACGGCGCAAGAACACGTCCGTGACGAACGCGGCGTAGACCCACCCGGAGAACGTGCGGATGTAGGTGATGTCGGCAACCCAGAGCTGGTCCGGACCGGTCGCGGTGAACGCCCGCTGCACCAGATCCGCCGGCCGGTCACCGACCGGACCCGGAATCGTCGTCTTCGGGCCCTTCCGCTTGGACACGCCGTGCAGTCCGGTGGACCGCATGAGTCGCTCAACCGTGCAGCGGGCGATCACGTGCCCCTCCCTCCGCAGTTGCGCGTGTACCTTCCGGGCGCCGTAAACGCCGTAGTTGCTCCGGTGCACCCGCTCGACCTCGATCCTGCGTGCAGCGTCGCTGATCGACCGGGCCGACGGCCGCCTGTTCTTCGCGGCGTAGTAGCTCGACGGGGCGACCTGCAACGTCCTGCAGATCGGCTCGACCCCGAACTCGTGCTTGTGCTGATCGATGAACCGCGTCACCTGCTGGACGGGCGGTCGAGCTCCGCCGCGAAGAAAGCCGACGCCGACTTCAGAATCACATTCGCCCGTCGAAGCTCGCGGACCTCACGCTCCAACTCCGCGATCCGCTGTGCGTCGTCAGTGGTGACCCCCGGCCGGTCGCCGGCATCGATCTCGGCTTGCTGCACCCAGTTCCGTAACGTCTCCGGATTGATCCCCAGCTGCTCACCGATCCGACGCAATGCGCCAGCTCTGGTGTTCGGGTTGCGGCGGGCTTCCACCGCGAGCCGGACCGCTCGCTCCCGAAGCTCCTCCGGGTACTTCCTCGGTGCTCCCATGACTCTCATCCTCCCGTGGATTGAGAGCCTCCATCAGACCCGGGGCGGAACATTCGTCTGCGACGGTGAGTTGCGTTACCCGGCGTGGCAGTTCAGCGATGATCCAACGATGTCTGTCCTTCCGGCCTCGCGCGACTCACGCTGGCGTGGGGCGAGCAGAAGCACCCGTCCACGATCCTCGGCTTCATGTACAACGCGGAACTCGAGATCGAGGGGACCGATGAGTCCTTCACGCCCGTCGAGTGGTTGACGATAGGCGGCGACGTCCAGGTCGTCCTTGACCATCTCGAAGCCGCGAGCTGGACGTAGGAACACCTTAGATGCACACGGGTCCGCCATCTGTAGATCCCGACGTAGCATCCTGGTACCCGAGTGCCCAGTCGCTCACCCAGCCCTGGGTCACGTTCAGTTGAGGGCCGATGGGTTCCAGCCAACCGCTTCGAGCGACCGGAAAAAGCTCAACACCTCTTCGAAAGTGTCTGCCGGATCCCGCCCCGCGAGGTGCTCCTCGTACATTGCCACACGCTTACGAACGCGGGGACTCTCGAGGGCCTTGGGTGTCCAGAGCTTGTGCAGCACGACGGACGCCCGCCAAGACGGCGGGCCTATGACGACCGGGGCTACGATCGGGGCGGTTATACCTCCGGCGTTAGTCGTGACGAGCGCCGCGTGCATGACGCCGTTCCGTGCATGAACGAGCCCATGTAACAAAGGGGCGTCGCGATCCCTTAGTTCTTCGTACTCGGCGCCCAAGTCATCGCGGAGGTTCTCATCGAGAACGGCCGCCCACATCACTCCGGCACCGACGTTGGCATAAAGCTCGCCATGACGTCGACGAAGGTCGGTCAGTGCCTTCTCGAGAGCGTTCAACGCCATCCCGCGGCTCCGAGCTCTTTCCCACTCCACCATCCGAGGACCGTAGCGCGATTGCAGCCCTGAGAACCCGGCGGCGCCGGCATCAGGCCGCGATGCGTCGCACCTAGCGCCCTTCGGACGTTCTGCAATGAACGATGCTCGGGCTATCGTCGCGGCATGAACAATCACCGCGCGATGATCATCGCCGACCACCTCGCCGCGCTGCCTGGCCGCAGCGGACAGGCCATCATCCAAGCTGCCCGCGTCGTGTGGGGCAACCAGCATCGAAGCCCCGAGGAAGCGGCCTACTTCCACCGGTCGCTCACCGCCTCCGCTGCACCGCTCATCCCCGACATCGAGGCGATTCGCTTCGCTGACATCGACGTCGAGGTGAATAAGCTGGGCCGCTCACTGTTCGGCACCGCCTACTACGTCACCGATTCAGCCATCGTCTGCCTCACGTTCTCCGCTCAGACGGGGCCGACTCCAGCCCATACCGTCGGGTCGGTCGAGAGCACCGCGGTCATTCGTAGCCGAGCCGACATCGTGCAGGCGAAACTGACGCGGGTTGACGCACCAGACTTCGACGACATGGAAGCGCAGTGGACCCCGGAGAACCCGGTACTGACGCTCACCATGCGATCAGGAGACACGATCGAGCTCAGGAGCACGGCCGGAGAGGAAGCAGAGTTCATCGCGCTCTGCGGCAACTTGCTCCACTAACCCCATACACGGGCGATCCGGGTCCGGGCCTGTTCATCTTGGCCGTCACCCAGCAGACCAGGCGTCCGGTAGCCGATCCCCTACCGGTCAGAGCCACGCGGGCCCGGTCGTGTTCGTTGCGCCACAGGCGATCGAGCCGCGAAGCGCTCAAGCACGTACCCGGACATGCGCGTCGCGTGACAGCTATTGACCCTGACTTGGATTGGTAGAATCAGGAGTCGGTCCCGGGTAGCCAGGAACGTCTTCTAGTCGTTCGGGTGCTCCCGCGACCTTCGGTATTCGCGCGTACCAGCGGCGAGTGGTCGCTGTGAGGCGCTCCGCGAGTTGGGGCTCATGACCAGCGTAGTCAATGAAGCGGAAGACGCCATATTGCGTGACCTTGTTCGCGAGCACGAGTATTGCGGACATCGCGTCGGCGTCGGGGAAGGAGAATCTCTGGCCGTCGAGCTCGACCGAGACCCGTAACTCCACGGATGGCCACATCTTCCCGTGTGCAGAGCCGGCAGATGCACGCCAAAGGCGCTCTACCCGTGCTGGGTCGCCTAGGTCTGTCATAGGTGCTTTGCTTCGCACCTCGTCAGCCGCGGCCGTGACGAGAGTCAGATAGCTCGGGTCACTGGTCTTGACGCCGTGCGCTTCAAGGATCTTGAGCAGGTCGAGCCTCTGCTGCTTGAGGTCCGCCTTGCGCTGCGGCTCCACTTCGGCCTTCCGTTGTTCCTCCCAGTCCGCGAGCACGAGCGACAGGTGACGCCGCAGCAATTCGCTCGGATCACGCGACGCCATCACCCAAACGGCTTGAGATGCAGATTCGAGCGCCGCACGGGCGAGCGTCTGCGCCGGCCGTGCCTCATGGTGCACGACCGCGTCGGGCCGAAAAGTCAGCGGTGCGACGTGGTCCGCCCACAGCCCAAGGTGTTCGAGAGCAGACGAGAGGTAGGAGCGACACCATATCTCGCACGACTCAGGTAGGTCGTCATCGATGGTCCTGAACGGCGACCCCGCAACAGCCGCTGGGGTTTCGGTCAGTAGGTCCCGCAAGACCCGAGCAGACTGCGCCACTTCCACCCACGGACGCGCCTGTTCTCGATCAACCGCGATCCTGCCAGTACCACCGTCACCGTTCACAGACTGACCTTAGCGCGATGCGCCCCGAATCGTTCCGTCTCTTTTGCGCGATATGTCGCTCGAGTAGGCGTTTTCGCCGCATCTTGTGGCCGAGTCGAGTCTCGCAAGCCGGTCGGCTAACGGGACGCGATCACGACACAGACCGAAGTCAGAACGACGACATAGAGCGAAGCTCCTCAAACACCCAGCGCTACAAGCAGCACGGCGAGTTCCTAGGCGCCCTCAACCGCAATGTCGGGACAGGCGTCGGCGTCGGTGCTGGAGAGCACCGCTCGGACAAGTTTCAAAGCTATAACTTCATCGACCAGCTTTCCAAGCTTTCGGACGTTTCCGACGCGGCCCGCCCTCTCAATCAGCTCTTCGCTGATGGCGTCCGCGCTCAACAGCGCGCCGTCCTCCGAGGTGAGGCGCGTGAAACGGTCATCGACGAGGCGACGAATCACCAGCGCGATTTCATCGCGGGACAGCGCTGCGAATCGAATGAGAGCGTCGAACCGAGAGTAGAGCGCTTCCCCGAGGGCGTTCCGGATGTCACCTTCTGATTCGTAATTCGAGGTACAGATGATGAGGGCCGGCCCGAGCCGGACCCGATAGTTCTTGTCCTCGAATACGCCCTCGTCGAACACCTCGTAGAACGCGCTATGGAAAACGGACGCCGCTTTATCGAACTCGTCGAGAAGAATAACGCCGGAGGATCGGTCAAGCAGGTCGCGCGCGAACGATCCTTCCGAGTGCGCCCCGCCGAAAACGTAAGAGGCGAACTTCTCGCTGTGAAACATTGAAAATTGCTTGCGGAGCAGCGTTCCGCCGATCAAGTCGTTCACAAATTGTGCGGTCTCGGTCTTTCCCACACCCGATGGTCCGTAGAACATCAGCACCACCGGCTTCGAGCGCCGTGGTGTCGTCAAGGGGTACAGCGCGGCGAGCATCCGCTCACGCACCGCGGCTTGGCCGACTAGGCGGCCGCCAAAACCGTCGCGGAACATCCGCAGGGCGTCACGCTTTAGAACCGGGTACTCGAAACGCAGGATTTCGGTCGGGAAGGCGCGCTTGAGCTGCGCGTGAACGAGTTCAGGAGGGTTGTGCAGCACGAGGCGCTTGGGATCTATCTCCCGCACGAGCCCGACAAAATTGGTGATTGCGTGCTCAGATACGCTTGCGTAATCCCCCGTCATCGCGATCAACCGTTTCACGCGTGGAGCTACTTCCTCCTCAACGCTTCGCTCTTGCCCGTCGATCGTGTGCCGGTGACGCCGCATCGCCGCGTCGCGCTCATTCAGCGCGTCAAGGAGGTACGTCCGTGCACCCTTACCCAGTACTTCCTCGAACCAGGACGGAGGGCCGTAGCAGATCGTGACCTTCGTCTTAGCCGGCATGTTCGACCCCGGCCAGAACGACGTCGTACACATCGAGGACATCTCGCACGGGGGGTCTCGGGCCGTCCACGACATCCAGTCCTGTTACTTCCTCCGACCCTCTTCCGTCAGGATTCATTTCCGCGGTCATCGTCAAGCTTTCTTCGGACGCCTGTCCGACATGAATACCGTGGAAGACAAGGTTCATTCGCCCCAGGTCTGCAAGGCCGTAATTGTTTCGAAATGCCTGAATATTGAATCTAAGTATGCTTTTTAGGCCGTCGTTGCCCTTACCAAGCAGCTCGTAATAGCCCTTCGCCGACATCAGCGCGCTGTCGATCTCGGCCAAGTTCACGGGCAGTTCGTCGATTTTAAGCATCGCGAGGTACGGTGTGAACATTTTCATGTAGGCCGCCGATTCACTCGGCGCCGACACGCGCATTTCCGCTAGACGCTTGACTCCGCCGAGCTCATCCAGTTTGCGGAGGTAATCAGTGAGAATTGTGTTGGAGAGAGTTTTATTCAGGATATTGCGCCCAAGAGCCGAAGCGCTTGCCGCGGCCCCGACTTGGGCCGAGGCCCCAAAGAAGGGCAGCCAGTTGAACCTCGCTGCGGCCTTGGTGCTAGCTTCGGCCTCGACTTCGGCCATCCGCTCTCTTGTCTGCTCTTTCGACGCGATCTCTTTGCCACCCGCGGCGATATCGAGCAAATCGGAAGCGGACTCCTCATCGAAGTAGACGACCTTGACCAGCATCATGCTCGCTTCCCTTGGGGACCAAGTTGTTCTGTGCTCATGATCGCACCCTTCCCGCAACAGTCCGTTCGCGTCCGGCTGCGGAGGGGCGCCGTTGTATCCTTGAGGTTGTAGTACCTCCGATTCGCCGCGGCGAGGACGTTCCCCTTGGAAGTCGGCTAGCACTAGTGCCTCCCGGCGACGACTCCACGGGGTCAAGCAGTCGTTGTCCTAACGAGCACACAGCGAGATCGAAGATCACAGCCTCGATAGCCGGTCCTGAAGGGGACCCCCGGGTGCTTACAGGCAGCCCCGGACTTCTACAGCCCTGCTCCAGGCCCCACCCCGTCTCACATAGGTAATCCGCGAACTAACTCAGTTCACGCACGTCATACGGACACGTCGCGACGTTCGAACACGTAGCCAACCCCTGGTCAACGTGACCCGTCCGTGTTGCCAAACAACGTGTCCATGTCCGTATTTCAGACACGTTGAGTGGCAGTCGGACAAGTTAGCTGGCGGACGACAACAACTCACCTACTGCGGCATGTCCACGAACCGCGAGAACATCCCGTGGAACGCAACGGTGATCGTGTCCGTCGGCCCGTTGCGGTGCTTCGCCACGATGAGGTCGGCTTCACCCTGCCGCGGGTTGTCCTTCTCGTACGCCGACTCACGGTGCAGCAGGATGACCATGTCGGCGTCCTGCTCGATCGACCCGGATTCACGCAGGTCGGAGATCATCGGCTTCTTGTCCGCACGCTGCTCGGGTCCACGGTTCAGCTGCGACAGCGCGATGACGGGCACCTGCAGCTCCTTCGCCATGAGCTTGAGCGCGCGGGAGAACTCCGAGACCTCTTGCTGGCGGCTCTCGACGCGCTTGCCCGAGGTCATCAGCTGCAGGTAGTCGATGACGACGAGCTTCAGGTTGTGCTGCTGCTTGAGGCGCCGGCACTTGGCACGGATCTCGACGAGGGTCATGTTGGGGGAGTCGTCGATGAAGAACGGGGCGTCGTTGATGCGCCCGCGGGTCTGCGCGATGGTGGTCCAGTCGCGGGTGTCGACGGTTCCCTTGCGCATGTTCTGGAGCGGCACGCTCGACTCGGCGGAGAGCAGACGCATGGCGATCTCGGCGCGACCCATCTCGAGCGAGAAGAACGCGGCCGTCTGGTTGTGCTTCAGTGCGGCGGCACGGCACAGGTCGAGGGCGAGCGTCGACTTGCCGAGTGCGGGTCGGGCGGCGACGATGATGAGCTGCCCGGGGTGGAAGCCGTTGGTCAGTCCGTCGAGCTGCGCGAACCCGGTGGGGACGCCGGTCATCTGCCCGTCGCGGCCCTTCGCGGCCTCGATCTCGTCGATCGCGGTGCCGATGGCCTCGGTCAGGGGGACGTAGTCCTCGGTCTGCACACCGCCGGCGACGTTGTAGACCTCGGCCTGCGCGCTGTTGACGAGGTCGGTGACCTCGCCCTCGCTGGCGTAGCCCATCTGCACGATGCGGGTACCGGCCTCGACCAGGCGGCGGAGGACGGCCTTCTCGGCGACGATGGCCGCGTAGTACCCGGCGTTCGCCGCGGTCGGCACCATGCTCGTCAGGCTGTGCAGGTACTCGGCACCGCCACCGCGGGACAACAGGCCCGTCTTCGTCAGCTCGTCGGTGACCGCGATCACGTCAGTCGGCTCGCCGTGCGAGTACAGCGACAGGATCGCGTCGAAGATCACTTCGTGCTTCGGGATGTAGAAGTCGACACCGCGAGCGGTTTCGATCACGTCGGCGACGGCGTCCTTCGAGAGCATCATGCCGCCGATGGTCGACTGCTCCGCGAGCATGTCGTGCGGGGGAGTCCGATCGGTGTTCCGCTCGGCGTACTCCTGCGGGGCCGGCTCCAGATGCGCGATCGACACACGTGCTCCTCAGTGTTCGTGACGGTGCTGGTGGACGGCCCGTTCACCGTTCCTCACCGAGCAGTTCTACCCCGGGCGACCGACATCACCGAGTCGCTGGGCCAAGCTACGGGTACACAGTTATCCCCAGCAACAGTCCCTGTGGACAACTCTGTGGAGAGGTTGCGGAACACGCCGGACTCCTGTGTGGAGGGTTGTGCACTCCGCTGGGGATAAGTCGGTCGGAGAACACACTTTCGACTTTTGACCGGGGGTTTTGCGTTCCACACCGTGTGTGGAGAACTCGGCTTCAAGTGGGAGTCGAAGGTTCCCCTCGAAGGCTGCCACTGTGCAGAACCGACTTGACAAACGCCCTCGGCGTCCCAAGCTACTCGGCTGGCTCCCAGGCAGGCAGATCGGGGCAGGGCGTAACCGGCCAGTCGTGTTTCGGGTGCCGAACCTGCTCGTCCGACCCCGGCCTCCAGGACGCCCTCGTCGCCCGCCGACACGCCGTCGCCGTCGTCGGAGACCGCTTCCACCGGCGCGTCGCTCGGTTCCGGTCCCGACCCCACGCCCAGCGTCCCGGCCCGCATCGCCGGCGTCACCATCGGCACCTGCACCGTCGACGCGATCCCGGTCCCCAGATGCACGAGCACCGTCCCCCGCCCACGATCAGCGTCCCGCCTGCCAGGAGCGAGCGGGCCATCGTGGCGGCCATCGTCGCTCGCCCTGCCTGCGAGGGTACGGGGGAGCGCGAGTGCCTCCGCGTCGGCCCGGACCCGACGTGCGAGCGCTTGCACGGCGGCCGTCTACCCCCGCCCCACAACGACGGAGGGCGGGCCTCCCGTGCCCGGAGAGGAAACAACACCCGCCCGACGGCGCGGTCCCGACAACGACGGAGGGCGGGCCTCCCGTGCCCGAAGAGGACACAACACCCGCCCGACGCGCAGTCCCGGAACGACGGAGGGCGGGCCTCCCGTCATGGGAGACCCGCCCTCCGGCGGTGCTGGTGCTGCCTACTTGGCGGCGACGACCTTCAGCGAGATGGTCGCGACGATGTCCTCGCGCAGACGCACGGTGGCCTCGTGGTCACCGACGGTCTTGATGGTCGCAGGGACCTCGACCTTGCGCTTGTCGAGCGAGCCGACGCCCTGCGCCTTGACGGCGTCAGCGACGTCGCCCGGGCGGACGGAGCCGAACAGACGTCCGTCCTTGCCGGCCTTGACCGACAGCTGGATGGTGGCGTTCTCGAGCTTCATCTTGAGGTCCTGGGCCTCTTCGATGGTGGCGAGCTCGCGCGCGGCACGAGCAGCACGGATCGACTCGATCTGCTTCTCGCCGCCCTTCGACCACGACACGGCGAAGCCCTGCGGGATCAGGTAGTTGCGGGCGTAGCCGTTCTTGACGTCGACGACGTCACCGGCGGAACCGAGGCCGGAGACCTCGTGGGTGAGGATGAGCTTCGACATGTGTCGACCTCCGATCAGCGGCCGGAGCCGGCGTAGGGGAGGAGCGCCATCTCACGGGCGTTCTTCACGGCACGGGCGATGAGGCGCTGCTCCTGGACGGAGACGCCGGTGATGCGACGGGCGCGGATCTTGCCACGCTCCGAGATGAACTTGCGAAGGGTCGCAACGTCCTTGTAGTCGATGACGCCGACCTTGATCGCCTTCGCGGGAGCGGCGTTCTTGCCGCCCTTGCCGCGAGGCTTCCGGCGGTCGCCGGTGCTCTTTCCAGCCATTGTGTGTCCTTAGAGAAGAAGAAGTTGTGTCGTCAGACCGCTGAGGATCAGAACGGGGTCTCGTCGTCGTAGGTGCCGCCGGGGGTGGACCACACGTCGTTCGACTGTGCGTTGCCGCCGCCCTGCTGACCACCCTGCGGGGACCACGGGGCGTCAGACTGCCCGCCGCCGCCGTTGTTCCAGCCACCGCCGTTGCCGCCACCGGAGTTGCCCCCGGCGCCGCCACCGACCTGGCCGCGTCCACCGCCACCGCCGCTGCCACCCGGCGCGCGGGTGATCTGGGCGGTCGCGTACCGCAGCGAGGGGCCGATCTCGTCGACCTCGAGCTCGATGCTCGTCCGCTGCTGACCCTCACGGTCCTGGTAGGAACGCTGACGCAGACGACCCTGCGCGATGACGCGCGAGCCCTTCGTCAGCGACCCCGCCACGTGCTCGGCGAACTCGCGCCACACACTCGCACGGAGGAACAGCGCGTCGCCGTCCTTCCACTCGTTCGCCTGACGGTCGAACGTGCGAGGAGTCGACGCGATGGTGAAGTTCGCCACGGCGAGCCCGTTCTGCGTGTAGCGCAGCTCCGGGTCCGCGGTGAGGTTGCCCACCACCGTGATGACGGTTTCGCCGGCCACGGGCTACTCGGCGCTCGCGGTCGCGGTGGCCGACGCGTTGGCGGCCTTGCGGGCGGCACGGGCCTCGTCGCGCTCCTTCTGAGCGGCGACCTGGGCCATGCCCTCTTCGGCGCGGAGGACCTTGGTGCGCAGGACGGCCTCGGAGAGACCGAGCTGGCGGTCCAGCTCCTTGGCGGAGTCGGCGGACGACGTGAAGTTCACGACGGCGTAGATGCCCTCGGTCTTCTTCGCGATCTCGTAAGCGAGCCGGCGACGACCCCAGACGTCCACGTTGTCGACGGTGCCACCGTCGTTGCGGATGACCGCGAGGAACTTGTCCAGGCTGGGAGCGACGGTGCGCTCATCGATCTCGGGGTCGAGGATCGCCATCAGTTCGTACTGGTGCATGCGGAACCCACCTCCTCTGGTCTCAGCGGCCCCGGGCAGTTCCCGGGGCAGGAGGGTTGATGCATGTGCCTCGGCACGCTGAATGCGCGCGAGACAACCTGCCCATCGTAGCGGACGGCCTGGAGGCGCGCCACCGGTCCGCCGCGTCCCCCCGGCTCTACCCGCGGGCTACGCGTCGCGGGACGTCCACCAGGTGCGCAGACGCGCCTCGGCCTCGTCGGGGCCGAGCGGCCCCTCGTCCATCCGCGCCTCGAGCAGGAAGCGGTACGCCTCGCCGACGGCGCGCCCCGGCGGGATGTCGAGGATGCGCATGATGTCGTCCCCGGACAGGTCGGGACGCATGGAGTCGAGTTCCTCCTGCTCCGCGAGGACGGCGATCCGGGCCTCCAGGTCGTCGTAGGCGAAGCCGAGCCGGTCCGCCTTCCGGCGGTTCCTGGTGGTGACGTCGGAGCGGGTGAGCTCGTGCAGCCGCTCGAGCTGGTCGCCCGCGTCGCGCACGTAGCGGCGGACGGCCGCGTCGGTCCAGGCGCCCTCGGTGTAGCCGAAGAACCGAAGGTGCAGTTCGATCAGGCGGGCGACCGACGCGATGGTGTCGTTGTCGAAGCGCAGCGCGCGCAGGCGCTTCTTCGCGAGCTTGGAGCCGACCAGGTCGTGGTGGTGGAAGCTCACGGCCCCACCGGGCTCGAGCTTCCGGGTCGCCGGCTTGCCGATGTCGTGCAGGAGCGCCGCGAGCCGGAGCACGGTGTCGGGGGCGTCGCCCGGGTGGCGCTCGGCCTCGTACCCGATGGCCTGGGTGAGGACGGTGAGCGAGTGCTCGTACACGTCCTTGTGGTGGTGGTGCTCGTCGATCTCGAGCTTCATCGCGGGCAGCTCGGGCAGGATCCGCTCGGCGATGCCGGTGTCCACCAGGAGCCGGAGCCCCTCCACGGGGTCCGACGTGTCGAGCAACTTGACCAGTTCGTCCCGCACGCGCTCGGCGGAGACGATGTCGATGGAGTCGGCGAGGTCCGCCATGGCGGAACGGACGTCGTCGGACACCGTGAAGCCGAGCTGTGCGGTGAACCGTGCCGCGCGCATCATCCGGAGCGGGTCGTCGCGGAACGAGATCCGCGCCTCCTGCGGGGTCGCGAGCCGTTCGGCGAGCAGGTCCTCGACGCCGCCGTGCACGTCGACGAGTTCCCGCTGGGGGAGTCGGAGCGCCATCGCGTTGACGGTGAAGTCACGGCGCAGCAGGTCGTCTTCGATGGTGTCGCCGAACGTGACCTCGGGCTTGCGGGTCTCGCCGTCGTACACGTCGCTGCGGTAGGTGGTGATCTCGACCTGTTCGCCGCGCACCCGGGCGGCGATGGTGCCGAACTGGCGGCCGACGTCCCAGGTCGCACTCGCGAGGGGTTCGACGATCCGCAGGATGGTGTCGGGCCGGGCGTCCGAGGTGAAGTCGAGGTCGGTCACCGGGCGGCCGAGGAAGGCGTCGCGGACGGGCCCGCCGACGAGGGCGAGTTCGTGACCGGCTGCGGCGAACGCCCGTGCGAGGACGTCGACGGTGTCGGTGGCGGCGAGTGCGTCGAGTCGTTCGACGGCCTGGGCTACGGACTGCATGACGCCGTCGATCATCCCAGATGATGGCGGTGAGCACCTGCGCGCCCGCCTGCTGTCATGGTCGTGCCTCATACACTCGTCGTGGCCCGCTCACGACCAGGGCCCTCTCACATGCAGATACTCCGTACCGTGCTCGCCGCCGCCGCGTCCGCCCTGGTCGCCACCGGTCTGGTCATCGCGCCCGCTGCGGTGGACGTCGCCGACGCCGCCACCAGCTCGAAGCCCGCCGACCCGACCACCGCCCAGTCCGGCACGACCTCGGTCGAGCTGACGCCCTCCGGGCAAGGTGTCCTCGAGCTCGGCGACGACCTCTCGCTGTCCCTCACGGTCACGAACGACACGGACGTCGCGTTGCCGGCCGGCCGTGCGGACCTCGACATCATCCGCCCGGTCGTGGGCACGCGTGACATCCTCACGGACTGGCTCGGCGACACCTCGTCAGACGGTTACGTCGGCGTCCCGATGGACTCGGTGGACGTCCCGGTGGTCCCCGCGCACCGCTCGGTCACGGTCAGCGCCATCAGCGTCCCGTTCGACGACGTGCGGCTCGGCACGTTGAACCCGTTCGGTGCCCGGCGCATCGCGGCCTCGTACGCAGCGGGGTCGACGTTCGCGGTCGGACGCTCCGCCTTCACGTGGAACCCCGCACTCGACCGCGCGCCCGTCGACGTCGCCGTCGCGATGCCCGTGACGGTCCCGGCGACCGAGGACGGCGTGCTCTCGGCCGGCGCCCTCGCTGCCGACACCGCCGTCGACGGCACCCTGACCCAGCAGCTCGACGCGGCGGAGGGCCACAGCGTCGCCCTCGCCGTCGACCCGCGCATCATCGCCTCGATCCGGCTCCTCGGCGACGACGCCCCGAGCTCGGCGACCGCCTGGCTCGAGCGCCTCGAGGGCCTGCGGAACGAGAAGTTCCCGCTGTCCTACGCCGATGCCGACGTCGCCGGTCTCCATCAGGCCGGATTGCCGGGCATCGCCGCGCCGATCTCCTTCGACCAGGCGATCGCCGCGGCCGTCGAGGACGACCGGTTCCCGGGCGCGACGCCGAGCCCCACGGCCCCCGCCCCCTCGGACGGCGCCACCGCCGGGACACCCGGCACGGACGACGGCGCGGACCAGGGCGGTGCCGGCCAGGACGACACCGGGACGACGGGCACCCCGACCGCCGACGCCACCCCCGGTGATCCGACGGGCGACGGCACGGGCCCGGCTGCCGACGCCCCCGCGACCCTCCCCACCTCGGAGTCGCTCGTCGACTTCCCCTGGACGGTGGACACCGTCGCCTGGCCCGCCGAGGGCACCGTCGCCACGGACGACCTCACCGCGCTCGGCGCCGCCGGGTACCGCTCGACGCTCGTCTCGAGCGGCAACACCTCCGCCGGCGGCAACACCACCGTCGCCGCCTCCGAGGAGATCGGGTCGACCCAGGCCCTCGTGTCCGACCAGGCCATGTCCGGCCTCCTGCGCGAAGCCGCCAGCGCCACCGACGGACGCGCCGCCGCGAAGGCCATGTCCGAACTGTCCGCCACCCTGGCGACCGTCGCCGTCCAGGGCACCGCGACCGGACCGGTCCTCCTCACGCTCGACCGGTCCTGGCCGACGGACTCCAGCCGCCTCGAGAAGGCCCTCGACACCCTCGAGAGCACGGTCTGGGTCTCGCCGACCGACTTCTCCACCGTCGTCGACGCGACGCCCGGCTCCCTCACCCTGCAGAGCAGCAGCGTCGCTGACGACCGGCTCGCGACGCTCCGACGTCTCGTCCGCTCCGAGCAGGAACTCGCCGACTTCGCCAGCGCCGTCCAGGACCCGGCAGCGGTCACCGCCCCGGCGCGCCTCACCACCCTCGCGGCCGCGTCCAACGCCTGGCGCGCGGACACCGACGGCCTCACGACGGTGGTCGACGGCATCGTCGCCACGAACGACGAGACCGTCGGCACCGTCGGCATCGTCAACTCGAGCGACATCACCCTGCTCGGCGACCGCTCCTCGCTGCCGATCTCGGTCCGCAACCGGTCGGACTTCCCGGTCACCGTGTTCCTGACCGTCACGCCGTCGAACTCGTTCCTCCGCATCGAGGAGAACGCCGTCGAGGTCACGATCCAGCCCCGCTCCTCGACGCGCACCACCTTCCCCGTGCAGTCGGTCGCGAACGGCAAGGTCGCCCTGTCGATGTCGCTGACCAGCGCGACCGGCGCACGGATCTCCACGCCCGCCACCGTCGAGATCAACGTGCAGGCACAGTGGGAGACCGTCATCACGGCCATCGCCGCCGTCGCGGTGATCGCCGTCTTCGGCTTCGGCATCGTCCGCAACGTCCGACGCCGACTCCGCCGTCGCAACGGTGAGCCCGAGCCGGAGGACGACGACCCGAACCGTCCGCTCGAGGTCCAGCCCCCCGCCCCGGGCGGACCCGCCGAGAGCGTCGTCGCAGCGGACCGCGCCACGCCGGCACCCGACGCCGAAACCCGGCCTGGAGGCCCGACCCCCGTCCCCGGGGCCGCCACCGCCATCGCCGCGGCCAGCTCCGGCACCGACACCGTCGGATCCGACGGCGACCGTCTCGAGGACGCGATCATGCGCGCCGGAGCGCGGTCGAGCCTCCCGTCCGACGACCACGACGACGACCGCACCCGCGACGCCCGTCGCCAGCCCGAGGAGCCGACCATCAGCACCACCCCGTCCACCGGGACCGTCGACGCAGCACCGCAGGGCGAGCGGAACCTCGGGCGGGCGAGCGCGATGCTCGCAGCGGGGACGATGATCTCCCGCCTGCTCGGCTTCGCGAAGACGTTCGTGCTCGCCTACGCGATCGGTCAGACGAACTCCCGCTCGGCGGACGCCTTCGCGGTCTCGAACCAGCTGCCGAACAACATCTACGCGCTCATCGCCGGTGGCCTGCTGTCCGCGGTCCTCATCCCGCAGATCGTCCGCTCGATGAAGCAGGAGGACGCCGGACGCGCGTACGTCAACAAGATCGTGACGCTCGGGGCCTCGGTCTTCGTCGTCATCACGATCGTCGCGACCCTGCTCGCACCCGTCCTGGTCCGCGTCTACGCGGCGCAGGCGAACGACGGCAAGGGGTTCTCGCCGGCGGCGACCGACCTGGCGGTGGCGTTCGCGTTCTGGTGCCTGCCGCAGATCCTCTTCTACGCGCTGTACTCGCTCCTCGGCGAAGTCCTCAACGCCAAGCAGGTGTTCGGGCCCTTCACGTGGGCACCGCTCATCAACAACGTCATCGCGATCTCGGGTCTCGTCGTGTTCATCGCCCTGTTCGGCAACCGCACGACCAACTCCGGCACCGACGACTGGACACCGCTGAAGATCGCCGTCCTCGCCGGGAGCGCCACACTCGGTGTCCTCGCGCAGGCCGCGTTCCTGCCGTTCTTCTGGAAGCGCGCGGGGCTCAGCTTCCGGCCGGACTTCCGCTGGCGCGGTGTCGGCCTCAAGGCCACCGGGACCGCCGCCGGCTGGCTGTTCGCGATGATCCTCGTCACCCAGCTCGCCGGCATCGTGCAGTCGCGGGTCGCCTCACTCGGTTCCGGGAACGCCGGCAACGCGGTACTGCAGAACGCCTGGCTGCTGTTCATGCTCCCGCACTCGATCATCGCCGTGTCGATCGCCACCGCCTACTACACGCGGATGAGCCACGAGGCCGAGCGCGGCGACCTCGCTGCCGTCCGTCGCAACCTGTCGCTGTCCCTGCGGATCGTCGGACTGTTCACGGTGTTCTCGTCGGTGGCGCTCATGGTGGTCGCCGTGCCGTTCGGGCGGATGTTCTCGAACACCTTCGACGGAGCCGTCTCCATCGGCGCGGTCCTGCTCGCCTACATGCCCGGGCTGGTCCTGTTCAGCATGCTCTTCATCATCCAGCGGGTGTTCTGGGCCATGCACGACCACCGGACGCCGTTCCTCATGCAGCTCGTCCAGTCGGGGCTCTTCGTCATCGGGGCCCTCGCCGTCACCGCGCTGCCGGGGGAGGTCATCGGCCTGGCCGTGGCCGCGTGCACGACCGTCGCCGGGTCGGCCCAGACGATCGTCGCGCTCGTGCTCGTCCGTCGGCGTCTCGACGGCATCGAGGGCCCCGTCGTCACCCGCTCGCACCTGCAGTTCGTCGCCGCCGCGCTCGTCGCCGGTGCCGTCGGCCTGGTCGTCGTGCACTTCTTCGGGGCCTTCCGCGCCGACGGGTTCGCCATGGCCGACTTCACGAGCGCGCTCATCACCGTCGTGCTCGGCGGGATCGTCATGGTCGCGGTGTACTTCGGCGTCCTCGCGCTCCTCCGGAACGCCGAGGTCCGCAGCGCCGTCGACCTCGTCCGGGCGCGACTCGGTCGCTGAACCGTGGCTGCGGGGTCGGCGGGCGTCGCCGCCTCGGGCCTCCGCCGGCCCGGCACGCACGGCTGCCGGGGAATGGCCCGCCGGTACCATGGGTTCTCCCGGTAGCACGCAACGGAAGGGCAGTCATGCGCGAGCTCATCATCATCGGTTCCGGTCCCGCCGGGTTCACGGCCGGCATCTACGCCGCGCGCGCTGAGCTGAAGCCGCTCATCGTCGCCTCGAGCGTCGAGACCGGCGGCGAGCTGACCAAGACGACCGAGGTCGAGAACTTCCCGGGCTTCCCCGAGGGCGTCCAGGGCCCCGACCTCATGATCAAGATGCAGGAACAGGCCGAGAAGTTCGGTGCCGAGGTCCTGTACGACGACGCCGTCTCGGTCGACCTCACCGGTCGGGTCAAGAAGGTCACGGTCGGCTCCGGCGAGACCTACGAGGCCCTCACGGTCATCTACGCCACCGGTTCCGCCTACCGCCACCTCGGCCTCGCCGACGAAGAGCGTCTCTCCGGCCACGGCGTCTCCTGGTGCGCCACGTGCGACGGCTTCTTCTTCCGCCAGAAGAACATCGCCGTCGTCGGCGGTGGCGACTCCGCGATGGAAGAGGCCACGTTCCTCACCCGCTTCGCCGACAAGGTGACGGTCATCCACCGCAAGGACTCGCTGCGCGCGTCGAAGATCATGCAGGACCGCGCGATGAACGACCCGAAGATCGAGTTCGCGTGGAACAAGGAGGTCACCGGGATCACGGGTGACTCCGCGGTCGAGGGCGTCACGCTCAAGGACACCGTCACCGGAGAAGTGTCCTCGATGGCGCTCGACGGGCTGTTCATCGCGATCGGCAATGACCCGCGCACGCACCTCGTGCACGGGCAGCTCGAGATCGCCCCCGAGGGCACGCTCGCCGTCGAGGGCCGTTCGTCCCGAGCGCTCGGCGTCCCCGGTGTCTTCATCGCCGGTGACGTGCTCGACCCGACCTACCGCCAGGCGATCACGGCCGCCGGTTCCGGTGCCGTCGCCGCGCTCGACGCCGAGAAGTACCTGGCGGACCTCGACCACGACCTCACCGACCAGGCCGAGGGCGTCACCCCGACCGAGGCGATCATCGACGTCACCGCCCGGGTCTGACCCCGGCGCGGCCGACCGGGGGAATGCCCGGTCCGTCGACGACGTTCACCTTCCCGAACCGACTTCCGTCGAAGGAGCAAACATGAGCAACGCCAAGGCCGTCACCGACGCCACGTTCGAGGCCGAAGTCCTCAAGTCCGACAAGACGATCCTCGTGGACTTCTGGGCTGAGTGGTGCGGCCCGTGTCGCGCCGTCTCGCCGATCCTCGACCAGATCGCCGCGGAGCACGCCGACAAGATCGAGATCGTCAAGCTCAACGTCGACGACAACCCGCAGTCGGCCATGAACTACCAGATCACGTCCATCCCGGCGATGAAGGTGTTCAAGGGCGGCGAGGTCGTGAAGACCGTCATCGGTGCCAAGCCGAAGCCGGCCCTCGAGGCCGACCTCGCGGACTTCCTCGCGTAGGGACTTCGCACAGCGGGATCCGCAGCACAGACCCGGACGCCCCGCCCTCCATTCCATCGGAGGGCGGGGCGTTCGCCTGTCTGGAGGCCCGTTGCGCGGTGGGCAGGACCGCGGGCGCTGGGCGGGCCTCCAGGCCGGTACGGGCGCGTGCGACGCCCGTGCGGTCGGGCCCAGGCCACGGATCGCCGATCGGCCTGCGTCGCGGACCGACGGACGCCCTGCTCCATGTCGTACTGTGGCGAGAACGACCGAGTGGAGGTAACTCGATGACGAACGGCAACAGTCTCGACCCCTGGTACGACTCCTACGCCCAGCGCACCGCCGGGCTGAGCGCCTCCGAGGTCCGAGCTCTGTTCGCCGTCGCGTCGAGGCCTGAGGTGGTCTCCCTCGCCGGCGGCATGCCGTACGTCTCCGCGCTGCCGCGCGAACTCGTCACGGGCTCGATCGACCGGGTCATGCAGGACGACGCGGCCATGGCGCTGCAGTACGGCGGCGGGCAGGGACTGCGGTCCCTCCGCGAGCACATCGTCGACGTGATGAGCCTGGAGGGCATCCGTGCCAGCGCGGAGGACGTCGTGGTCACCACGGGGTCCCAGCACGCCCTGGACCTCGTCACGCGGCTGTTCATCGATCCGGGCGACGTCGTCCTGGCCGAGTCACCCTCGTACGTCGGTGCCATCGGGGTCTTCCGGTCGTACCAGGCCGAGACGGTCCACGTGGCGACGGACGAGCTCGGTCTGGTCCCCGAGGCCCTGCGCGAGACGATCGCCCGTCTGCGGGCCGCGGGCAAGCGGATGAAGTTCCTGTACACGATCCCGAACTTCCACAACCCCGCCGGGGTCACGATGAGCCGCGAGCGCCGCATCGAGGTCCTCGACATCTGCCGCTCGAACGACATCCTCGTGCTCGAGGACAACCCGTACGGGCTGCTCTGGTTCGACGAGCCCGCGCCGCAGGCCATCCGCTCCATCGACGACGAGGGTGTGGTCTACCTCGGGTCGTTCTCGAAGACGCTCGCCCCCGGGTTCCGCGTCGGCTGGGCCCTGGCGCCGCACGCCATCCGCGAGAAGCTCGTGCTCGCGAACGAGTCGGCCGTCCTCGCACCGAACTCGTTCGGGCAGTACGTCGTCAACGCCTACCTCGACGCCGCCGACTGGAAGGGCCAGGTCGACACCTTCCGCGGGCTCTACGCCGAACGACGCGATGCCATGCTCTCCGCACTGGGGGAGTTCCTGCCCGACCTCAGCTGGACCGTGCCGAACGGTGGCTTCTTCGTCTGGCTCACCCTGCCGGAGTCCCTCGACTCGAAGGGCATGCTGCCCCGCGCGGTCAAGGAGCTCGTCGCCTACACACCGGGTACCGCCTTCTTCGCCGACGGCCGCGGGGCCGGCAACATCCGGTTGTCGTTCTGCTACCCGACCTCCGAGCAGATCCGCGTCGGCGTGAAGCGTCTGGCATCGGTCGTCAACGACGAGCTGGAACTCATCGAGACCTTCGGCCCGACCGCACGCTCGCGCCCGACGCTCAGCCGCCCGACGGTCAGCTCGCCGCCGCCGAACCTGTCCTGAACAGGTCTTTCCGCACCACAACACCATTCGCAGAGGATCCTCCATGGCTGAGTTCGCCCGCCGTCACGTCGTCGTCGTCGCCGGGGGGATCTCGCACGAACGCGACATCTCGCTGCGATCCGGCCGACGCGTCGCGGACTCGCTCGCCGGGTACGGCTGGCAGGTGGACCTCCGGGACGCCGACGCATCGCTGCTGCCCGCCCTGAGCGCCGACCGTCCCGACGTCGTGTGGCCGGCCCTGCACGGCGCCTCAGGGGAGGACGGCGCGCTGCGCGGCATCCTGGAGGCCCTCGACATCCCCTACGTCGGCTCACGCTCGACGTCCGCTCGTCTCGCATGGGACAAGCCGACGGCGTCCGCCCTCGTCTCCCGCGCCGGCGTCCGGACCCCGCGATCGATCACGCTGTCGCACGACGTGTTCCGTGAGCTGGGCGCAGTCGGCGTGCTCCAGGCCATCGCCGCCGAGCACCCGGTGCCGCTCGCCGTCAAGCCCGCACGAGGCGGTAGCGCCCAGGGGGTGACCCTCGTCGAGAACGTGGAGGACCTCCCGCGGGCCATGGTCGCCGCCTACACCTACTGCGAGGACGCCGTCATCGAGCAGCTCATCCGCGGCACCGAGATCGCAGTCGGCATCATCGACACGGGGGACGGGCCGCTCGCCCTGGCCCCGGTCGAGATCGTCCCGCGCAACGGCTTCTACGGCTACGAGGCGCGTTACAACGCCGGCGAGACGACCTTCTACACGCCGGCCCGGTTGTCGGACGAGCAGTCGAGCGCTGCGTCAGCGGCGGCGGTCCTCGCGCATCGCGCGCTCGGGCTGCGGCATGTGTCCCGTGTCGACATCATCGTCGACGGGGCCGGCACACCCTGGTTCCTCGAGTCGAACGTGCTGCCGGGACTGACCGAGACGTCGCTCGTGCCACAGGCGCTCTCGGCGTCGGGGTTCGACCTCGGGTGGACCTATGCGGAGCTCGCCGAGCAGGCCATCCGGGATCACACGGCCTGACCGAGCCCGACTCACTCCGGCGGGTGACCTGCCTGAAGCGCGGTCTGCGATCGAGGTAGGGCCGACCCCGATGTTCCACGTGGAACACCATCGCGACTCAACTCCGCCGATCTCACTCGGCGTCCGGCTTCCTGGTCACGGAGCGGTCCGAGACATCCGGCTCCGACGCGCGTCGCAGGGCTTCCTGAGCAGCCATCGCGCGCGTGTCCGCAGACACGAACTGCGGTCGAGATCGGCCCAACCCCCGATCAGAAGGGGAAACGCTCGTGTCGGGGTCATCGATCACACCACCACAGGCGCCGCAGTGGCCTCGAATGCGGTCACCCGATCGCCTTGTGACGGGCGTCTGTTCCACCTGCCACTGCACGAGTTCGCCTGACGGCGCGAGCCCCGCTGGGGGCGAAGCATCGACGGGACGACCGTCCGCCAGACATCGACGACTCCCACCCGATCGTCGCCACTGTCCAGCACGATCCAGTGGATCCGTCGATGAGACGGACGACATCGTGCACGATCCGGCCGTCGGGTGCTTCGTGGATCAGTCGGCGGCCGCGCTGAACACACCTACTCTCCCGCATCAGGCTGCTGGGGACGCCGATCTCGATCGCGGCGATCGTCCTGGCCGGTAGGCGGCGCAGCTCGATCGGTGTGACCTGACGCCGTCGGTGAGTCGGGCCGCGGCCGCGCTGGCGCCTCGGTACCTCAGCTGCGCCGGTCGGCTCGTTGCGCTAGCGTGCGTGCGCACGGATCGCAGCACGAGCTCAGTTCCGACACCCTCGTCGGCGTCGAACTCGACCCCGTCCTGCGCGTCTGCTTCTGCAGGTGTGGTGGTGAGGCCCCGTGAGGAGCCCGCCCTCGCTCCGTCGACGTCGGAGGGGGCCTTTGCGCAAGAGCATGCTGGGGCATCAGCACAGCGCCCCCGGCGAACGGGCGTAACGACCATCCTTCGCTCCCGTCGTCGGCCTGCGCCCTTGCAACAGCGCTCGCAGGCACGCGGGGCGCTCCGCCACCTGCACAGCTTCATCGCGGCTCGAGCCTGCCGACGTGGAACGCGTCTGTCCGCCCCTGGCACGATCTACCCCCTGATCGTTCCCCCCTCGTGCGTTCCTCCCTTGATCGTTCTTCCCCTTGTACGTTGCGCCGTCTGCGTTCTGCCCGTGGGCATTGGGCCGTGATCGTTCTGCGCGTGGTGCGTTCTGCCTCGGAGTCGATACCACCAGTGCCGTTCAGTCGGGGATATCCACCTGCCGTGCGGCTGGGGGAGTGGCGCGTTGACGAGGCAGGATCCGCGCAGACGGAGCTCCGCGACGAGAGACAGTCGACGAGTCCGACGCCACAGCCACTGAATGGAGTCTCGAGTCCGCCAGGACGTCAGTGAGCGGACGACGGCCATCTTCTTTGTGCTGCTCGAGAGCGAGCCTCCCGGCGGGTCAACCTGTGCTGACGGGCCGACGGCAGTGCCCGCGTCTCGTACTGTGCGGCTCCCGGCAAGCACGAGCGATGTTCCACGTGAAACGCGGTCTCGCTGCAGAGCGCATGAGGAAGCACGGCATTGTCAACGTTTCACGTGGAACTCCGTCAGACCCCGAGGCAGCGTCACCTCGCCGACCGCCTCGTCCATCGGGCCAGTTCGTAGTTGTCGGTGCTCCACGGTGCTCCGGCACCTGAGCGGCCCGAACATCCCGATCCCGCGATCGCCCGCGTCGCCGCCGAGCCGACACCGAGAGCGCCGCGGTCTCGAGCTGCAGACCCGAAATCCAGCTCTGGCGGTAGACGCTGCTTCAAGGGAGTCTTCTGCGGGTCGGCCGAGGACGATGGGTGCGTTACGGGTCACCGGGAGCCACGTCCTGGGGCCACCGAATGTGGTGGGATGGCCCACCCGCTGATCCGTACAGCGAGCGTCAAGAGACCGCGAGGCAACAGACCTGCGTACCTCGCTCAAGGTGTTCCACGTGGAACATCGTTGGCTGCTGAGTCGGTCCCAGGAGCCTCCAGCCGCGGATCATCCGCAGATTGGCGTGCGGATCGCCGTCGCCATCTCCCTCGACCGGGTACCGCGGGCTCACCAGGTCCGGAGCGCAGAGCCAGAGGCCACTTTCCCGCGGACGACCGGGAGAAGTCGGCTCGGACGCGTCCCGACGCTTCCCAGAGGAGCCCCTGAACGGCGTTGGCGTCCGCTGTGCGCCCACTGGAGGCCGCAGCACGCCCTCCTGGTGGCCCGGAGAGCCTCGGACGTCCCGTGCACCCCTCAGCGGCCGCCTGGGCGCCCTCGACGGTGACTGCGGCTCAGCGCGCCACGTCGTCGATACCGAGTTCGCCCAAGATCCGGTTCAGATCGTCCGGGTTCGCGAAATCAATGGTCACCGATCCCTTGCGAGCACCGACTGCGATCTTGACGCGGGTGTTCAACCGGTCGCCGAGACGCTCCGCCATGTCGTTGAAGTGCACCTGGCGCTTGGACGGCACCGCGGGGGCCTTGGCCGGCGTCTTCGCCGAGAGTTGCTGCGCGATGGCCTCAGCCGCACGTACCGACAGGTCCTCGTTGACGATCTTCTCCGCGAGGTACTCCATGGCCTCTGCGTCGGGCGCCGCGAGGATCGCACGGGCGTGCCCGGCCGAGAGCACTCCAGCGGCAACACGACGCTGCACGGGGGACGGCAACCGCAGCAGACGGATCGTGTTCGTGATCTGTGGCCGCGACCGGCCGATCCGCTGCCCGAGCTGCTCCTGCGTGATGCCGAAGTCAGCCAGCAGCTGCTGGTAAGCGGACGCCTCCTCCAGCGGGTTCAGCTGGGCGCGGTGCAGGTTCTCCAGCAGGGCGTCACGGAGCATCGCATCGTCTGGGGTGTCCTTGACGATCGCGGGGATGGTGGCGAGGCCGAGCTCCTTCGTCGCACGGAGGCGTCGCTCGCCCATGATGAGCTCGTACTGCGGTGCCGTACCGGCGGCGCCGACGATCGGGCGCACCACGATCGGCTGGAGGAGTCCGATCTCGCGGATCGAGTGCACCAGTTCCTGCAGCTCTTCTTCACGGAATTCCTTCCGCGGCTGCTGGGCATTCGGAACGATGTCGAGTGGGTTGAGGTTCGCGAGCCGAGCACCCGGAACGGCGAGCAGCTCCTCCGCCGTCGCCGCGCCAGCCGAACCGCTGGTCGTGTCCGCTGCCGAGGTCCCCCCCGATGGGAAGAACACGTCGACGGGCCGCTCCTGCTGCTCGTTCGTCGTGGGGATGAGGGCGCCGATGCCGCGCCCGAGCCCGGTCCGCTTGGTTGCCATCAGGCCTTCGCTCCTCGTTCTGCAATCTCGGCCGCCGCCTCCAGGTAGGAGAGCGAGCCGGTGGAGTTGACGTCGTACGACACCACGCTCTGTCCGTAGCTCGGCGCTTCGCTCACTCGGACGGACCTCGGGATCATCGCTTGCAGGACCTGATCACCGAAGTGTGTCCGCACTTCGTTGGCGACCTGATTGGCCAGGTTGGTCCGGCCGTCGTACATCGTGAGCAGGATCGTCGACACGGCCAAATGAGGGTTGAGGTGCCGCTCGATGAGTTCGATGTTCCGAAGGAGCTGGCTCAATCCCTCGAGTGCGTAGTACTCGCACTGGATCGGGATGAGCACCTCCTTGGCCGCGACGAAGGCGTTGATCGTGAGGAGACCGAGCGACGGCGGGCAGTCGATGAAGACGTAGTGGAACGGCTCCTCGACGGAGGCGAGGTACTCGTCGAGGGCGGTGCGCAGCCGCTGCTCCCGGGCGACGAGCGAGACGAGTTCGATCTCCGCGCCTGCGAGGTGGATCGTCGCAGGCACGCACCACAGCGTCTCGGACTCGGGGGATCGCTGGACCGTGTCCGCCATGGGAGCCTCGTCGACGATGACGTCGTAGATGCTCGCCACCTCGGCCTGGTGGTCGATGCCCAGGGCGGTGGAAGCGTTCCCCTGCGGATCGAGATCGATCACGAGCACCCGTGCGCCGCCGTGAGCGAGCGCCGCAGCGAGGTTGACCGTGGTGGTCGTCTTCCCGACGCCACCCTTCTGGTTCGACACCGTGAAGACACGGGTCTTCTCCGGCAGCGGGAACTGCTGCATCGCGATCGCTCGTCGGCGCCGGTTGAGATCGGCGATCTCCCGGGCGAGAGGTGTCGACGCGTCGTAGTCAGTGGACGAACTCAACGAGTGCCTCTTCCCCGGTCTGTGTTTCACGTGGAACATCGGGCAGTTCGGTGGTGTGCCACCGCCCCTCGACGCGCTCAGCCGACCAGCAGCAGGCCCGGTCAGACCGGACCGGTGGCGTCACTCAACTGTAGCCCGGAAGACGCGCGTGGTCTCGTCGACCACACCCACTCCGAGCTCGAGGACCTCGACGTCCTCCAGGCGCTTCCGCAGGATCACCTTGCGAGCGGCTGCGACCTCGTCATCGACCCGCGCACCCTTCATGAGGATGAGTTGCCCGCCGGAGCGGACGAGCGGGACAGTCAGCGGGATGAGCTTCGAGAGGGCGCTCACGGCACGCGCCGTCACCTGATCGAGCACGAGCTCATCGGCGACGTCCTCAGCGCGCGCGCGGACGACCGTGACGTTGGTCAGGCCGAGACGGTCGGCTTCACCGCGGAGCCACTCGGTCCGACGCTCCATCGGCTCGATGAGCGTCATGGACACGTCCGGCCGGGCGATGGCCAGCACGAGACCGGGAAGGCCAGCCCCTGATCCGACGTCACCCACCGATGCGCCTTCCCGGAGCAGCGGTGCGAGCAGGACAGAGTTGAGGATGTGTCGAGTCCACAGCCGGGGCAGCTCGAGCGGCCCGATGAGACCCAGCTCCTCGCCACGGCGCGCGAGTTCGCTGGTGAAGGACCGTGCGCCCTCGATCTGCGCCCCGAAGAGGGATGCGGCAACGGCCGGCTCCGTCTCCAGGACAGGAGGCTCGGAACCGGCCGTGGTGTCGGCGTCGGTCATCGGGTGACGACGGTGTGACGGTCGCGACCCTCACCCTCGGACTCCGAGTGGAAGCCCTTCTCGGCGACCAGGTCGTGCACGAGCTTCCGCTCGTAGGACGACATCGGCGGCAGGGCAGCAGTGGTCGAACCGGCTTCGATGCGCTCGACTGCGGTGTCGACGAGACGCTGCAGCTCCGTGGCCCGGGCATCACGGGATCCACCGATGTCGAGGATCAGCCGGCTGAACTCCCCGGTCTCGGCCTGCACGGCGATGCGGGTGAGCTCCTGCAGCGCGGACACGGTGTCCGGCTTCGCGAGCACCCGGAGCGCCTCACCGTCGTCCGTCACGGTCAGGTACACCCGACCGGCGCGCTCCTCGATCTCGATGTCACCATCGAGGTCGCAGATGTCGAGCAGCTCTTCGATGTAGTCGGCCGCGATGTCCGCTTCGTCGCGGGTCTCGTCCTCGCCGTCCTCCCCGGGCGCCTGGCCCAGGACCTGCTCGTCCTCGGTGGTGTCGACGACAGCTGCGGTGTCCTGCTCGGTCACTTGCTCTTCCCGTTCTTCTTGGCGCGCGACTTGCCGACCGGCTGCTGCCGCTGAGTGGTGACACGTGCCTCGACCTCGGCCACCGAGGCGCCGGTGCCGGCCTCTGTCAGGACACCGGCGGTCGCCGGGGTGCCGCGCCGCTGGGCCTTCTTGGCCAGACGTGCCTCGCGGGCGAGGGCAGCCTCGGAACCCGGGGTCGGCATGCTACGGATGACGAAGTACTGCTGCGCCATCGTCCAGATGTTCGAGGCGAGCCAGTAGAACATGACGCCGAGCGGGAACGAGAGACCCGAGATCACGAACACCAGCGGGAGGATGTACAGCATCATCTTCTGCTGGCGGTACATCGGAGACTCCTTGGTCTCCGGCGACATGTTCTTGGCCACGAGCTGCAGCTGCGTGATGAACTGCGAGGCGGTCATCACGACGATCATGAAGCCGGCGATGACCCGGACTTCCCAGCCGGACGCGTTCGTGAACGTCTCGTGCAGTGGGGCGCCGAACAGGGCCGCGTTGCCGAAGTCGGCGGCGAGCTCGTTCGTGAGCAGACCGATGCCGGCCTTGTTGATCTGCGCCTCGTGCAGCACGGAGTACAGCGAGAAGAAGATCGGCATCTGGATCAGCAGCGGCAGGCAGGAGCTCAGCGGGTTCGTCCCGGTCTCCTTGTACAGCGCCATCGTCTCGCGGGACATGGCCTCGCGCGAGAACTGGTCCTTCTTGCCCTTGTACTTGTCCTGGATCTTCTTCAGCTGCGGCGCGACCTCGAGCATGCGACGCTGCGACTTGATCTGGCGCACGAAGATCGGGATCAGCGCGGCGCGCACCACGAACGTCAGGAAGATGATCGACAGGACCCACGTGATGCCCGCTGACGGGTCCATCCCGATGGTCTCGAAGAGCCAGTGGAACCCGACGAGGATCGCGGACACCACCCACTTGAGCGGCCAGAGGAGAGTGTTCAGGATCTCCATGAGGAGGTCACGCCTTTCGAGTGCGCTGGGGGAGCAGCACCGGTCGGACCGTGCCGGCCGAGTTCTGCTGTTGCTGCGGGCTCGGTGCGAGCACGAACCCGAACCGACTGACGTTGAAGGGGCGGCGACGTTCCCTGACGTCGTCGATCCCACCGGCGGCCCAGGGGTTGCACCGTGCGATCCGCCACGCTCCCATGGCCGATCCGCGGATGACGCCGTGCTGCTGGATCGCCTCGAGCGCGTACCGGGAACACGACGGGTGGTACCGGCACACGTTGCCGTAGAGCGGTGAGATCACCGCACGGTAGGCCCGGAGCACGACGACGCAAGCGTTGCGCGGGAGCAACGCGACGACCCAGAGGAACCGGTTCATGCTGCCTTCTCCACACCGCGCGCGAAGGAGCGCGTGATGTCTTCGAGCAGGGTAGGCCATCCGGCCTGCGCAGCGGCTGGCAGTGCACGAACGACGACGTCGTACCCGAGCGGGGCGCTCGGGAGGAGTCCGTGTGCGATGGCCTTCAGTCGGCGGCGCACCAGGTTGCGCGTCACCGCGTTCCCGACGGTCTTCGCCACGATGAACCCGAACCTCGTGGGACCACGATCGTCGTCGAGGCGACGGACCACCGACACGACGGCGTGCGCCGTGGCGCTCTTGCGGCCACGGCGCACGACCGTTCGGTAGTCGTCGCCTCGGACGATGCGGTTGGCTCGGGCCAACACGGCGAGGACCCCGCGGATCAGGCGGAGAGCTCGGTGCGCCCCTTGCCGCGGCGTGCGGCGAGGATGGCGCGGCCGGCGCGGGTGCGCATGCGGGCCCGGAAGCCGTGCTTCTTGGCGCGGCGGCGGTTGTTCGGCTGGAAGGTGCGCTTGCTCATGATGATCTCCACACGGCTGCTCGCGGCGAGCCGTCACGTATGCGTTGGTTGACGCGGAAGGCGCGACCGAACGGCCGCAGTCAACTGGACAACGGTACGTGACGACGGCTGACAGGTCAAACGCCGCTACCCCGCCGGGCCGACCGCCCGCGCCACGACCGATTCTCCACACTGGGGACAACTTCCGTTCGGTGCGACGCGGTCTGGTCCTTTACAGTTGTGTCACTGCACGGCCGGATGCCCGGTACTGCGGGGGAGCACCCCGTCGGTCGCCGTCCACCAGGCCGCGGAACACTCTGTGGACAACCCTGTGGGAAGCTCGACGGTGGACCGGCGCCCAGAACACCGCGCTGACCGTCCACGAAGCGCGGGGTGCTGTCGGTACGGCCCGCGTGTCGCCGGTCGTCCACCACGAGACGCCGCCCCCGCGGACACAGCACCACCCCGAAGCCGCAACCGAGCAACGAGACCAGGAGACGAGCGGAC